>DATEAT010000171.1:0-11517 GCA_035288225.1 Anaerolineales bacterium | reverse complement strand
GCAGCCGGAATGCCGCCGAGGGGCCTAGTCCATGTGTCCGCATTATACCAAATGGATTTGTCAAGCAGGGCGCGTATAATTCGACGCGCCGCCCGTCCGCGGGCGCGACAGGCCGACATGCGACGACCAACCGCACTTCTCTCGCTGCTCATCATCGTGCTCCTGGTGGGCGCCTACTTTGCGTGGCGCACCTGGGGCGGCGCAGCCTCGCGCCTGGTGAGGCTGCGTGAGTATCTGAGGCAGCCGACAGCCCACGCCGACTGGATGTTGCGGGCTGGGCAGCGTTGTGGCTCGGCCGCCTTCCTCTTCCCGACCGATGGCTACATTGGATTCGTCCGCGGCGATTCGTTCCGCCCGCTGCACCGACACCAGGGCATCGATGTGTTCGGCCCGTTGCCGCTGGGCGAGACGCCCGTGCTCTCTGCCTACGCCGGCTACCTGACGCGCCTCGCCGAATGGAAGAGCACGGTCATCGTGCGTGTGCCCGAGGATCCGCTGCAGCCCGGCCGGCAGATTTGGCTCTATTACACCCACATGGCCGATGCGAACGGCGATTCGTTCGTCGACCCCGCTTTCCCGCCGGGCAGCGTGGAGGTGCCGGTGGCGACGGGCACCGTGCTTGGCCACCAGGGTGATTACTCGGGCGACCCGGACAACCCGGTGGGGATCCACTTGCACTTCTCCATCGTGCGCGACGACGGCCTCGGCCATTTCCGCAATGAGCTCGAGTTCGGCAACACCCTCGACCCCTCGCCCTACCTGGGATTGCCGCTCGAGGAGGGCCGCGCAGAGAGCTGGCCCATTGTGTGCCCCTGACCACGCCGCGAGGCCCGCGATTCTATTCCTTGCACAACCACTCGCAATTCCATGGCCCACCCGGCTATAATCGCCTCGGCTCTTACAGGCTCGCGGCGCGAAGGCCGGCGAGCGATGAATTCAAGTGAGGGAGGAACGATGGCAGAGCGAATTGCCGAGGCGGTGTGGGAAGGCGGGCTGCGCAGCGGGCGTGGACGCATGAAACTTGGCGGGGGAGCCTATGAAGGCCCGTATTCGTTCGGTTCGCGTTTCGAGGAGGCCGCGGGGACCAATCCGGAGGAGTTGATCGCAGCCGCCCATGCGGGTTGTTACTCGATGGCGCTCTCGGGGGAATTGGAGGGCGCCGGGTTCACGGCGGAGCGCATTACCACCCAGGCGCATGTGCATCTGGAGAAGGTGGCCGACAAGTGGACGGTGACGCGCATCCACCTGGTCACCGAAGCCAAGGTTCCCGGAATCGATAAGGCCACTTTCCAGGCCAAGGCGGAACAGGCCAAGCTCGGCTGTCCGATCTCGCGCCTGCTGGCTGCCACGGCGATCAGCCTGGAAGCCAAACTGGCTTAGGGTGTGCCGGAGGACCATTTGCGGCTGCGCCTTGCCACATGCATGTGGTTGTTGTATGCTTCCACCGTCCCGGATGGGGCGAGGCAGGCCCGGCGCCGGGCTGCCCGACCCCGCGTCTAAGGAGGAGGAACCGCGATGGATATGAATTCGATCACGGCAGTTCTGCAGATCTTGGGCCTCATCTTCCGCCCGCTGGGTTTCCTGGTCTTTGGCGTGGCCGCCGGATGGCTGGCCTCGTTGCCGTTCACTACGGAAGCCAAGTGGTGGCAATTGGAAATCGCCGCCTTGCTCGGATTACTGGGTTCGGTGGTGACGTTGAGCATCTACAGCGGGGCTGGCACAGTGGGTGCCTACGCCCTGGGTGCTGGAGCGAGCGTGCTGTTCTTCGGAATGCGTGCCGGGCGCCCGCCATCCGAGCCGCACGCCGAAAAGAAGCCCTGATCGCGAGCCCAACCCTCGACTCGTGCCCAATGTCACAGGCCCCCGTGCGTAACGGGGGCCTGTGCTTTTCTTCAGTCGTTGGGTGCGGATGGCCGGGGCCCGGAGAGATGTCCGGGCCGCGAGCTTTCTCATCCGGCGCTTAGCCGCATTTCAGGCGAGTCTCACTTAGCGCGGCTATTCTTCAGCGTGCATTCTCCTCCAAACGCAACCGCGCCCGGCGTACCCCGTCGGGCGCGGTGCGATTCAACGCCACTCGCTTGCATACCAACCCAGATATTCCGCCAGATGCGCCCGCCAATAAGAATCCGCATGCGCCCCGGAATTGAGCTGCCAGGTGACATCCAATCCGCTCGCGCTCAGCTGATCGGCGATGGCATGCACCGCATCCCGTTGGGCGTCCTTGTCCCCGATATCGACATACACCTGCGGCATCAGGCCGGCCGGCATCGCCGTGAGCCAGCCGGGCAGGTGGGCCTGATCCACCTCCACCGGGGTCAAGCTGTGCAGCCCCAACGCGCCGAAGAGATCGGGGCGCTGCATCTCGACGCGCAGGGCCTGGGCCGCTCCCAACGAGAGGCCGCCGATCGCGCGCTGCTCGCGGCCCTCGTTCAAAGCGTAGCGTGTATCGAGAGCCGGCAGGAGATCAGCCAGGATGAACGCGTCCGAGGCATTGTCCAGCGGCGAGTTGGGCATGACGATGATCAACGGCGGCACTGCGCCCGAGGCAATCATGCGGTCGGCGGTTTCGGCGATACCGAGCGAGCGCCACTGCTGCGCATTGCGCTCTGCGGCATGCAACAGAATCAGCAGCGGGTAGCGCACGCCGGGATCGGCCTCGTAACAGGGCGGGAGATACGCGATCCATGTGAGCGTGGGGCCGCCCAGCGAGTTGGGCGCCGTATCGTTCGCTAAGCGCCCGGGAGCTTCGCGGCAGTCGCTGCCAGCGGCTTGAGTGGAAAGCGGCACCGGGATGAGCGTGGCCTCACCCGGCGCAGCCAATTGGTCGGGCGGGATGAACGGGCTGGGTACTAGGGTGGGCGCGTGCGTGGCGAGCACGGCTCGCTTGGAGGCCGGCAGACGCGGCAGGCAGGCGCCGGTGGCGAATGCCGTGATCAGCAGGATCGTAGCGAGGAACGCACGGTGGCCCCGCCCGTGCAGCATATCGCAGGGAGGGGGCAGCCGTGGTGAGAGGGGAGTGATTCCCACGCGTGGCGTCTCCCGGGAAACAAAACCCCCGTCGCGCTGAGCAAGCGGGCTTGCCCGGCTGACGGGGGGCGCCTGTTGCGCCTAGTGTAGGGCAGATCATCTGCCTCGTCAAGGCAATCACAACTCATGGACGATGGGCCGGAGGGTGGGGATATAATCGCCTCGCGGTTGCGGAGGGCACGGACCGCTTGGCATAGGAGGGAGAATGGCGGGTCCCACATTTGCGTTTTTTGAGGGCCGCATCGTACCCTACGCGCAAGCACACGTGGGGATGCTCAACCACAGCCTGAACTACGGCACCGGTGTCTTCGGCGGACTGCGCGCCTACTGGAATGAAGCCCGGGCTCAACTGTACCTGTTCCGCCCGCTCGACCATTTTCGCCGCTTCATCGAGTCGTCGCGCTTACTCAACATGCAGCTCCCGTACGACGGCGCGGACTTGCTCAGACACACTGTGGACTTGCTGCGCGCCGAGGAACATAAGGCGGACATGTATGTGCGCCCGCTGGCATACTTTGCCGAGGAGATGATCGGCGTGCGTCTGCACGACCTGCAATCGCGCGTGGCGATTGTGGCCGTGCCCTTTGGGCGTTACTTGGAGCACGAGGAGGGAGCTCACGCCACCATCTCCTCCTGGCGCCGTGTCGACGACAACAGCATCCCCGCGCGCGGCAAGATCACCGGGTCGTACGTCAACTCCGCGCTGATCAAGACGGATGCCCTGCGTTCGGGGTACGACGAGGCCATCGTGCTCAACTCGGATGGGCATGTGGCGGAAGGCAGCGCTGAGAACTTCTTCATGGTGCGCCACGGTGAGCTCATCACGCCGCCGATCACTGATAACATCCTGGAGGGCATCACACGCCGCACGCTGATCACCCTGGCGCGTGACGACCTCGGCCTGACCGTGGTGGAGCGCCCGATCGATCGCACCGAAGTCTATTTGGCCGAGGAAGCTTTCTTCTGCGGGACGGGTGTGCAGATTGCCGCCATCACGCGCATCGACCACCGGCCGCTCGGCGAGGGCCGTATGGGCCCGGTGGTGACGCGCCTGCGCGACCTGTACTTCCAGGTCGTGCGCGGCGGAGAGGCCAAGTACTCTTCGTGGCTGACCCCGGTGTACGACGTGGAACGGATTGCGGCGAAGGCCTGAGCGCATGCTGCACGCCGCACGGACTTCATCCTGATGCATTTCACACCTGTGCGTGCACGCGCGCTGGCCATCCACCTCTCCGCCGGCCTCGGGCTGTGCGCCGTCTTGGGATTTGGACTATGGCGCCTGCTGGGGGCGACTCTCAATTGGCAGTCGGCGGGGGCGTTGTTGGGCGTCGCGGCGGCCATCGCCGGGCTGCCTGTCATCGCTACGCGCCTGATCGCGCTCGCACGTGCCAGCTATAGACTCGACTCGCAGGCACTGACCCTACGCTGGGGTGGCGACCTGGAAGTGGTGCCGCTCGATCACATCGTGGAGTTGCGCACAGGCGGGGGGATTGCGCCAGGCGTGCGCCGGCGGGTCGGTGCCCGCAGCGGATGGTCGCGCGCTCGCTTCACAGTGGAGGACGGGCAGCACGTGGAGGCCTTCGCCTCCTCCAGCGGTGCGAACCTTGTGTTGGTTGCCACCTCCCATGGCGCCTGGGCACTTTCTCCGGCCGATCTATCCGGGTTTGTGGATGCCTTCTCCCGCTTCAGCGCGGTCATCTCGGCGGAGAAGGCAGAAGCCCTCTCGTATCGCCGTCACACCTTCACCCGCGAGTTGCTGGGCAGCCGTTTCGCGCAAGCCGCCGTCGCCACGACTTCCAGCGGTTTGTTGCTGCTCATGATGTTGCTGCTGGCCGTGCAGCCTGCCTTGGTGCGTGAGCATCCCTTTACCTTCGATTCCGCCGGCGTGCCCACGGGTTTGGGTTCGCCAGCTCGCATGCTCTTGCTGCCGGTTTTTGGAATGCTGGCCTGGCTGTTGGATCTTGGGCTGGGTTGGGTGGCTGTGCGCCGGCGCGATTACGTGGCGGCGTACATGGTGATGGGCGTGGGGTTGATGACGACCGTCGGGTTGTGGATCGGAGTCCTTACGCTGTTGCGCTTCGCGTGAAGCGGCCGGCCGCGGTGATGGTGATTGTGAGTCCGCTCTCGCCACTCCACAGCGCGGTGCCACTTATCCACACGGACCTGGCAGGCTGTGCGCCTCTTCTGCACTCCGCAGGCGGAGTTGTCAACAAGCCGGGCGCACTTATCCACACGTGATCAACATCCTCCTCTCTCGCTGGTTGCTGGCCCTCGGCCTGGCGCTGATCGTGAGCCTGGCGGCTTTCCGTATGGGGTTGCTTTCGCCGGGCGGCGCAGCAGCTGCGGTTCTTGTCGGCACGATGGTCTTTGGCGGCGCCGGCTTGCCTGGCGCGGCGTTGCTGCTCGCCTTCTTCATCAGTTCGTCGCTGCTCACGCGGGCAGTTAACCCGCGCGCCGCCGAGGCAGCGGACAAGTTTTCGAAAAGCGGGCGGCGGGATGCCGCGCAGGTGCTGGCCAATGGAGGGTTGGCGGCCCTCGTGGCCGGGGCGATTCTTCCCGCCGCCGGGGAACTCTCCCCGGTGGTCTGGGCCGCGTTCGCGGGTGCGCTGGCGGCCGCCAACGCCGATACCTGGGCAACCGAAATCGGCGTGCGCCTTGGACGCCGGCCTGTGCTCATTACCACGCTTGCACCCGCAACACCGGGAACCTCGGGTGCGGTGAGCGGTGCCGGCCTGGCCGCCTCATTTGGCGGGGCGGGTCTCATCGCACTGTTGTCGCTTCTGAGTGCGCCCGGCGCGCGGGCACCGCTGCTGCTGGCTGGGCTTACGGCCGTTGCAGGAAGCGTGGGGGCGCTGGCCGATAGCCTGCTCGGAGCGACGTTGCAAGCACGCTACCGCTGCCTCGTCTGCGGCAAAGCTACCGAACAGCATCCCCAACACCGTTGCGGTGGTTCGACCGCGCTCACCGGCGGCTGGGCTGTGGTCTCAAACGAAGTGGTAAACTTCGCCTGCACAACGGTAGGCGCTGCGCTGGCAGGGGTATTGGCCGGCTGGCTGGCCTGAACCCCGCTTCGTGCGCCACCCCTGCAAACGGCTCGACCTCTTGCTTTACCCTCGCGAACCCCACCCTTGAGGAGGCAGATGATGCCCGAGCGCACGATCGCTGAGCCCTACAAGATCAAAATGGTTGAGCCGATTCGCCAGATCCCGCGGCGGGCGCGGGCGCGCGCCATGGCGGAGGCCGGTTTCAACACGTTTCTCTTGCGCAGCGAAGATGTGTACATCGATCTGCTCACCGATTCCGGTACCAGCGCGATGAGCGACCGGCAGTGGGCCGGGATGATGCTGGGGGATGAGGCCTACGCCGGTAGCCGCAATTTCTACAAACTAGAGAAGGCCGTGCAGGACGTGTACGGCTTCCCCTTCGTGGTGCCCACCCACCAGGGCCGCGGCGCCGAGCACATCACCTCGCAGATACGCATCCGCCCCGGCCAATTCGTGCCGATGAACATGTACTTCACCACCACCCGTGAGCACGTCGAACGCGCGGGCGGCGTCTTTGTGGATGTGATCATTGATGAGGCCCACGACCCCACGAGCGAGCACCCCTTCAAAGGCAATGTCGACCTGGCCAAACTTGAAAAACTGGTGAAGGAGCATGGGGCAAGTTCGATCGCGTACCTCTCGCTGGCCACGTGCGTCAATATGGCCGGCGGCCAGCCGATGTCGATGGCCAGTTTGCGCGCGGTCTCGGCTTGGGCCAAGCGCAACAAGCTGGCCATCATTTTCGACGCGACGCGCGTGGTGGAGAATGCCTACTTCATCCAGCAGCGCGAGAAAGGCTACGCCGACCACACCGTGCGGGAGATCATCAAAGAGATGATGTCGTACGGCGAGGGCTGCACGGTCTCAGCCAAGAAAGACAACCTGGTCAACATCGGGGGTTTCCTGGCCACGCGTAATGAGGGTTTCTTTCAGAAGGCCCGCGAGATGGTGGTCGTGTTCGAGGGCCTGCACACCTACGGCGGGCTGGCCGGGCGCGACATGGAGGCCATCGCCCTGGGCACGTACGAGATGTGCGAAGACGAATATGTGGCCTCGCGCGTGCGCCAGGTCCACTACCTGGGCAACCGCTTGCGCACCGGCGGCGTGCCGATCGTGCTGCCGATCGGCGGGCACGGCGTGTTCCTGGATACACGGCGCTTTCTGCCGCACCTCGAGCAGGATGTGTTCCCGGCTCAAGCCCTGTGCGCCGCACTGTATGTCGACTCCGGCGTTCGTGCAATGGAACGCGGTGTGGTCTCGGCCGGGCGCGACAAGGCCACCGGCAAACACAAGTACCCCAAGCTCGAGTTGGTGCGACTGACCATTCCGCGGCGCGTGTACACCAACTTGCACATGGACGTGGTGGCCGAGAGCTGCCTGGCGCTCTACGAGACGCGCTCCAAGATCCGCGGGCTGCGCATGGTGTATGAACCGGAACACCTGCGGTTCTTCCAGGCGCGGTTCAAGATGCGCTAGCTGCTTGCGGCCAGACCATTCCCGCCTCACCCCCTTCCCCCTCTCCGCTTCCCGGCAATCTCGGAGGAAGCGGGTCGCGGCGGAGAGGGGGTGGAAAAACTCAAGGAGGCGGGGGGCGAAGCCCCCCGCCTCCTTGAAGACCTCTCCCCTCCCCCGGCGAGTCGCGATGGCAAACGTGACGGGCCCAAGCCCGGGGAGGGGTTAGGGATGGGGGCATGAAAACGATGGTCCTTTCGAAACACCTCGCCAGAGACGCACAGTCCATCGTGCCCGTGACGTGCATCACCCTGCTGACGGATTTCGGCGAGCAGGATGTCTTCGTTGGCATCCTGCGCGGCGTGATCCTCTCGATTGCGCCTGACGTGCAGATGGTCGACCTGACGCATCTCATCCCGCCGCAGGATGTGCGCCAGGCCGCACGCGCGCTGGCGCGCGCAGCGCCCTACTTCCCGCCGGGGACGATTCACCTGGCGGTGGTCGACCCGGGCGTGGGCACGGCCCGCCGCCCGATCGCGGCGCGCATCGGGCAGCAGTGGTTTGTCGGGCCGGATAACGGGTTGGCCACGCTGCTGATGAAGGGCGCACAGCGTGCCGGGCTGGCTTGTGAGGTCGTTGTGCTCGACCGTCGCGAGTACTGGTTGCGCGAAGTGAGCCCCGTCTTTCACGGACGCGATATCTTTGCTCCGGTGGCGGCCCATTTAGCGTGCGGCGTGGCACTCACCCAGCTTGGCTCACCGCTGGCGGATCCGGTGTCGTTGCCCTTCGCCGAACCGCAGCAGACGACGAGTGGGCTGCGCGGTGAGGTGACCACGATCGACCGCTTCGGGAACGTGCTGACGAATATTGAGCCGGCGCATTGCGCCGGGGGGCAGGTTGAGCGCGTGCGCTTCGGCCAGTTCGAGATCGCCGGAATGGTGCGCACCTTCGCTGAAGGCACGGCCGGCTCGCTGGTGGCACTGTGGAGCAGCGACGAGCACCTGTGCCTGGCCGAGGTGAACGGCAACGCGGCACAACGACTGGGCGCGCGCCCCGGCGAGGCGGTCGAGGTGTTCATCGCGCGCCGGAGCTCGAGCGAGGCGCTATAATAGCCGGGCCATGACCTCCGCGACCGCGCCTCTCCCGCCTCCGCAGCGCATCGCGCTGACTCATCACCCTCGATTGCCCGAAGCCGCCAAGTTGAGTCCCGACATCGCCGCCTTCCTGCGTGAGAAGGGGGTCGAGGTCACGCGTGGTCTGTTGACCGATAAAGAGATCACCCGCGGACTGCGGGAGCGGGCCTTCGACCTGCTGGTTGCGCTGGGCGGCGACGGGACCATGCTGCGCTCGGTGCACGCGTGCGCCCCCTCGCACGTACCCATCCTGGGCGTCAACCTCGGGCGCTTCGGCTTCCTGGCCGAATTCCGGCGCGAGGAATGGCGTGAAGGCTTGAGCCAGGTCCTGCAGGGGCATTATTGGGTCGAACGGCGCATGATGCTGCACGCCGAACACCGCCGCGGCGAGACGCTTCTCGGCGAGTGGGAAGTGCTCAACGAGTGCGTTGTGGCGCGCGGGCGCATGATGCGCCTGCTGCGCCTGGAGGCGCGCATTGACGGCGACCCGCTGGCTATATATGCCGCCGACGGATTGGTCGCGGCCACGGCCACCGGCTCGACGGCTTATGCACTGGCCGCGGGCGGGCCGATCCTGCCGCCCGAGATGCGCAACATCCTGCTCGTGCCGATTGCCGCGCATTTGTCGATGGATCGCGGCATCGTCTTGCCCGAGGGTTCACGTGCATCGATCATCCTCCACTACGAGCACGATGCCCTGCTCTCGTGCGACGGCCAGCCGTCGGACGATATGGCCGACGGCGACGAACTGCACGTTTCGACCTCGGCCGACGAAGCCCGATTCGTACGCGTGCAGGGCCGCGGCTACTTCTTCCGCAACATGATGTCGCGCATGCAGCGCAGTTCCTGAGAGCCGTTTCATGACTGCCTCCGACGCTGCCTCCACGACCTGCGCTTACCACCCCGGGCGGCCTGCAACCCTGCGCTGCAACCGCTGCGAAAAGCCGATCTGCGCCAAATGCGCGGTGCTCACACCGGTGGGCTATCGCTGCAAAGAGTGCGTGCGCGGGCAACAGAAGATCTTCGAAACCGCCCAGTGGTACGACTTTGCCATTGCCTTCGTGGTTTCGGCGGTGGCCGCGGCCCTGGGGTCGTTGGTTCTCTCGTTCGTGGGTTTCTTCATCTTCTTCATCGCCCCCTCGATTGGGGTCGGCACAGCAGAAATCGTGCGGCGTGCGGTTCGCCGTCGCCGCAGCCGCTACCTGCCGCTGGCGGCCGGCATCGGGGCCGCGGTGGGAATCACACCGCAGGTGCTCGGACCACTGGTGCTCGTCGGCCTTGGATTGCTCAGCGGCGGTGCGCTGCAGGCGCTGGCCGGCGGGTTGGTGGCCATTGTCTATCCCGCGGCTTACGCCTTCTTGATGATCGGCGCGCTCGTGGCCAGCCTGCGCGGCATCCGGATTTGAGCGAGCCGCCCAGGCCGCGCGAGCAGCCATGCCGGGGCGACAGCGGCACTCATCCTCGGTTCCTCGCGGATGTCTCGGCGCTCTCGGCGGTGAAGGATTCTCCACAACGGACGTGAGAACCCAACGTGCTGACTGAACTGTGGATCCACAACTTCGCGATCATCGATGAGCTGCACCTCACGCTCAAGCCGGGGCTGATCGTCTTTACGGGCGAGACCGGCGCGGGCAAATCGATCATCGTCGATGCGATCGAGCTCCTTCTGGGCGGGCGCGCGGAGAGCGCCGTCATCCGCACCTCTGCGGAGGTGGCGACGGTGGAAGGCGCCTTCCAATTGCCGTCCGAGTTGCGCAGCGAGGTGCAGTCCATCTTGGAGGCGGAAGGTCTGTGGGAAGAAGACGGCACGCTTACCCTGGGACGCGAGGTGCGCCGCGAAGGGCGCAACATCGCGCGCGTCAACGGGCGCGTGGTCAACCTCGGCGTATTGCGCGAGATCGGTCAATATCTGGTCGACGTGCACGGCCAATCGGAACATCTTTCGCTGCTGCGCGTGCGCGAGCATCTGGGTCTCTTGGATCGCTTCGCGGGAGTTGAGACGGAACGCGACGCGTTGGCGGCGGAGGTGCTGGCTTTGCGCGCGGTGCGCGAAGAGCTGCAACGGCTGCGCGACGGCGAACGCGACGCGGCTCGGCGGGCCGACATGCTGACGTTTCAGATCAACGAGATCGGCGCGGCCAAACTCAAACCGGGTGAGGACGAGACGCTGCTCGAGGAGCGTACGCGCCTCGCGAACGCTGAACAACTGGCGGCGCTGGCCGATGCGGCCATCCTGGCTTTGGATGAGGGCAGCCAAGAGAGGGTGGCCGCCACAGATCTCGTCGGCGAAGCCGAGCGCGCCCTGAGCGCGCTGGCACGCATCGACACAACACGCAACGCGGCGCGCGACTCGCTGCAAGGCGCGGCGGAGCAGCTGGCCGAGTTGGCACGCGAGCTGCGGGCGTACCGCGAATCGATCGAGTTCAACCCGCGGCGTCTGGAGCAGGTTGAGGAGCGCCTCGAACTCATTGCCAACCTCAAGCGCAAGTACGGCGAATCACTCGCGGCCATTGGTGAGTACGCGCTGAAAGCTCAGCGCGAGATGGACGGCATCACCCATGCCGATGAACGCATGGCCGAACTCGCGGCGCAGGAAGAACAAAGGCTGCGCAGCGTGGGCACGCTGGGCGCCGCGCTCTCCGAGAAGCGGCGGGCCGCAGGGGCCGATCTCGCACGCGGCATCGAGGCTGAACTGGGCGATCTTCGCATGGCCGGCGCACGCTTTGCGGTCGATATCCAGTGGAAGGACGATCCGCTGGGGGCCTATGCCGGAGAGCGGCGCGTGGCCTATGAGGCCGCCGGCCTCGACCGGGTGGAATTCCTCGTGGCGCCCAACCCCGGCGAAGGGCTCAAGCCGCTGG
>DATEAT010000170.1:0-4918 GCA_035288225.1 Anaerolineales bacterium | reverse complement strand
TGCTGACCGTCGTGTTTACCCTCTTCCTGACTTCCCTCAGGCTTTCCCGACCTCTGCAACAACTCCTCGGGGGGGTCATTGACGGCGTAGCGCGGCAGTCGATGGGGGAGATCTACTTTCCTTTGGCCGTCGGCCTGGTGTTCCTCCTGTCGGCCGGTGACCCGATAACGTTTTGCATCCCCATGCTCATCCTGGCCCTGGCCGATTCCGGCGCCGCCCTGATTGGAAAGCGCTACGGGACACTGCGCTATCCTGCGGGTGACGGGGAGAAGAGCGTAGAGGGCTCCGCCGCCTTCCTGATCGTCGCCTTCCTCAGCACCCAGGTTCCCCTGCTCCTGTTCACGAACACAGGCCGCGCAGAATCCGTGGTCATCGCCCTCACCCTTGCGCTCCTCGTCATGCTGCTCGAAGCGATTGCATGGCGAGGACTGGACAATCTATTCATCCCCCTGGGCGCCTTCTTTCTACTGAGATCTCTTCTCACGTTGAACGCGACGGCGCTGGCCGCGCATCTGGGGATCGCCGTCGTCCTGGTCATGCTCTCTGTCCTGTTCCGCCCCCGGCGCGCCATCGCCAGGCAGGCGCGCCCGATGAGCCACAGGGTATTCCCCGGGAAACGCACATCCATCACTTCGGAGGTCTTGGGCGATGACATTGTATGAGGTCAGGGGTGTCTCGTACCGCTACAATCTCGACCGGCACGGTGTGCAGGCCCTTTGCGGAGTTGACCTAAACGTGCGGAAGGGCGAGTTCATGGCAATCTCCGGCCCCTCCGGCTCCGGAAAGACTACGTTGCTGAACATCCTTGGCCTGCTGGAGCGGCCGTGCGAAGGCACGGTCCGCCTTGATGGGGCTGAGGTCTCGGGCATGAGTGAACGAGAGCGCACCCGTCTGCGGCGTGAACGCATCGGCTTCATCTTCCAAACCTTCAATCTCATTCCCGTCCTTACCGCCTACGAAAACGTCGAGTACTTTCTCCTAAGACGCACGGTGCCCGGGGTGGAAGTGCAGCGGCGGGTTCTCCAGGCTCTCGAAGCGGTGGGCATAAGCGCCCAAGCCGACCAGCGGCCGAACGGCATGTCAGGCGGCCAGCGTCAGCGGGTCGCCATCGCTCGGGCGCTGGTGCGAGACGCCGACGTGATACTCGCAGACGAACCCACCGCCGCGCTGGACCAGGCCACAGGATCGGCGGTAATGGACCTGATGCGTCGGCTGAACCACGAGCGTGGCGTCACCTTCGTCTTCTCCACCCACGATCCTCGCATCCTCGCCGCCGCTGACCGCGTGGTCCAGCTCACCGATGGGAGGGTGATCAAATGAGGCGCGTGCCGATCCTGTTCAGGCTGGCCCTGCGAAACGTCTTTCGCAACCGACGCCGCTCGATGTACGCGCTCGGCACGGTCGCCATGGGCGCAATGGGACTGTTCGTCTTCATGGGCTTCAACCGGGGGCTCATGAATCAATACCGCGCCAATACGATCCGCGCCCGCTGGGGCCACGGTCAATTGTATGTCCGGGGCTACCGCGGAGTGGCGCACGTCCGCCCGTGGGAGAAGTGGATCGAGCAGCCCGAGCCGGTCATGGAAAGGCTGCGGGCGTTGCCGGGCGTCGTGGACCTCTTCCCACGCCTCACCATCAGCGCAATGGTGATGGCGGGAGGGGGCGCCGTGGCGGGGCAGGGAGAGGGGATTGACGGCATCGCGGAGGCGCGCTTCTTCGACCAGTTGAACTTCAGGGAAGGAGGAAACTTCGAGAACCGGGCGGACGGGATCGTGCTGGGGCAAGGATTGGCACAGGGCTTGGGCGTTCACGTCAAAGACGAAGTTCTCCTGGTCGCGCGAGACAGAACGATGACCATCCGCAGCGCCAGGCTCATCGTCACAGGGGTGTTCCATACGGGGTCTCAAGAATTCGATAGCCGCGCGTTCCGTCTTCCCATCAAGATCGCGCAGAGGCTCCTGGGGACGGACCGAGTGGAATCAATTTCGGTCGCGCTTTCTGGGGTTGAACTCTGGCCCGCCTTCGCCATGGCCGCTAAGGCCGCGCTGCCGGAGCTGGAGGCGGTTCCCTTTGACGAGCTGGACAAAGTGTATTATCGGCACGCAGTGGACTGGCTCGACGCGCAGTTCAGCTTCATCCGGAGCATCATTCTCTTGGTGGTGTTCCTCGGTATCTTCAATGTGATCTCGATGACCGTCATGGAACGCACGGCCGAAATCGGCACCCTGCGCGCGAGCGGGGACAGCCGCTTGGAGATTGCGCTCGGCCACATCCTGGAGGCGATAGCGCTGGGTGTCCTGGGGGGCTTCATTGGGCTTCTGGCTGGCTGTGCGCTTTCCGCAGGGCCGTTGCGTGAAGGGGTTGCCATGCCTCCGGCCCCGGGAATCACTCGGAGCTTTCGCATCTTCATCGAGCTCGGCCTCCGCGACGCGCTGCAGGTGCTCTTACTCTGCGCCCTGACCGCAGCGGCTGGTTGCCTGCTGCCGGTGTGGCGCGCCACGCGCATCCCCATCGCGGAGGCACTTCGGCACGTGTGACGTTCGCATAAAGGAGTGATGGAACATGAATCAACTGATCGCCGTCAGAGCGCCAGAGGAGCAGGAGCAATGGAGTAGAGCAGGCGATTTGACACCATTGGATCCTGCAGACTTGGTTCGACACGCGTGCGATGAGCACTGGATCCTGGTTGGCAACAATGGCGAGACGGTGGGGCGTTGCTCCCTCTGGTGGCGCCGCACACCGCCTTTGCCGGGACACCAGCTTGGGATTATCGGCCATTACGCCGTCCGTGATGCGATGTCCGCGCACCGCCTCTTGAAGCACGCCTGCGAACAACTGGCGGCGCGCGGCTGCACCCTGGCGGTCGGTCCGATGGACGGCAATACCTGGCGACGCTACCGGCTTATCACCGAGCGAGGCAGCGAGCCGGTCTTTTTCCTGGAACCGGACAACCCCGACGACTGGCCCCGCCATTTCCTTGAAGCCGGTTTCACCCCCCTAGCCCACTACAGCTCGGCGATTAATGGCGATCTCGGCCGGGAGGATCCGCGCATGGAAGAGGTGGGCGCCCGCCTGAGCGCGCAGGGCGTCCGGATCCGGCCGCTGGACTTGCGGCGCCTCGAGGATGACACGCACTGCATCTACACCCTCTCCCGAAGCAGCTTCCAAAGCAACTTCCTCTACGCGCCGATCGACGAGGCGGAATTCAATGTCCAGTACCGCACCATGCTGCGCTTGATGCGGCCCGAGATGGTGCTCATCGCGGAGCTCAGGGAGCGGCCCATCGGCTTCGTCTTCGCGCTGCCGGACCTGTTGCAGGCCAGACGGGGACAGGCAATTGACACGGTCATTCTCAAAACCGTTGCCGTGGTGCCCGAGCACGCCGGTGCCGGCCTGGGAAGCCTGTTGATTGCGCGTGCGCATGAGATCGCCCGGAGGCTCGGCTACACTCGAGTCATCCATGCCCTCATGATCGAGACCAATCACTCTCGGAAGATAAGCTGCCATTATGCGCACACGATCCGGCGTTACACCCTATTCGCCAGGACGCTGGTGCCCTGAGTAAGAAAATCTCGCAATAAGATCGTCTCCGCCCAATTTGGGAGCGGGGAAGGGTGAGGGGATAGCGATGAACATCGGCGAGATGCTGAAAGAGCGTGCTACCTCCTGTCCCGAGGCCGTCGCCATCTTGGAGACGCGGAACGGCAGTAGTCGCGCTCTTACCTTCGCTGGACTGGAACGCGCGTCGGCGCAGGCTGCAGCGTTGCTTCGCGGCGCCGGTTTGCGGCCCGGCGATGCTGTCTTGGTCTTTCATCCTATGTCCGCCGAGCTGTACATCGCGTTGTTGGCTATCTTTCGCCTGGGACTGGTGGCCATGTTTCTGGACCCCTCGGCGGGAAGGGAGCACATCGACCGCTGCTGCGCGCTATACCCACCAAGAGGGCTGATTGCCAGCTCCAAGGCGCATCTATTACGTTTCCTCTCACCGGCCCTGCGACACATCCCGATTAAGTTCGCTATCGGCGTCCCGGTGCCTGGCGCCGCGAGGTGGGCCAGCTCCGATAGCCTGGCACCTTATGAACAGATCTACCCATGCGCATCGGAGACTCCAGCGCTGCTCACCTTCACCAGTGGCAGCACCGGCCAGCCCAGGGCGGCCGTGCGAACCCATGGCTTTCTGATGGCCCAGCACCGGGTACTGGATCAGAGCCTTGGACCGACGCCTGGCGAGATCGATCTGACCGCTCTGCCAATATTCGTTCTGACCAATCTCGCGTCCGGCATCACAAGTCTGATACCGAACGCCGATCTGCGGCGCCCGGGCTGCATCGATCCCGCCCCTCTTGTGGCGCAGATTCAAGCTCACCACCCCACGCGCGCCGTTGCCTCGCCTGCGCTCCTGGAATGCCTGGCCGATTACTGCATGGAGCAAGGTGTAACCCTTCCGGGCCTCAGGAAGGTCTTCAGCGGGGGCGCGCCGGTCTTCCCGCGATTGCTCGGCAAGCTGCAGTCGCTAGCTCCACAAGCCGAGATCATCGCCGTCTACGGCTCCACTGAAGCCGAACCGATTGCGCAGATCGCCCACCACGCGATGGGCGTTGAAGATGTGGCCGCTATGCTCGCTGGGCGGGGTCTCCTCGCCGGCCATCCAGTGCCAGCCATCGAGCTTAGAATCCTGCGAGACCAGTGGGGCATACCGATCGGCCCATACACTCGAACAGAATTCGCGGCGGCATGCCTGCCTCCTGGGGTGGCAGGTGAGATCGTGGTTAGCGGCATTCACGTTCTGCCTGGCTACCTTCATGGATATGGTGACGAGGAGACCAAGTTCAACGTGGACGTCCATCCATGGCACCGTACAGGGGATGCCGGTTACCTCGACGACCGAGGCCGCCTGTGGTTGCTCGGCCGCTGTGCT
>DATEAT010000169.1:0-6837 GCA_035288225.1 Anaerolineales bacterium | reverse complement strand
GGAGAGGTAGAATGAACAGATGCGGACGAACGGCCGAGTTTCAACCATGAACCGAGCACCGCGGTGGTTGGTCGCTTTTGCCGTCCTGGGCGGCCTCTTCGTCGGCCTGCCGTGGCTTGCCCCTCTCCTGATGCACTGGGGCTGGAGCGCCGGCGGCAATGCGATCTACTTCGCCTACTCGTTCGTCTGCCATCAGTTGCCGGAACGGTCGTACTTCCTTTTCGGTGAGAAGCTTACCTATGGCCTGTCGGAAATCCGCACCGTCTGGCCGGAGGCCGCCAATCCGATGATCTTGCGACAGTTCGTGGGCACCCCATGGATGGGATGGAAGGTCGCCTGGTCCGACCGTATGGTTTCGATGTACACAAGCTTGTGGCTCACGATGATCCTGGGATGGGTGTTTCGAAGGCGGCTGCCCGCGCTCCCGTTGTGGGGCCTGGCGCTGCTGGCGATTCCGATGGTGGTTGACGGCAGCTCGCATCTCATCAGCGACGTGGCCGGCATCGGGCGCGGCTTTCGCGACTCGAACCTGTGGCTGGCCGCACTCACCGCAAACCGCCTTTCCCCCGCCTTCTACGCCGGGGATGCCTGGGGTTCGTTCAATTCGCTGATGCGCCTCGTAACCGGGCTGCTCTTCGGGGCCGGCGTCGCCTGGTTTGGCGTGCCGTATCTGAGTGCCTTTGAGATCGAAGCGAAGCCCACTCCAAGACCCAAGGGGGCAGATGCGGCTGAACGCGCTGACTTATTGCCCGTGCGCGATCGATCCTCCCAAGGCCCCGCATGAGCCCCACCTCGCGCGAAATCCGCGTTCTCCTGGCCGACGATCATGCGGTGGTTCGGGCCGGCATCCGCCAGTTCCTACAGCAGGCGCCCGGCATACAGGTGGTGGGCGAAGCCGAAGACGGCGAGCAGGCCATGCGATTGATCGAAAGCCTGGCCCCGGACGTGGCCGTGCTCGACGTGCAGATGCCCAAAGCCACCGGCATCGAGGTGGCCCGCTGGGCGCGGACCAAGATGAAGTCGGTGGGTATTCTCATCCTCACCGCCTACGATGACGCACCTTACGTCATCGCCGTCCTGGAGGCCGGTGCACACGGATACATGCTCAAGACCGCCGAACCGCAGGAGATCATCCAGGCCATTCGCGACGTCGACGAGGGCAAGTCCGCGCTGGATATCGAAGTCGCACGCCGCGTTCTGGCTCAGAACCTCAAGCGCGAAGAGCTCGGCGTGCAGGCGCTGACTGAACGCGAGCACGAGGTGCTGCGTCTGGCGGCGCGCGGCTATACCAACAAGGCCATCGGCCTGCAACTCGGAATCAGCGACCGCACGGTGCAAGGCCACTTGGCTCACATCTTCGCCAAGCTTCAGGCGGCCAGCCGCACCGAAGCCGTCATGCGCGCCGTCTCGCTGGGATGGCTCACCTCGCAGGAGCTGGCGTTGTGAAGCAGGCCGGCCTCCCCATCCCACCCTTCTTGGTTCTTCCTCGCCGGCCATGAAGCCCCGTCTGGGTTTGATGCTGCAGCTCTTCTTCTTCATCGTCCTGCCCCTGGCCGGGCTGCTGTTGGTCGTATCTTTCGGTAGTGTGCTTGTTCACCAGAGTGAGATGCGCCGTATGGTGGGCGAACGCGACGTGCTTGCAGTGCGCGCCGCGGCCGAGGCGCTGCGGGCAGAGATCGAGCGGCGCGAAGATGCGGTGCGCGCGTTGGCCGAACGCCCTGCCTCCCCCGGGACGTTTCTGGCCGAGTCCGCCTTGGCCCACGATGACTTCGACCTCGGGTTGGCATTGGTCGACCGCATGGGGCACGTGCTGGCCCAGACCCCATGGAGCAGCCTAATCCCCAAACCTGGGCCGATGCCCGGCGGCGCATCGAACACCGCCCCGCAATTGACCGTGGTTAGCGACTCGAACGGCCGTCCGGCGGCGCTGGCCTCGGCCTGGAGCGCGGATGGCGAACAGGCGGTGATCGGCGCGTTCGCCCTCGATCCGCTCTTCGAGCGCACTTCCCGCCAAATTCTGCCCAGCAATCCCTTCATGCGCATCGCTGTCGTCGATGAAAACCGGCAAGTGCTGTATGCCGATCCGGCGGGCGCCTTCGAGGGTTCTCTGCAAGACCATGCCGGGGTCAGCCAGGCGCTCGAAGGGCAAAGCGGAACCTCGTACGTCGCGGCTGGCAGCAGCGAGCACGTGATGGCCTTTGCTCCAGTGGGCTCCTGGGCGTTGCTCATGGAAGAACCCTGGCAGCAAGTGGTCAGCCCGCTGCTTAATACCTCCCAGGTCGGGCCGCTGGTCATGGCCCCTCTGCTGCTGATGATGGTGATCGCTCTGTGGTTCGGCGCCCGGCAGATCATTCAACCCTTGCAGCAACTGGAGGCGCAGGCCGCCAGGTTGGCCGCCGGCGATTTAGCGCCCATCACGCCCGCGGTCGGCGGCATCGAGGAAATCCGACGCCTGCAGAAGGCATTGCTGGGCATGGCACAACAATTGCAGGCTGCGCAGGCCAGCTTGCACCACTATATTGGGGCCATCACTGCCGCCCAGGAGGAAGAACGATTGCGCCTGGCGCGCGACCTGCACGACGTAACCCTGCAATCGCTCATCGCGCTCAAGCAAAGGCTGCAACTTGCGGCACCGGCCGCCGAGGATGCTGCGCACCGAGCCGCACTGGACGAGATGCAACAGTTGGCGGATGCAACCATGCTGGACCTGCGCCGGACGATGCGCGCGCTGCGGCCGATCTACCTTGACGACCTGGGGTTGGTACCGGCGCTCGAAATGCTTGCCCGTGAGGCCGCTCAGCCGGGGTTAGTTGTGGAATTCAAATGCGAAGGCCACGTGGAGCGGCTCGGCCCCGCAGCCGAACTCGCGCTATACCGCATCGCGCAGGAGGCGCTGAATAACGTCCAGCGCCACGCTCAGGCCATGCGCGCCGATCTGGCGGTGAGCTTCGGCGACAAACGAGCAGAGCTCGTGATTTCCGACAACGGGCTCGGTTTTCCGCCTCCTTCCAGCCCGGGCGCATTCGCTGCCTCCGGCCACTTTGGCTTGCTGGGCATGCGCGAGCGGGCCGACCTGATCGGCGCAAGGCTCGAAATTCTTCCAGCCCCCGGGCGTGGCACGACGGTTCGCGTCAGTCTGCCGATTCCCGCCCCCTCTTCCGGCACCCACTCCGCCTGACAAACGGCATAGGCCATTTGGCGGGCACAGTGTCGCGCCGTCCGGCGCTTCGACCTGCCGCCTCGCCCGGGTACCATGGGCAGGATGGCCAGATTCAAGCTCATTTCTCCAGTATCCCGGCCTGTACGTAAAGCGGGGCTCCTCGCAACCGTATTCATTCTGACCGTTTCTTTGCAGGGATGCGGACCCTCCGCGCCTGCTGGACAATTGCACCTGATGCCCGTGGAAGCCCTGCCCGAGGCAGTCCGGCAAGCGCCCAGCGCGGTACGCGAGGCCTATCAGTTCGCCGCCGCCAACTCCGAGGTGTTGCGCGCCCTGCCCTGCTACTGCGGCTGCGGAAACGTCGGCCACACCTCGAATCTCGATTGTTATCTTGCCGACATCGACGAGAGCGGCACGATCACATTCGACAACCACGCCTTGGGCTGCACTCTATGCGTCGACATCACTCAAGATGCGATGCGCCTGCTGCGCAAGGGCCGTGAGCTGCCGGCCATCCGCGAATACGTCGACGCACGTTACGCGCGCTTCGGCCCCTCCAACATGCCCTGAGGCGCGCGGCGCATGATCACCGACCGCCGACCTCGCTTCGCACGCCTCATAAGCTGGGGGCTCATCGCCTCAGCCGCGGCGGCGCTTGCCCTCATCCCGCTGCCGCTCGTGCGCACCGCGCCGAGGCATGTCACGCTGCGGGTCGAGGCAGCGCAATTCGCCTTCGCACCTTCCGAACTCAGTGTGAATGCCGGCGATACGGTGACCCTCGAACTGGTGAGCACCGACGTTGTGCACGGGCTGTATGTGGATCAGTACGATCTGGGCATGGAAGCCGACCCGGGGCAAACCTCGCGCCTCACCTTCGTGGCCGACAAACCCGGTTCGTTCCGCATCCGCTGCAACGTGGCCTGCGGGCAGTACCACCCGTTCATGATTGGGCGTTTGACGGTGGGCACGCCAATCGCCTTCTGGCGCGCGGCGGGGCTTGCTCTTCTGGCATTGGCCGCGATTCTCCTCGGCGCGGTGCGGCCGGCGCGTGAGGCAGCGGCCTGATGAAGCCGCGCCGCATGGCCCTCAGCCCTCGTGGGATGAACCTGCTCAAGAGGCGCGGGTGGCAAGTGGCGCTCTCGACGGTCATGCTCGCCGGGCTGGCCTTCACCGCGGTGGCAGGATGGATTGGAACACCCATCGGCAGCCGCAACTTCGCCATCGCCTTTGTCTGGATCGGTTGGTTCGCCGCGTTGATCATCCTCCTCATTCCCATCTTCGGGAGGGGCTGGTGCAGCATCTGCCCGATCCCGCTGGTTGGTGATTGGGTGCAGCGCGGCGCCGTGCTTGGGCCACAAAGACGCCAGCCGCGAGGTCTCGGCCTGCGCGTGCCGGCCATCCTGCGCAACATGTGGACTCAGAACGCCGCCTTTGCACTGCTGGCGTTGTTCAGCGCCACCATCCTCACCAGCCCGCGCATCACCGCCGCGGCGCTGGTCGGCATGTTCGTTCTCGCCACCGGGCTCAGCCTGGTTTTCGAGAGGCGCGCCTTCTGCCGCTATGTGTGCCCGATGGGCGGGTTCATCGGGCTTTACTCGCAGGTGGCACCGGTGGAAATGCGCGTCGACTCGCGCGCGACGTGCGCCGCGTGTCAAACCAAGGCCTGCTACAACGGTTCGCCCGAAGGCTACGGTTGCCCGTGGGGAGTGTTCCCCGCCAGCCTGACGCGCAACAACTACTGCGGTCTGTGCCTGGAGTGTCTGCGCACCTGCCCCAACGACAACCTCACAGTTCGCGTGCGACCGGTGGCCGCCGACCTGGCCGTGCCTTCGACCCGGCACGACGAAGCGTTCAAGAGCCTGATCATGCTCGGCTCGGCGATGGTGTACGCGGCGGTGCTGCTTGGCCCGTGGAGTGCATTCAAGAATGCCGCCTTCAGCATCGGCTCGCTCGCCTGGCTGGTTTATGCAGCCGTCTTCCTCCTGCTGGTGTTGGGCGTGCTGCCGGGCAGCTTGTGGCTCGTCGGCCACTTCAGCCAACGCCTCACGCCGCGTGGTGAAACCACAACGGCCAACCCCTCCGCGCGCGCAGGATCAGCCTTCGCCGCATTCGCCACGCCACTTGTTCCACTCGGCCTGGCCTTCTGGGCGGCCTTCAGCCTCACCTTCTTGCTCACCAACGGCAGCTACGTGCTGAGCTCGCTCTCCGACCCGCTCGGGATTGGCTGGAACTTGATCGGGACAGCAGGAGTGCCCTGGCAGCCGATGCTGGCGGGGGCGATCGCCCCGCTGCAAGCCGCCGTCCTTGTGGTCGGGTTCGTTTGGGCCACGCGCGTTGCCCGCAGTGTGACGGCGCGGTTGAAGCTGCCCTCCGTCCCGTTAATCGGCTTTCTCTTCTTGCCGACGGTGGTCATGATGTGGCTGCTGATATGAGATTTCGCGAGCACGCCTCCCGGCTGGCCATCTTCATCGTGGTGGCCGCCGCTGCCCTCATCCCGCTCGCCGCGTGGCTGCGCACGCCGCTCGTTCACGCGCGGATGCCAGAGTCCGGCGGTTGGGGCCCCGACGTGTTACATGCCCGGGCCGGTGTGCCGCTGCTGGTGCGGCTCACTTCGGACGACGTGGTGCACGGGTTTGCGGTGGGTCAAAGCGATGCACCGCCGGTCGATGTGCTGCCGGGCAAGGTCAGCCAGACTTGGGTGGAGTTCGATCGGCCGGGCACGTACACCTTCTACTGCACGCGCTGGTGCGGGCCAAACCACTGGCGCATGCGCGGGGTAATTGAAGTGGAGGGCAGCGAGACGGCAATTGCCGTGCCTGCCTCCCCGCCGCTCTTCCAGGTGCTGGGCATCGACCTCGACCAGCCACACCCGGCCGCGGCCACGCCCTCCGCGCGTCCCGACTCACAACGCGGCCTCGCCCTGGCCGGCAGGCTGGAGGAGCCAATCGACGTCAGCCTGGACGAATACCGCGCTCACTCGCCCGCGGCCGTGTGGCAGGGGTGGCGCGCCGAGAGCAGCCTGGGCGGCCTCTCCGACCAGGATTTGTGGGACCTGGTGGCATACACCTACGCTTCGCAGATCAATTCGGCCGATCGCAGCGAAGCGGCGAAGCTTTATGCCGCGAATTGTGCGGCATGCCACGGCCAGCGCGGCGACGGGCAAGGTGTTTTCGCCGACGCGTTGACGCAGAACGACATGGGCACGGACGGTACGAGCGACATGGGTTACTCCGCCGGTCCGGTGCCGCCCGCGGATTTCACCGACCCCTCAGCGATGCTCGGCGCGAGCCCTGCGCTGCTCCAGGGGAAGATCTTGCGCGGCGGCATGGGCACGGGCATGCCGATGTGGGGTGCCATTCTGACCGACCAGCAGATGTGGAAACTGGCCACCTTCCTATACACCTTCCAGTTTGAAGAGGAGCCTGCCTCATGAGCCGACGACGCACGCGGCGCATAACGCGCCGACCCGTTTACTTCCTCCTGCTTGCACTGGGAGCCGTCCTGGTGACAGTGGCCGTGGTGCTGATGATGCGGCCGGCCGACACGGCGGGCGGGACGCCGGCCCTTGCGGTCGAACCCGCATTCATCGACTTCGGAAAAGTCAAGCTCGATACGCCGAAGACCTTCGCCCTGACGATCACCAACACGGGTGACGGCACCTTGCGCTTCGAGGAAGA
>DATEAT010000168.1:0-11120 GCA_035288225.1 Anaerolineales bacterium | reverse complement strand
CCTTACACGCCCAATCCCCCGCTTGCGGGCGACCTGACCGTTGACGTGGCCGTGTTGGGCGGCGGCTACACCGGGCTGGCGACAGCCTATTTCCTCAAGAAGGCCGAACCCTCGCTGCGGGTGGCCCTTTTCGAGAGCGAGGTGATCGGTTTCGGTGCCTCCGGCCGCAACGGAGGCTTCTCCATGACCCTCTTCGGGCTGACCCTGTCGGTGACGGCTTCCTTGTTCGGCAAGGAGAAGGCGCGCCAGGCACACCATTACATGGAGCAGGCGGTGGAACTGGTGGAGAGCCTGGTGCGCGAGCACAAGTTGGAATGCGACTACGAACGCCCGGGCTTCTTGCGCGTCGCCACCGCGCCTCTTTACGTCAAGCGCATTCATGAAGAAGTGGAACTCGCGCAGCGCCTCGGGTTGGAGGGCATCGAGTGGATCGATGCCGAGGCGACGCGCCGTGAGGTGAACAGCCCGCTGTACCTCGGCGCGTGGCGCGAGCCGCGCTGCGGGCTGGTGAACCCGGCCAAGCTGGCCTGGGAGCTCAAGCGTCTCATCCTCTCGATGGGCGTGCAGGTGTTCGAGCACACGCCGGGCACCGCCATCGAACGCCGCGCGGGCGGGCTGCTCATTCACACCCCGCAGGGCAAGGTCACGGCCGGGAAGCTCGCCCTGGCCACCAACGCGTACTCGCATCTCATTCCCATGCTGCGCCGCAAGCAGGTTCCCGCGTTCACCCACATCGTGCTCACTGAGCCGCTGCGCCCCGAGCATTTCGCCGAGATGGGTTGGCGCGCTCGCCAGGGGATAGAAGACGCACGCAATTTGGTACACTACTACCGCCTCACCCGGGATAATCGCCTGCTGATGGGCGGGCGCGATGTGAGCCTGGCCGTCGGCGGCGATATGGATCGTGACGAGAACCCGGATACCTTCGCCAAGCTCGAGGCCGATGTGCGCCAGTTGTTCCCCGTCTTGCGCGACATTCGCTTCGCCCACCGCTGGGGCGGGCCGGTCTCGGTGCCGTTGCAGATGATCCCCGCTTTGGGCTTCCTGGGTGACGAGCGCGTTGCCTACAGCCTGGGTTGCATGGGGCACGGAGTCTCCCTCACCCACCTCAACGGCTGGACCTTGGCCGACCTGCTGCTTGACAAGAAAACCGAGCGCACACAGGCCTTCTTCGTCAACCGGCGCGTCATTCCCTGGCCGCCCGAACCGTTGCGCCTCTTGGCCAGCCTCGGCATTCTCGGATACATGCATGCCGAAGACGCGGTCTACGACCGCGGCATGCCTGTGCCCGACGGAGCGTGAATGGCGCCCAGCCTGGGCTATCGCGACGCGGTGCATGCCTTGCGCGAACTCGGCCTCGAGCCGGGTGTGCCGGTGCTGGCCGTCGGCGCGCCCGAGTGGCTGGATGAGGTGCGCGGCGATATTTCCTCGCTCGCCGGGGCCCTTCTGGCCTCAAGCGCAGCCGTGCTGGCCCCCGCCTTCACCTTGCAGACGATGGTCACGCCACCCTTCGGGCCGGAGGGCAATGGCATGGCCTACCGCAGTACCTCCGAGGCCAACGCCGAAGCCGAGTTTTTCCGCGCCGACATGCCGGCCCATCCCTCGCTCGGCCCGTTGCCCGATGCGCTGCGCCACGTGAACGGCGCGCACCGCTCCATTCACCCGATTCTGTCGTTTGTCGGCGTCGAAGCCGATGAGCTGCTTGCCAAGCAGTCGCTGACCGATCCGTGGGGGCCGATCGCCGAGCTGGCCACGCGCGGTGGCGAGGCGGTGCTGCTGGGTGCCGACCATACGGCCAATGTGGCGCTGCACCTGGCGGCGCAGCGCGCCGGGCGCAAGCAGTTCGTGCGCTGGGCCCTCACCGCCGAGGGCGTGGTCGAGTGCCCGGCCTTCCCCGGATGTTCGCGCGGGTTTGCCGCCATCGCCCCGCGCTTACGCGGCATCGAACGCGAGGCCTGGCTGGGCTCGGCCCATCTGCAAGCCATCCCCTTGCGTGATCTGCTTCACACCGCGGCGGCATGGATGCGCCAGGATCCCGCTGCGCTCTTGTGCGACGATCCGACGTGCGCCTTGTGCGATGCCGTGCGCAGTACTCATTCCTAGCCGCCCTCTTCCCCGCCGCCCAATACCGCTTCGCACTCACCGCGCGCAGGTCTTGCGCTGCGGTTTCATACAGCAACCCCTGATCGGGATCGTCTCGAGGAGGGACCACCATGCGCACGATCTACGTCGACAAGAATATCCCCAAGATGCTCGCGGTCAAGGCCCTGCGCCCGATGTGGCCGGGCGTTGTATTCAGCCCGCTCTCGGCGGCGCGCATGGCCGAGCTCTCCGAACCGCCGCTCCCAGGGCCGAACGGCGTGCGCGTGCGCAACCGCGTGTGCGGCATCTGCGCCACCGACCTTTCGCTATTTCACGTGCATGCGGACCCGGCCATCGGCCCGGCCGCGCTGCCGGGTAGCTCGCGCTTCTATCTCGGCCATGAGGTGGTAAGCGAGGTGGTGGAGGTGGGGCCGCAAGTGAAGAAGCTCCGCCCCGGGCAACGCGTGATCATGGAGCATCGCGAGACCGGCGCCACCTGCCGCGAGTTAGACCTCGACCCATGGTGTCGATTCTGTCAAGCCGGGCTTCCCAACGTGTGCGAGAAAGCCGCAGGCACGGTCGGCATCGGGGGCGGGTGGAGCGACGGATACACCGCGCATGTCAGCAACGTTTACCCGGTGCCCGAAGACCTCAGCGACGATCAGGCGGCGATGATTGAGCCCATGTCGGTGGCCATCCACGGCGTACTGCGCCGCCCGCCGGGCGCGCAGGAGCAGGTGCTCGTCCTGGGCGCCGGCATCATCGGCCTGTTCACGATGCAAGCCGTGCGCGCCTTCCGCCCGCGCGCGCGGCTCGTCGCCCTCGCGCGCCATCCGCACCAAGCCCAGGCAGCGCGGCACTCGGGCGCCGACGAGGTGGTGACCGGCGGCGAGGTGTATGCCCAGATGGCGCGCCTCACCGGCGGCCGCGCCTACACCGCGCCGCTCAACCGCGGCATGTTGATGGGCGGATTCGACGTGGTCTACGACTGCGTGGGGAGTGCCGCCTCGATCACCGATGCCTTGCGCTGGACACGCGCGCGCGGCACGGTGGTGTTGGTGGGCATCGATCTCTCGCTGCTGCGAGTGGACCTCAACCCGATCTGGTATCAGGAGGTGGATCTGATCGGCTCCAAGACGCATGCCATCAGCGAGTGGCAGGGCAAGCGCCAGCACGATTTCGAGTGGGCCATCCAGTTCCAGCGCAGCGGACGCATGCGCATTGAGGACCTGATCACCCATCGCTTTCCGCTGGCGGAGTATCGTCAGGCCATTCGCACCGCGACCGAGAAGCGCCGTACGCATGCGATCAAGGTGGTGTTCGATCTGTAACTCGTCATCCCCGCGTGGTCGTAGCGGGAATCCAGGTGACCCTACGACTGGAGAATGCCGGATCGATTCTGCGCCTGGCCATTCGGTTTCCTTCGTTCATCGGTGAGTGATAAGCCACATCCTCGTCCTGGGTCCCCGCCTTCGCGGGGACGACGTTCGTGTCTGTTGCGTTCGGCAGAGCCCACAATTCGCATGAGTGCCGACGGCCGATGGTTGAGTGCCAAGTGCTCCTCCCCTCAAGCGCTGTGGTAAGATTCTTTCATCATGAAGAACGAACCCTCCGGCGCACCCGAAGCCGAGAAGATAACCATCATCGAAGGCCCGCCGCCGACCTTTGAGGAGCGCGCGGACGATTGGGTCCAGAGCCTGGCGGAGGCCGCACAGCCCTCACGCACAGCGCTCACCCGGCTGCGCACCTTCAACGGGCCGGCCCTGGTCGAGCGCTGCTATCGCGCGTGGAAGGTCCAGCGGCCGATGCAACTCGAGTACCGCAGCGACGATGGACGCATCGAGCATGCACCCATCGTGGCCGCGCGCTCGGCCGAAGTGGCCGAGGGCCAGATGCTCATGTTGTGGGTGCGCCTGCCGCTGGAGGTGGAGGCCGAGGTGGATTGGGGCGAGGATCCTTCGGAGGCCGAGGGGCCCAACCCTCCCAGCGCGACACCCTAGGTTTTGCGTGGCGAGCGACAGCGCTCGCCTTTTTATTGTGCACGGCCGGGCAGGGCCCGCCGCCCGGCGCGGAGGCCGCATGTCCTCGTACAACACGCTGCTCACCGAGCTCCATGAGGGCATCTTCACCCTCACCTTCAACCGCCCGCGGGCCAACCCGCTCAACCGCGAGATGGCCCTCGAAACATTGGCGGCTTTGGAGTCCGCCGGCGCCGACCCCGCCGTGCGCGTGGTTGTCATCACCGGCAGCGGGCGATTCTTCTGCGCCGGCCAGGACATGGGCGATTTTGAAAGCTCCGCCGGCAAGGTCTCATACCGCGAACATCTCGAAGAGACCTACAACCCTCTGGTGCTCAAAATGCAGGCGACGCCCAAACCGATTGTGGCGGGTATCAACGGCCCGGCGGTCGGCGCGGGCCTAGGTCTTGCGTTGGCATGCGATGTGCGCGTGGCAACGGACTCGGCCCAGTTCCGCTACGGTTTCACCCGCCTGGGCCTCGCGCCCGACAGCGGGGTGGCGTACTGGCTGCCGCGCCTGATGGGCTATGCGCCCGCGCTCGCCATGGCCATGCTCGATGAACCGCTGGACGCCGCCCAGGCGTACCGCATGGGCCTCGTCTCGCGCATCTTCACTGAAGCCGAGTTTCCCTTCGGCCTGATCGAGGTCGCCCATCGCTTGGCCCACGGCCCGACCCGCGCACTGGCCCTCACCAAGCGCGCATTTCTCGCGGCGCAGCACGCCTCGTTGGCCTCGGCGCTCGAAGTGGAAGGCGAGCTGCAACAGCAAGCCTCCCTCACCCGCGATCATCTCGAGGGCGTGCGCGCGTTTCTCGAAAAGAGAACGCCGGACTTTAAGGGCGAGTAACTCCCCCCAACCAATCTGGAAGAGGGCATAGCATGCCTTACGCAATTCCGGATGCATACGGCATGCGCACCTGTTGCCGCGAACGGATGAACGCTCGCGCCAGCCTCGAGTTGACTGCACGCTCGGTGCCGGCGTTGAAGCCGATGACGTGCTCAACTTCTTACCAGAACACAACAGGGCTGCCCCATGGGGCAGCCCTGTTCGTTTGCTTACGCCGCCTCACCTCTCGTTACGTCTGGCAGGTTGCGGAAGAACGCTCTTCACCCCTGCCCCTTGCGCAGCAGCCCGGTGGGCCTCTCCGCCGGGAGGCTGGCCTCGACAGCCCGTGGAGTGGCGGAGAGGGAGATGAGGAATAGAAGGAGACGGGGGCCGAGGGCCCCCGTCTCCTTTAAGAAAACCTTGCCCCTCCCCCGGATTGCCTCCTCCAGATCGAGGTTCTTGCATTCCGGGGGAGGGGCAAGGGGCCTGCCCTCGGAACCAGGGTGGGGGTGAGCGCCGGACGTCCCTTTCTCCGGATGCTCTTAGAACTTCACCGGCAGGATGAGCTGCGCAATCAGCCCCAGAACGAAGAGGGCTCCGGCCAGCTTGTTGTGCCAAAAGGCCGCCGAGACGTACCACAACGGCCAAACCGGGTAATTGGGCGGCGGCTGCGCGGGCTTGGGCTCGCGGTAGATGCGCATGACCCGCACCAGCCGCCCCAGCGCGAGGAAGGAAAGCAGGATCCACGGGCTGGCCCAGCGCAGGAGCACCAGCCCCACCACCAGCACATAGAACAAGACCATCAGCGCCACGTTCAACCCGCGCGAGACCTCGCCCCCGAGCAACACAGGCAGCGTGCGGATGCCGCGCGCTTTATCCTGATCGAGCTTGTCGACGTGCTTGCCGATCAGCACGGTGGTCGTGAGTAGCGCATAGGGCAGCGCCGCGCCCCACACCCACGAGGGCACCTCGCCCGCCGCGACGTAATAGACGCCGCCGATCATCAGCGGCCCCCACACCAGGAGCACGCCCAACTCGCCCAGGCCGATGTGCTTGAGGCGAATCGGCGGGGCGACGTAGAACACACTGATGAACAACCCGGCCAGGGCAAATAGCAGCACCGGCCACCCGCGCATCGAGATCAGGTACACCATCAGTGCCGCGTCCACGGCATTGACCAAGAAAATGGCGCGGCGCAGCCCGGCCTTGGAGATCAACCCGCCGAGAATCGGGTGCGGGGCATACAGCGCGCGCGCATACTCGCTCGTGTCGACGCCGCCCTCCAGATCGAAGTAGTCGTTGATCATGTTGTTGGCGGCGTGCGCCAGCACCAGTCCGGCCACCGCCAGAAGCAGCAGGTCCCAGCGTACGGCCGGCGCATAGGCGGCCGCCAGCAAGCCGCCGATCAACCCGGAGGTCAGGGTCATCGTGAATACCGCGGCGCGGGTAATGATCAACCAGCGCGAGACGGTGTCCATGTGTTTGTCGGGCGAGAGGTTCGCCGTGCGCAGGATCTCGCCCCAGTTTGAAAGCAACGACATTCCACACCTCCCAAAACATCGCGCGCCCTTGGATGAGGGCGCGCAGCGTTTCTACTCGACTCGCCCGGTGGCCAGGGCGCGCTTCACCTCGCCAATGGCTTGGGTGATGTTGATCCCGCGCGGGCAGGCCAGAGTGCAGTTGAAAGCGGTGTGGCAGCGCCACACGCCCATCGTCTCACCGGCCACCTGCAGCCGCTCGCCCGCGCCTTCGTCACGCGAGTCGAAGATGAAGCGGTGGGCCTGGACAATGCTGGCCGGCCCGATGTACTCGCTGCTGGCCCAGAACGAAGGGCAAGAGGCGGTGCAGCACGCACACAGGATGCACTTGGTCGTATCGTCGAAGCGCAGGCGCTGAGCCGGCGTCTGCAGCCGCTCGCGCCCATCCGGCGGCAGCGGGGCATCGCTGATGAAGTACGGCTTCACCGTGCGGTAAGCCGCGAAGAAGGGTTCCAGGTCGACGATCAGGTCCTTCTGCACGCGCATGCCGAGCAGCGGTTCGATGGTGATGGTGGAGCCCAGCTCCGAGACAAGCGTTTTGCAGGCCAGCCGGTTGGCGCCGTCGATGCGCATCGAGTCGCTGCCACAAATGCCGTGCCCGCACGAGCGCCGGAAGCTGAGCGTGCCATCCTGCTCCCATTTGACCCGGTTCAAGAGGTCGAGCACCCTTTCCGTCGGCTCGGCCTCCAGGGCGTGTTCCGACCACCACGAGGCAGGCTCGCGCTCGGGGTCGTAGCGCTTGATCTTGAGCGTGACCTTCGCCATTCGCTCTCTCTCCACCGCTGCCGATTAGTAGGTACGCGGCTTGGGCTCGAAGCGCGTGACCACCACCGGCTTGGCCTCGAAGCGCACCTCGCCTCGCGTGGGGCGCACGCTGGCCCCCTCGCTGCAGTAAGCCAGCGTGTGCTTCAGCCAGTGGGTGTCGTCGCGTTCGGGAAAATCGTCGCGGTAGTGCGCGCCGCGGCTTTCGGTGCGCTGGAGAGCCGAGGCGGCCGTGACCTCCGCCAGGTCGAGCAGCGCGCCGAGTTCAAACGCCTCCAGCAGGTCTGTGTTAAAGGTCGCCCCGCGGTCGTCAAGGCCGATCTGGGTGTAGCGCTCTTTCAACGCGCGAACGGCAGACAGCGCCTCACGCATGCTGGCCGCCTGGCGGAAGACGCCCACTTTGTCCATCATCACCCGCTGCATCTCGCTGCGCAGCGTTCCCGCCCGTTCTCGGCCGCGGCTGGCCCGCAGTTCCGCGAGCGCGCCCTGGGCCTCGGCCTCGGCCTGCGGCGGAAGCGGGGCGTAATCGGCGCGCCGGCAGAATTCGCCCAGCGCCTTGCCGCCGCGCCGGCCGAAGACCACCAGGTCGACCAGGGAATTGGTGCCCAGGCGGTTGGCGCCATGCACCGATACGCAGGCGCACTCGCCGGCCGCAAACAGCCCGCTCACAGTGTGCGTTGGGCCGGCGAGAACCCGCCCGTCGTTATCGGTGGGAATGCCGCCCATGGCATAGTGCGCGGTGGGCTGGATGGGCACCGGCTCGCGCATCGGCTCGACCCCCATGTAAACGCGCATCATCTCGATAATGTCGGGCAGTTTCTCCTCGAGCTCGGCCGCCGTCACCGTCCGCCCGCCGGGCGCGCTCCCGTAGCGGTTGATCGTCTCCGGGCGGATATCGAGGTAGACGTAGTCTTTGCCGTCCACCCCGCGCCCAGCCGCCACTTCTTGATAGATGAAGCGCGAGAGCATATCGCGCGGTGCCAGGTCCATGAGCGTGGGTGCGTAGTACTCGAGGAAGCGTTCGCCACGCCCGTTGAGCAGTACGCCGCCTTCGCCGCGAGCCGCCTCCGACAGCAGGATGCCCATCTTGTAGATGCCGGTCGGGTGGAACTGGAAGAATTCCATATCCTCCAGCGGCAGCCCGCGCCGGTAGAGCGCGGCCACCGGCTCGCCGGTCAGCGAATGGGCGTTGGAGGTGACGGCGAACATGCGCCCGAACCCGCCGCTCGCCAGGAGTACGGCCTTGGCATGGAAGAGATGCAGCTCGCCGGTGGCGATCTCCACCGCTACCACGCCGCGCGCCACGCCATCGTGCACCAGCACGTCGGCCACGAAGAATTCGTCGAAGAAGCGCACGTTGTGCTTGATACAGTTCTGGTAGAGCGTCTGGAGAATCATGTGGCCGGTGCGGTCGGCGCTCTTGCACGAGCGCATCACCGGGCCTTTGCCGTATTCGCGCGTGTGCCCACCGAACCGGCGCTGCTCGATGCGTCCTTCCGCGGTGCGGTCGAAGGGCAGCCCCATGTGTTCGAGTTCGTAGATGGCCTCGACCGATTCGCGCGCCAGAATCTCGGCCGCGTCTTGGTCCACCAGGTAGTCGCCGCCCTTGACCGTGTCGTACATGTACCATTCCCAGTGGTCTTCTTCCATGTTGCCGAGCGGCGCGGCGATGCCGCCCTGGGCGGTGCCGGTGTGCGAGCGGGTGGGGTACATCTTGGAGATGACGGCGACGTTCGTCAGGCGTGCGGCCTGCAGTGCCGCCATCAGCCCCGCACCGCCGGCACCCACGATGACCGCGTCGAACTGGTGATGGTGTGTCATGAGCCGCTCGCCTCTCCGGCCCCGCGCCCGACGCCGCCGATAATGGCGGCGGCACCGATAGCCGTGATCACCAGCCATGCGGCGAACAGCCCCCAGCGCACGAGCCGCCGCGGCCGGTCGCGGGTGATGTAGTCCTCCAGCACCTGGCGCAGACCGTTCATGCCGTGCGCGAAAGCGAAGCCCAGCAGCGCCATATCATAGACTCGCCAGCCGAGGGTGGCCCAGCGCAGGGCGACATAATCTATGTCGATGCGGTGCACGCCCACCAGCACGTCCTGAATCAGGACGTGGATCCATGCCAGCGGGATGAGCGCGATGCCGCTGTAACGCATCAGCAGCCAGATGCGCCCGTCGAGCGAGCGCGACGGCGGGGACACGACCCGCGAGGTTGTATTGAGTGTGGTCATCACCGTCTCCTACTCCCACCCCAGGAAGGTGTGGCCGATCAGGCTGCGCCCCATGATGAAGGCCGCGGGCAACCACAAGACCATGGTCACTGCCAGGGTGGCGTAGACCGATGGCTTCTCGCGCTCTGCGCGCCATAACCGAGGGAACAAGTCGAAGAGGGCAATCCGCAATCCATTCGTGCCGTGATAGATCACGGCTGCCACCAAGAGGATTTCCCCCAGCATGAAGAGCGGGTGGCGGTAAAGCGCCAGCGCTTCTTTGTACAGGGCGGGGAAGAAGTAGACGGTCGAGGTGTCGAGGATGTGCAGGGCGAGGAAGAGCAGCGTGCCCAGCCCGCTCAGGCGGTGAAGGATGAAGGCTAGCTGCCCCTCCCGGCCGCGATAGCGCACGCTGCCGGTTATGACCGTGCGCAATGGACTCATGCCCGCCTCCAGTTAGGTGCCGCCCCAACAAAGTGAGGTCGCGCTGGTAGGGCGGGGGTTGAGCCATTTTGCAGGCGCCCGTGAAACGCGACGGATCGCATTCTAGCACTCCGAATTTCGGGCGTCAACGGAGGGCCCAGCGGGGGAGGGATGCCCAGTCAGATGCAATCAGAACTGAATTGGGTCAAAGCCCTGTCGAGAAGCCGTGAGAGGCATTTTGGCGCAAAGGTTGGTGTTAGGTCTTCGCTGTAGGGAGACGGCTTTCTGCATCGTTCAGTCATTAGCCCGAATGCGGGTTTCGACACACTCCACTATTCCAATGGCCAGCCTAATCGCCACTAGCGGGTCCGCCAGAGCTTCTTAGCTGCTCGATAAAGGGGCGCCATGCCGACACATCGTGCCTAGAGAATCGGCGAAAATAGAAGTCCCGGGCGATATCAGCCTGTTGCTCTGGATTGAACTGGTGGAAGTCAAGCCCCTTGGTCTGCAAGTCTCTCAAGCCAAGCTCGCCACCATAATCATATGCAGCGACGCCGAGCCGAAATTGCGCCCTCAAAGCCCCGAATAGGGACCTGTATCCCTGTCTCTGATATTGCCATACATGCGTCAATTCGTGGATTAGCCAACCCATATCCCCAATCGAACCTGATGCCAGCTCTTCGGCGGAAGTGGCGATCTTCACCGGCATATAGACCGTGTTTCCGATGGTTATCGCATTGGCGGCTGGTGGCGGCTGGCCCGAAATCGAGGCGTGGTGCCGTGCTAACGAGGTAGGCCAAGTCTGTTCCTCCAAGACCCACACTTCGTCATAGTGGAGCGCATCTCCGAATACGTGAAATGCCTCGATCCTCTCAACGTCACTTAGGGGCCGACCTCTCCGTACACGTATCCGCCTTTCCTTTGACACGCTCACGCTATCGCGTGCCCGAAGGGATGAGGCGAACCTGAATTGCTCGTCTGCCTCCTTGTATCGAGAGACCTCGACATACGCTTTGCCCAGGCGATCGTGCATCCTTTGATCGTCGGGGTAACGTTCCAGGGCGCGCTGAAGCGCATAGATCTCGTCGCCCTTCTCGTCAGTCTCGAAATGCAAGAGCGCCAAGTTGGCCGATGCTCTCTCTTCAGGCGAGAAGTGGCCGGCATTAGTGACCGTGACGAGAAGCCTCTTCTTGTATGCTTCCGTTATCTGTTCTTTGCTCTGTTTTGTCTCGATCCTCTCGCGCAATCCCAGTACCGACGCCCT
>DATEAT010000167.1:0-7059 GCA_035288225.1 Anaerolineales bacterium | reverse complement strand
GCGCCGCGCACGCGCGATTACATCGCCCGGCGCAAAGAGATCGATTACGGCGTGTACGTCCGCACCCGCGGCAAGCTGAGCCTGTAGACATTTGCGGCGGCCGGGTCCGCTCTGCCGGGTCCGCCCATGAGGAGAGAACGTGATGGACATTCCGCGCAACTGGCGACTGAGAACTCAACGCTACGCACTGGTCGGCGAAGAGTGCGACCACTGTCACAGCAAGATCTTCCCCCCGCGCGACATCTGCCCGGACTGCGGGCAGGAAGCCAAGGCGCACTTCGCCTTCAGCGGCAAGGGGGAGGTCTATTCATTCACTGTGGTGCACGATCCACCGACCGGCTACGAGGACCAGGCGCCGTATGCCATCGCGTTGGTCAAGCTGGAGGAGGGACCGATCGTCACCGCCCAGCTGACGGATGTGGATAGTGCGCACGTGGCGATCGGCATGCCGGTGGAAATGGTGACGCGCAAACTGCGCGCCGAGGGCGATGAGGGCGTGATCCACTACGGCTACAAGTTCCGCCCGACTCTGGCCCGCGCCTGATGCCATCCAGAGCCTCAATCCGACCAAGGGTGGGTTGAAACAATGCGTCCGGTGGCAGTTCTCGGGATCGGCCAGACCGCGGTGGGTGAGCACTGGGAGCGCTCGCTGCGCGACTTGGCCACCCAAGCGGGGCTGGCGGCGATGCGCGACGCGGGCCTCGAGCACGTGCAGGCCGTGTTCGTCGGCAACATGCTCTCGGGCCTGTTGACCCGCCAAGAGAACCTCGGGGCGCTCGTGGCCGATTGGCTCGGGCAGTTGCCCGCAGAAGCATTCAAGATTGAGGCGGCCTGTGCTTCCGGCGCCGCCGCCTTTCGGGTGGCGCACATGGCCGTTTCGTCCGGCGAAGTGGACGTTGCCCTGGCCGTGGGGGTCGAGAAAATGACCGACACCACCAGCGGCGAGACGACCGCCGCATTGGCCACCGCCTCTGACGCCGACTACGAACTGGTGCATGGGGTGACCTTCGTCGGGCTTAACGCGCTCGTGATGAGGCGCTACCTGCACGAGTTCGGCTGGACGCACACAGACTTTGCCCCGTTCTCGATCAATGCCCACGCCAATGGTGCACGCAACCCCAACGCGCGGCTGCAAGAGCCGATCAGCGAACGCGACTACACCCGCGCCCGCATGGTGTGCGACCCGATCAACTTGCTGGATGCTTCGCCCATCGGCGACGGTGCGGCGGCAGCGGTGCTCGTTCCGGCCGAGCGAGTCTACGACCGACCGCGGGCGCGCGTGCTCGTAACCGGCTCGGCCAGCGCCACCGATACGCTGGCCGTTCACGATCGCAAGGATCCACTCTTTCTCTCGGCGGCCTATCACTCGGCGCGCAAGGCCTATGCCCAGGCCGGGCTCGAGCCGGCGCAGATCGACTTCTTCGAACTGCACGACGCCTTCAGCATCATGAGCGCGCTCTCGCTCGAAGCGTGCGGGTTCGCCGAACGCGGCCAGGGGCCACGCCTGGGGCTGGAAGGTCGTATTCGCTTGCAGCAGGCGCTGCCCATCTCCACTCAGGGCGGGCTCAAGGCTCGCGGCCACCCGGTGGGGGCCACCGGTATGTACCAACTGGTGGAGGTCGTGCAGCAATTGCGCGGCGAAGCCGGCCCCAACCAGCTCGAGCGCGCGCGGGTGGGCATGGCCCAGAACATCGGCGGCTCGGGCGCGATGATTGCCACCCACATTCTGCGCGTGGCCTGACTCCTCCTTTCCGTCTCTTCGTCGCTCAACAACCTCTCTGGCATGCCTCGTGCACCTCACGTACGCGGGGCCTCCGGCGCGTCTCCTGAGCAATGCCTCGCCTCGGCGGGCGCGGCCCTGACCAAACCCGTTGGAGGAAGTCATGGGAGCCTCACGGGAGACGCGCCTCGCCCCCTGGGCCGCGCGCGACCGATTGGTTGCGGCGCGATAGTGCTTGTGCTAGGATTGACCGTTGAACTCGTGCCGTCCTGCGCGGCGGCAGGCGATCCGCAAGGATCCAGGGAGGACTCGATGTCGAAAGCTATACGCCAGGTCATTCTGCTCGCCGCCGTGGCTGCTCTTGCGGCGTGCACCCGTTCGGTCGGGCCGGGGGGGCCGACCAGCGCGGCTACGACGGCGCTGGGTGCCACCTCGCCAGCCGAAGCCACGATGAACGCCATCCGCTCGGCCTTCCTGACCCAGACGGCTCAAGCCCACGGCGCCACACCGCTCGTGGCCGCCACGCCGACCTTCGTCTCGTTGGCCACCTTGCCGGTGACGCAGGCGGCTACGAGCGCGGCCACCTCTGCCGCGACCGTCGTCGGCCCCTCGCCCACCGTGCGCCCGCTGACCACGGCCACCTTCCCGGCCATTCCCACCGCGACGCCCGGCGTGCCGGCCTCCTACACTCTCAAGCAGGATGAATTCCCGTACTGCATCGCACGCCGCTTCAACGTGGACCCGGAGGAGTTGCTCAGCCTGAATGGCTTGAGCAGCACGTCGCTCTATTACGAGGACCTGGTGCTGCGCATCCCGCAGACCGGCGCCAAGTTCCCCGGGGCGCGTGCGCTCGTCGCGCACCCGGCCACCTATGTCGTCAAGTCGGGCGACTCGATCTACTCGATCGCCTGCACGTACGGCGACGTCGACCCGAATGCGATCATCGTGGCCAACAGCCTGACCTCACCGTATACGCTGACCCCTGGATCAACGATCCGCATTCCGTAGCCTCCGTCTAGGGGCAAGGGCAACCTTGCCCCTTCTTCTATATCCCGCAGAGCCGGCGGCGGCTCGGGAGGGGCTCCGTGGCGATCTCCGTACTCTCCTCCGACTCCCTGTATGAAGGACAGGCGGTGGCGCTGCGCGCAGACCGCCTCCGCCTGGAGAACGGCCACGAGACCCTGGTCGAGGTTGTGCGCCATGCCGACTCGGTGGTCATGGTGCCGATCGACGATCAGGGGCAGGTGTGGTTCGTGCGCCAGTATCGCCACTCCGTCGGGCGCGACCTACTGGAACTTCCGGCGGGCACGCTGCGCAGCGGCGAAAACCCGGGCACTTGCGCTGCGCGAGAACTGCGCGAGGAAACCGGTATGGGTGCGCGCGATGTGTTCTCGATCGGCGCCTTCTATCTGGCGCCCGGCTACGCCACGGAATACATGCACGTTTTCCTCGCGCGCGGGCTCTTTCCCGACCCGCGCCCGGCCGATGAGGATGAAGCCATCACGGTCGAGGCCGTGCCGCTCGAAAAAGCGCGTACCTGGATGCACGGCGGCACGCTCCAAGACGCCAAGTCCATCGCGGCGCTGGCGATGGCTCTCCCCTACCTCAGCCTGTGAGCCCTGTGCGATGATTGATCCCGCGCTCGTCCGTGCACGTTTCCCGGCTCTGGCTTCGGGCGCCGTCTTCTTCGACAACCCGGGCGGCACCCAAATCGCGCAGCCGGCGCTCGACCGCATGGTCGAGTACCTCGAGCGCTCGAATGCTAATCACGGGGGCGCCTTCCGCACCAGCCGCGAGTCGGATGCACAGGTGGAGGCAGCCCGCGCCGCGGCCGCCGACTTCCTGGGCGCCGCCCGGCCGGAGGAAATCATCTTCGGCGCCAACATGACCACCCTCACCTTCCATATGAGCCGCACGCTGTGCCGGCGGCTCGGCCCGGGCGATGAGATCGTCGTCACCCGTCTCGACCACGACGCCAACATCGCCCCCTGGGTGCTGGCCGCGCAGGATCAGGAAGTCGTGGTGCGCTGGGTGAATTTCCGGCCCCAGGATTGCACACTCGACATGGACGAGCTGGCGCGCCAGATCACGCCGCGCACCAGGATTGTGGCGCTGGGTTATGCCTCCAACTCCGTCGGCACAATCAACGATGTGGCGCGCGCCGTCGAGTGGGCGCATGCCGTGGGCGCCCTGTGCTACGTGGACGCGGTGCACTACGCCCCCCACGGGCCGATCGACGTCGCAGCGATCGGATGCGACCTGCTGGTGTGCTCGGCCTACAAGTTCTTTGGCCCGCACCTCGGCCTGTTGTACGGACGCTACGACCTCTTGCAGGAATTGCCCGCCTACAAAGTGCGCCCCGCTCCCGACGATCCGCCGGACAAGTTCGAAACCGGCACCGGGAATTTCGAGGCCATCGCCGGCCTGGGGGGGACGATCGAGTACTTGGAGTGGCTGGGTAGCACGTGCGGCCAGGAGTATGAGGAGAGCATTGCCACCATGCTGAGCGGGCGACGCATGCGCCTGCGGTGCGCGCTCTCGGCTATTCGCGCCTACGAGATTGAACTTGGGCGCTACTTGATCGAACGCCTCCAGGCGATCGATGGATTACGGATCTACGGCATACAAGAGACCGCCCGCCTCGACCGCCGCGTCCCGACGGTCTCCTTCACCCTGCGCGGCCATGCTCCGCGCGCCGTCGCAGAGGTCCTGGGCCAAGCAGAGATCTATGCCTGGGACGGCAATTACTACGCGCTCGAGGTCACCCAGCGCCTGGGGGTGGAGTCCAGCGGGGGGATGGTGCGCGTCGGCCCGGTGCACTACAACACGCGCGCCGAGATTGACCGCTTGAGTGAAGCACTTGAGTCGTTGAGCCACGAGTGAATCCGCCGCCAGGGTGGGAACTGCGCGCCTGGTGAGATTGACGTAGAATTCTCGACAGTCCGCGTGAACTTGATCGCCGGAGAGGGGGTCGGTGGAAAACCGCCGGCCCGTCGGCCAAGTGCCAGATGAGCGCAACCCGCATCTCAACTGCTGAACGTCCTCGATTGCTCTTCGTGGGCCCGGCTGCGGCCCTCTCCCCGAAGGCCTCGCGCCTTCTCGAGCAGAGCGGTCACGTGCTGCGCGTCCTTCCGCCGGCGCGCTTCCGCCAGCGTCTGAACCCGCGCGCCGGCAGCACTGGCGCTCCCCTCCCGCGCCAGAACGCGGGAGGTCCGCCGGCCATCTCGTTGTATGCGCCCCCGCCGATTTCGCGCGAGCATATTCAGGCTGCGCTAAACGACCAGAGGCGCCGGCTGGGGGTGGAACTCCGCCGTGCGACCGAGACCGGGGCGGGCGTTCGTCTTGCGGCGGTCGTGTTGAGCGGGGCCGAGGGCGTGTCGCACCAGGTGCTGGCCGCGCGCGGGCCTGCCGCCAAGGTCTTTCCCGCCTGCGTGACCGAGGCGGAATTCCCTGTGCTCGTGGCCGCCGAGAGGCTGGAAGCCGGGCTGGTTGTGTCCGACCTTGAGCGCGTCGCCCCCTGCCCGCTGGCCTCGGCCATCGGCGCGCGCGCCTTGTTGCTCTTCCCGCTCGACCTGAGGCGCAGGCTGGGTTACCTGCTCATCGCGTGCGACAAGCCCGGGCTTCCGGATATCGCTCATCTCGGAGTCTTCGTCCAGCTGGCCGTTTCCCTGCGCGCCATCACCGACGCGGCCGCGCTCGCGATCCAGTTGGCGGCCACCCAGGCCCGTTACCGCAGCCTGCTCGAAACAATCCCATTCCTGATGGTGCTGCTCGCCGACGACGGGCGAGTGCTCGAGCTCAACCGCCACATGAATGCAGAACTCGAGCGCCAGGGGCTCGACCCGGCCCAGGTGCTTGGGCGTAACGCACTCTCCGACCCCAATGTGCCGGAGAGCGTCCGCACCCTTCTGCGCGATTCGCTCGAGCGACGCACGCCGCTCTCGGCGGAAAAGGTGGACCTGGCCATGCCGCGCGGCCAGGAAACGCTGCGCATCCACAGCGTGCCGCTGCCCGACCTGGCGCGTGCCAACTGGGGCCTGATGGTCATCGCGGAGGTGACCACGCGCTATTCGCTGATCACCGCCGAGGCCGAGCGCACCGAGCGCCTGGCCGCCATCGGGCGAGTGGCCGCATCGCTCGCCCACGAGATCAACAACCCGCTGCAGTCGCTGCGCGCCCATCTCGAGCTCATCCGCCGCTACCGCTTGAGCCCGATGGAACGCGAGCAGTCGCTGCGCATTCTTGAGGGCGAAGTGGAACGGCTGGATGAGATCACCCGCCGCATCCTGGGCTTTGCCCGCCCCACGCCGGACGTGCTGCAGCCGGTGTCGATCCTGGGGGTGATTGAACAGACTCTGGCCCTCAGCCGCAACTACCTGCAGAACCAGAACGTGGAGTTCGTCATTTCGGCGCCCAAGGCGCTGCCCCCGTGCATGGCCTCGCCGGGGCAGCTGATCCAGGTCTTCCTCAACATCATTCTCAATGCGGCGCATGCCATGGAAGGCGAAGGCAAACTCGAGATCCGCGTGCGCACGCGCGGGGAGATGGTGGAGCTGACCTTTACCAACAGCGGGCCGCCCATTCCGGCCGAATCGCTGCCGCACCTTTTTGAGCCCTTCTTTACCACCCGCGCCGAAGGCACCGGCCTCGGCCTGAGCGTCTCCCACACTATCCTGCAGCGACATCACGGTACAATCCGTGCTGCCAACCTGCCGCAGGGACGCGGGGTGGTGTTCACGATTAACCTACCGTTGATCCACGAGAACCCGCCCGCCGAGTGAGCCCATGGAACAAACTATCTCTGCTCCCTTGCTCCCCGAAGCCCGCATCCTCCTGGTCGATGATGAGCCGCACGTGCTTTTGGCTCTGGGCCGAGGCCTGCGTCTCAAAGGATACAACTACGTGGACGAGGCCCGCTCCGGACAGGAGGCGCTCGACAAGCTGACCCGCCTGCCCTACGACCTGATGATGCTTGACATCCGCATGCCGGGCATGGATGGCCTGGAGGTCCTGCAGAAGGCGCAGGCCTTGCGCCCGAATTTGCTGGTGGTCATTCTCACCGGCCATGCGGCGCTCGACAGTGCCGTGGCGGCTCTTAAATCCGGCATGGTGGTGGACTATCTGCTCAAGCCGGCCTCGCTCGAGCAGGTTGACAGCGCCATCCACAAGGCGCTTCGCAAACGCGTAGCGGAGATCCAGCAGCGCCATTCGCTCGAAGCGGCCATCGCGGCGCTGGAACAGTTGAAATCCGACGGCCCGGTCCCGCAGTCCAAACCCGCCGCGCTGCCGGCCGAACGCTTCCAGTACGCCGGGCCGTTCTCCCTCGATCGCGAGAAGCG
>DATEAT010000166.1:0-7313 GCA_035288225.1 Anaerolineales bacterium | reverse complement strand
AAACGTTTACGGGTTGGATAGCTATGACGATGAAAGCGCGACGGCCTGCAATCCCCCAGCCATGGTTGGTCGCCCTGGCGGCTCTTGCTGTACTGGGCGCCTTTGCCATGCGCGTGCTGTCGACCCACTCCTGGAATCCGGATGCCTTCGTTCTGCGTACTCCGCCCGATCTTCCCGCTGGGCAATCCTGGGGCGTCGGCTATGATGGCCGCTTCGCCTATGCCATCGCGGTCAATCCTTGGGGCTCGACCGCCGACCTTGACCAGCCGGAACTGCGTTACCAGCGCATCCTCTACCCGCTGGTGGTCAAGATGCTCAGCCTGGGTAACGCCGCGGTCGTTCCGTGGATGCTGCTGGCGGTCAATTTGGCCGCCTCGGTCGCGGCTGCCGCGGCGCTCGCCCTCTTGCTCGCGCGGCGTGGCGCCTCGCCCTGGCTGGCGCTGGTGCTCATCCTTTCGCTGGGTTTTCTTCTGGCACTGCGCATGGACCTGCTCGAGCCGATGGCGCTGGCTCTCTCGCTGTGGGCGGTGTACGCCCTCGAGAACCGCCGTTTGGTTCTCGGCGCCTTGCTGCTTGCGCTGGGCGCCCTGGCCAAGGAGATTACGATCGTTTTCACGCTGAGCTGGGTGCTTGCGGCATGGTTCGGCGGGAGGCGCCGGGCCGCGCTGGGAGTCCTGGTCGCGGGAGTACTGCCCTTCGCCGCGTGGCTGCTTGTCGTGCGGGCATGGTTCGGCTCCTCGGCAGAGATGCTGGCCAAGACGCAGCTCGGGTGGTTGCCCTTCGCCGGGTTGCGCCACCTGGCCGACCCTGTGAGCCGGGGAGTCGTCTTGATCTGGGTGATCGCGCCGGCAATTCTATTCGGGTACTTGGCGGCCCGCGATCTGGTGCGGGGGCCGCGTGAGCCGCGCAGCGCCGACGCATGGCTGGTGATCGGTTCCGCCGCGCTCATCTCGGTACTGCCGCAGCCCTCGTGGGTCGATCCGCTGGCCATTATCCGCTTCGGGTTGGGGCTGGTGGCCGCCGTTCTACTCTGGTCGGCAACCTATCGGCCGCGCCTTCTTCCGCTGACCGCCGGATTGTGGGCCTGGTCCGGGCTGCTTCTATTCGTCATCCCACGGATGGTCTGATGGACGCGAAGCGAATGCGCCTCACGCCGCTCGGCATCGCAGGGCTCTTCCTCGCAAGCCGGCTCATGCTCCTGGCCGGCCTCCCGCTGAATGGGCTCACGGGTTACAGCGACCTGCACCATTTCTATGAACTCGCACGGCTTCCGGGGTTGCCGTTCATCCATTATTGGGTCGAATTCCCTCCCGTGTTCCCCTTTGTGGCCAAGCTGATGTTCCTGCTTTCCTCCGGTCGCGAGTCGACCTTTGCCACGATGGCCACGATGGTCTTCTCGCTTGCGCTGGCCGCCAGCGTGTTCTGCTTCTCCAAGCTAGACCTGCTCGTGAACCAACGCGAAGCGCCCGGCGCGGCGACCTTTGTGTTCGCGGCCATCCTGGCAGGCCTTCCGTACGGCTGGTGGTTCTTCGATCCGCTGGCGCTGCTGGCCATGCTATGGGGCGTCTGGCTCATCCTCAAGGATCGATCCGCTGCGGGCGGGATCGTGCTGGGGCTTGGAGCGCTGGTGAAGTGGTTTCCACTGCTGGCACTGGTCGTCGCGTGGCGCGGCCGCTCAACGAAGCGAGCGATCATGGCCATCGCCTCCGCGCTGGCGGTCATCCTTATTGTGCTGGGAGGGCTGTACCTCACCGCGCCCGAAATGACCGCCGCCTCGCTACGCTCACAACTCAGCAAGGGCTCGTGGGAGACCGTGTGGGCGCTGGTGGATGGCAACATGGGAACAGGCAACTTCGGACCGGAAAGCGAGCGCGCAGATCCGCAACTTGCCGCGCAACCGATGGGCAACCCGGCACGAATGCCCTCATGGCTTACGCTCATCCCATTCGCAGGTCTCGGGCTCGTGGCTCTGGTGAAGATCCCGCGCGGCGGCGCGCGCGAGCAAGTGGCCTTCTTGGGAGTCACCTGGGCGCTCTTCTTGCTCTGGTCGCCTGGGTGGAGCCCGCAGTGGGTTCTGTATCTCTTGCCGCTCATGTTGCTGGTGTTCCCGCTTTCGCGCGGCGTGTTGTTGTCGCTGGCGCTTGCAATCGTCAGCCTGCTTGAGTGGCCGATCCTTCTCTCACGCGGAGATTTCGAGAGCCTGTACCTCATAGTGCCGGTGCGGACGATGATGGTGGCGGCGATGGGCGTGCTGATGGCGTTTCCCCTGTTAGGCGAAGGCCGTGCACGCTCGGCCCGGTAGGGATTTGGGCGCAGCGGCGTCCCTGCGCATAGCCACTATCCTCGGAGAAGCCATAATGTCCTGGAGTCCGCCATCTCGATTGGCATCGGGGCCGGGCCCGGTATTCGACTCAGAAGGAGCCGTTTGAGCATGTCATCAAGGCCCGAGGCGTTTCGCGGCCGCACGCCGCGGGTGGTCCTAGCATGCCTGGCCCTCGCGGCAGGCGTAGTCATTCTCTTCGTGGCCAACAAGCGGTTCGTCGCCGCCAGCCCAGGCGGCAACGATTTCCTGGTGCATTGGGTCGGGACGCGGGCACTCCTCGTCGAGAGGGTCAGCCCGTACAGCGACGCCGTGGCCTTGAAGATTCAGATGCTGGCCTACGGGCGGCCGGCGCAGCCGGGAGAGCACGAGCTGCGCGTCGCCTATCCGCTCTACTCCATCGTGTTGTTTGGGCCGTTCGCGATAGTGGCCGATTATGCGTTTGCTCGATCGCTGTGGATGACGGTGCTGGAATTGGCTTTGCTCGGGTTGGCGCTCGCGGGCCTGCGCCTGGCGGGTTGGCGCCCGTCGCTTCCCGTTGCCGCGGCCTATCTGCTCTTTGCCGTCACTTGGTATCACGGGGTCCGCCCGCTGGTCAATGGCAATGCGGTGATTGTGGTCGCGTTGCTCATCGCGCTGGCTGTGCTTGCCCTGCGTGCAGGGCACGATGGATTGGCGGGCGCGCTGCTTGCGGTGTCGACGATCAAGCCTCAGGTTGTTCTCCTTCTAGTCCTCTTCGTCGGGGTGTGGGCCATCGCCGCGAGGCGCTGGCGCCTCGTGATCGGATTCGTGGGCACGCTGACTGCGTTGCTCACTCTCAGCCTGGTCCTCTTACCGAGTTGGCCCGCGGAGTTCCTTCGCGAAGTGATCCGCTACCCTGCCTACAATCCGCCCGGCACACTGGGCACCGCGCTCGAAGCGATGTTCCCCGGCCTCGGCGCGCGGGTAGGGTGGGGCGTCACGCTTGTTTTGGGGGTGCTCCTGCTTGTCGAATGGCGCAGAGCCTTGGGCCAAGCGCCGGCGCGGTTCGAGTGGGCGGTCAATCTGACCCTCGCTGCGAGTTGCTGGATCGGGATCCAGACCGACCCGGGGAATTTCATCGTGCTGCTCGTTCCGCTCGCAGCGATTCTCGCCGCCATCGCGAACGCCGTGCGACGGGGCGGCGAGGTGCTTCCTCTTGCCGTTATGGTTGTGCTTCACGCCGGGCTGTGGACGATCTTTGTATCCACCCTGGAGCGTGGTCCACAACCTGTTCAGGGACCGGCCATGTTCCTGCCTCTGCCGTTGGTTGTGCTGGCCGGGTTGTTCGCGTATCGACGCCGGATGGTCGCGGCCAATGGGGTTGACAACCGCTGACGGCCGTTCCCGCCACGGGTTCACCGGCATACGGCGACCCGCGCCAGGGGAAGGGCGCACGGCCTCGTGCGCCGATCGCGAAGGAGATAGACAATGAGAAAGACCGGTTCATGGTTGCTTAGGCTACTTGCCATCGCCAGCGCTGTCATCAGCGCCCTCGCGATGGCACTCTGCCTCTTGCTCATCGGCACACGGCGAGCGGCCTCAAACCAGGCGCGCGTGACCGAGGTTCTCACCAACGCCTTCGTCCGCTCGGGCGTCCTTACCGATCTGCTTGCGCCGAATCTGGTCAAAGGCTTCGCCGGTGGCGAGCGAGCCTTTGCCTCCCTCACCGAGGATGAGCTGCGCAATATTCTGCGCACCCTCTTTCCCGTTGAATGGCAAGAGGCCCAGGCCCGCCATTTGGCCGACCAAGCCTATGCCTATCTCTCTGGGTCGGGAGAGATTGCCAGCCTGAGTATCTCGCTCGAAGAACCTCAGCGCTTGATCGCTGGTGCGGCGGGAGAACGTGTGGCGCAGATCATGGTTCGATCGTGGCCGGCCTGCTCCACTGCGCAGATCGCCGCGCTGGATAACGCCCTCGAGATCGCGCCCGAGATGTATGGCTGTCAGCCTCCAGAGCCCGCGGCCTCACGTGTCGTCAAATCCCTCACCGCTTCGCTTCGCGAACTGGCTCAGACCGCTCCTCCGGCGTTCAACTTCGGAAGCCAACCGGGGTCGGGCGAGGCGCTGCGCGAAGTGCACGCGGTGCTCGAGATCCTCGCGCTGTGGATGGTCCTTGCGCTCTTTGTATCTGCCGCCGGGCTGATGTTCGCGCTGGCCCTCGCCGCGCGTTCCCTCAAAGCGGTTCTGCGCTGGTCAGGAATCACATGGATGGTCGGAGCCACATTGGCCATTCTCGTCGCCCTGGCTCTTCTCGCTGCTCGTAACCGCTTGCCCACCGGCTTCGCCGATGCGCCCCTCGCGTTGCGCGAGGCGATGGCCACCGTCGTTCGCGGTGTGGTCGGCTTGGCCATGGGCGCCACGATTGTTGTCAGCGTGGTGGCACTTCTGGTTGGAAGCGGGGTTACGGCCTTCTCCATCGTGTGGCGAAGGCCCGCCGGCCTTAAGGGGGCACGGCAGACTGAGCGCCTTCCCGAGGTCGCGCCCGCGGCCGTGCCTCCAACGCGAGAGACACACGGTGCGCAAACCCTGCCCATGCCCGCTGCGCCAGAGGAGGGCGAGCGGCCACGAGGCCTCTTCGGTTAGCGGTTGTCTACTGGGATGAGGCGCCTAGCGGCGCCCCACAGTGTGTAAGAGGACGAAGTTGGGCGGGCCGGGAACCGAAAGAGGCAGCCCGGCAATGAGCACCACCTGCTCCCCAGGCCGGATGGGCGAGGCGGCGATCATGGCTGCTTCGACGTGGGCCAGCATCTCCTCGAGCGTGTTCGCCTCCGGCACCAGATAAGGCACCACCCCCCACATCATCGCCATGCGCGGGTAGGTGGCAGCCTCGGGAGTGAAAGCCAGGATCGGCGCCTGCGGGCGCTGTTTGGACATCAGGCGTGCGGCGCGTCCGGTGCGGGTGAAGACCGCAATCGCTGCCACGTCGCGATCGACGCCCAACTCCTTGGCCGCATGCGCGATGGCCAACGCATCGTCTTGCGTGTCAATGATCTCGGGGCCGTGCCAGCGGCCCCACTGGTCCAGATGTTGCTCGGCTTCTTCCAGGATGAGGGCCATCGTGCGCACCGCTTCGATCGGGTACTTGCCCACCGCCGTCTCGCCTGAGAGCATCACCGCATCCGTGCCGTCGTAGACAGCGTTGGCCACGTCGGAGGCCTCCGCCCGCGTGGGCCCAGGGTTGGTGATCATCGTTTCGAGCATCTGCGTGGCCGTGATGACCAGCTTGCCTCGCAGATTGGCGGCCTGAATAATCTGCTTCTGCGCGGTGGGCACCACCGCGGCCGACATCTCCACGCCCAGGTCACCTCGCGCCACCATCAGCCCGTCGGCCACCTCAGCGATGGCGTCCAGGTTCTCCACCGCCTCGGCCCGCTCGAGCTTGGCGATGAGCGGCAGGCGCGTCTGGCTCGGGTCAAGCGCGAGAACCGCCTGGCGTGCGCGGGCCATATCCTCAGCGCGGCGCACGAACGAGATGGCGATGGCGTCCACCCCGTTTTCGAGGGCGAAGGCAATATCGGCATGGTCCTTCTCGGTCAGAGAAGGCGCGGAGAGACGCACCCCGGGCAGGTTCACCCCTTTGTGGGGCAGGAGTGGGCCGCCCTCGAGCACCCGCGTCGAAATGTCCTCGCCTCGTACTCCCAACACCTCCAGCCGCAGCCGTCCATCATCGAGCAGCAGGTGATTCCCGGGCCGCACGTCGGCCGGGAGGGTGGGCCAATCCACCGACACGCATTCGCGGTTGCCGGGCACCTTGCGTGTGGTGAGCACAAAAGGCGCCCCGGGTTCGAGGTCCGCTTTGCCGCCCTGAATCGGCCCAGTGCGGATCTTGACCCCTTGCAGGTCGGCCAGGATCGCGACCGCGCGCCCGGCGCGAGCCGCCACCCGGCGGATGAGGGCAATGGCGCGGGCGTGGTCGTCGTGGGTGCCGTGTGAGAGGTTGAGGCGCGCCACGTCCATGCCGGCCGCAATCATGGCGGTCAGGGTCGCCTCGTCGCGCGAGGCCGGCCCGACCGTAGCTACGATGCGTACTCGTCGAACGTGCGTGGTCACAGGCGTACTCCCAGTCTGATGTAAAGGCTTAGAGGTAGCGCAGTTCGCGGGCTTGCTTCTCGAGCCCCTCGCGGAAATCAGGGTGGGCGATGGCAATGAGCGCCTGCGCCCGCTGGCGAATAGTCTTGCCGTAGAGCCAAGCCACGCCGTACTCGGTCACCACGTAGTGCACGTGGTTGCGGCTGGTGGTCACCCCGGCTCCGGTTTGCAGCATGGCCGCAATGCGGCTCACGCGCCGCCCGTCGCGCAAGACGCTCGTGCTCGGCAGCGCGATGATCGGCTTGCCGCCCTTGCTGCGCGAGGCGCCGTAGATGAAATCCACCTGGCAGCCCACGCCGGAATAGAAACGTGGGCCGATCGAATCGGCGCACACCTGCCCGGTCAGGTCTACCTCGATCGCGGAATTGATGGCCACCATCTTGTTGTTCTGGGCGATGACGAATGGGTCGTTGATGTATTCCTGCGGATGGAATTCGACGATCGGGTTATCGTCCACAAATTCGTACAAGCGCCTCGTGCCCAGGGCGATGCCGGCCACGATCTTGCCCGGGTGCAAGGTTTTCTTTTCGTTGTTGATGACTCCTGCTTCCACCAGGGCCACCACGCCGTCGGAGAAGAGCTCGGTGTGAATGCCCAGGTCCTTCTTGCTGCGCAGGTAGTGCAGCACCGCGTCCGGGATGGCGCCGATGCCGGTCTGTAGAGTGGAGCCGTCTTCGATCAGCTCGGCGATGTGTGCGGCAATCTGCAGGCTGAGCTCATTCGGCTCGCCCATCTGAAGCTCGGAAGGGATGTACGAGACCGGGACGGCGAAGTTGATCTTGGACAGGTGGATGAAAGAATCGCCCAGCGTGCGCGGCATCTTGTCGTTGACTTCGGCGATGACGATGCGCGCCTTCTGGGCAGCGGTCTTGGAGAGGCCGGC
>DATEAT010000165.1:0-10529 GCA_035288225.1 Anaerolineales bacterium | reverse complement strand
CCCTGCGAGGTTTCCATCCACACATGGTTCTGGTACTGGGTGCCTTTGCCGATGACCTCGCGCAGCACCTCGCTCACCTCATCCAGGTACTTCCAGCCGAGCTGCGGGCTGTCGGGAGTCGGGCGTGCGTGGAGTGCCGTCCGGACAATCGTCACCCGGCCGAGATGGGCACCCGGCACAAAGGTCTGGCTCCACTCGTCGGGCTGCAGGCGACGCGGCAAGCTCAGGCGCGGGCCAATCCACGCACTCGTCAGGCCCACGCCGCTCAATTTGAGGAAGTCTCTGCGGTTGATCTTCATGACCCTCGATCCACGCGGGGGTGAGCATACCGTCTGGAGGCGCTTTCGACAAGCCCCATTCGGAAGAACCATACCATTTAGGCCGGACTTCTTATGATACACTTATCGAGCTCGTCCCTCTGGTTCCCCCTCTTTGCCAACGGAGTCCCACATGTCAACCACCCGTGAGGACGCGCTCGAGTATCACCGTCAGGGCCGTCCGGGTAAGATTGAAGTTGTCCCGACCAAGCCCGTCGCCACCCAGCGCGATCTGGCGCTCGCTTACACGCCGGGCGTTGCTCAGCCGGTGCTCGAGATCGCGCGCGACCCCGAGACGGCCTACGACTACACCGCCAAGGGCAACTTGGTGGCGGTGATCAGCAACGGCACGGCCATCCTTGGGTTGGGCGATCGCGGGGCGCTCGCCTCCAAGCCAGTGATGGAAGGCAAGGGCGTGCTCTTCAAGCGCTTCGCCGACATCGATGTGTTTGACATCGAAGTCGACACGCACGACCCGCAGGAGGTCGTGCGCGTGGTCGCAGCCATCGCACCCACCTTCGGGGGCATCAACCTGGAGGACTTTCGCTCGCCGGAATGCTTCACCATCGAGCGCACGCTGCAGGCGCAGCTCGACATTCCCGTTTTCCACGACGACCAGCATGGCACCGCCATCATCGCCTCCGCTGCGCTGCTCAATGCGCTCGAGATCACCGGCCGCACACGGGAGGCGATCAAGGTCGTCTTCTCCGGCGCCGGCGCGGCGGCCCTGGCCACCGCCGACATGTTTGTCGCGCTGGGCGTCCCGCGCGAGCATATCTGGATGGTCGACATCGCCGGGTTGGTCTACCGCGGACGCCGCGAGGAGGCCTTCCCCGAGAAGATGGTTTATGCCCAGGGCGACAAGCGCGGCACGCTCGCCGAAGCCCTGCGCGAGGCGGACGTTTTCGTCGGGCTCTCGGCCGCCGGCGTAGTCGCGCCGGAGATGCTGCAGGCCATGCGCCCCAACCCGATCATCTTCGCCATGGCCAACCCGGATCCGGAAATCGGCTACGCGGCCGCACGCCAGGCGCGTCCCGACGCCATCGTGGCCACCGGCCGCTCCGACTTCCCCAATCAGGTCAACAACGTGCTGGGCTTCCCCTTCATCTTCCGCGGCGCGCTGGATGTGCGCGCGCGGGCGATCAACTTGGCCATGAAATTGGCCGCCGCTCACGCGCTGGCGGCGCTGGCCAAGGAGGATGTGCCCGATAGCGTCCTGCGCGCCTACGGAATTGCCGCCGCGAAGTTCGGGCCAGATTACATCCTGCCCAAGCCGCTCGACCCGCGCGTGCTTTTGTGGGAGGCCCCGGCAGTGGCCCAGGCGGCGATGGAAAGCGGTGTCGCCCGGCGCGCGCTGGATCTGCCCGCCTATCGTACGACGCTCGCTGCACGCCAGGGCATGGCGCAGGAGATTCGCAGCTTCCTCATCAACAAGGCGCGTTCCGCGCCCAAACGCATCGTGTTGGCGGAGGGCGAGGAGCCGAAGATTATCCGCGCCGCAGCGCAGATCGCCAACGAGGGCATCGGGCGCCCGATCCTGATAGCCCGGCCGGAGATCGTGCGGCGTACGATGGACGAGCTGGGATTGGCGGCGGAGGTGCAGGTGGTGGATTCCGCGAACTTCCCGCATCTCGAGGACTATGCTGAGGCGTATTACCGGCTGCGCCAGCGCAAGGGGGTCACCCGCGCCCGCGCCCGCGAGCGCATGAGCGAAGCGAGCGTGCTCGCACCGATGATGGTCTATATGAAAGATGCCGATGCCTGCCTCTCAGGCCTGGTGCACGACTACCCGGATGTCATCCGCCCGGCGTTGCGCATCTTTCACACGCGGCCCGGCGCGCGGCGCGCGGCCGGCGTCTACCTGGCTCTTATCCGGCGCAAGGTGTACTTCCTGACCGACGCCACGGTCAACATCGAGCAAGACGCGGAGGACCTAGCGGAGGTGGCCATCCTCACCGCCGATTTCGCCAGGCAGCTGGACATCGAGCCGCGGATTGCCATGCTCTCCTTCTCCAACTTTGGCAGCGTCCCCCATCCGCTGGCGGAGAAGGTGCGCCGCGCCGTGCAACTCGTACACGCGCGCCGTCCGGATCTGGCGGTGGACGGCGAGATGCAGGCCGACACGGCGGTCGACCCCGCGATTGTCGACGAGCGCTATCCGTTCAGCGCAGTGCGCGATGCGAACGTGCTGGTCTTTCCCTCGCTTGAGGCGGCTAACATCGCCTACAAACTGCTGCACCACCTGGGCGGGGCGGAGATCATCGGGCCGATTCTCCTGGGCATCGGCGCCCCGGCCCATGTGCTGCAGACCGGCGACGACGTCGAGAGCATTGTGCGCATGGCGGCCGTGGCCGTGATGGACGCGCAGAGCCGGGGCGAGTCGTCCCCAGAGCGCGCACACGCCGCACAGTTGCCCTCCCGATAGATTCGCCTACAATACAACTTGCACCAGGGGGGAACCCTACTCACCAGGGTCCCCTTTTTGCTGCCTGTGACACGTTCTCGCCCAAAGTTTCCACATCCACCGGGCGGTCCTTCAACCCCATCCATCATCCGAACCCGGGAGGCCTCCATGATCCAGTGCGAGAAGTGCAAAGCAGATAACGACGCCCAGGCAACCACGTGTTCAAAATGCCAGGCCGATCTGCTGCCAGGCACAAGCCGGCGCGATCGGTTGAACGTGTTCGGCTTGTTGGGCTTCCTCGCCGTCGTGGCCGGCGGGCTGGGGTACTTCAGCTACCGCATATCGCAAGGCGTCGTGTGCGGCGGGATTGCGATCGTGCTCGGCCTGCTTGCCGTCCTCATGCTTGCCGGCGGCATCTCGGAGATGTTCGCGCGTACGCCTCCCTGGCATCGATACTGGCTGCGCGCCAAACGCCACAAAGAGATCGATGCGGAGCAGGCCATTGCCGATGTGACGCGCGCTCTTGAACTCGCCCCGAAAAAGGAGCTTGGCGAGCTGCGCAGTTTCCGCGCCGAAATGTACGCGCGGGTTGGTCGGTTCGAGGAGGCCCGGCGCGACGGGCAAGCACTGATCGACGAAGCGACAAAAGCGCTCGACAAAGCGCTCCCCGCTGAGGTCTCCAAGCGCCTGACTGAACGCGCCAAATTGTACGAGCAGTTTGGGATGGCATCCGAAGCCGCGGCCGACCACGAGGCCCGGATCGCGTCGCTCACCGAACGCCTTGCCTCGGCGCTGCCCGAGATGGTGGAGGCAATCCTGCGCGATCGGTCGGCCGCACACGTCAAGCTTGGGAACAATTCGCAAGCCTCTCGCGACCTGCTGGAAGCCTTGCGTTCGGCCGAGGCATTTGCCCTGCACGCCGAATTCAAGATGAGCGACGGCGTGAAGGGGCTGGCCGGGCTGGCCGGGCTCGGGGGCGAGGCCTTCGAGATCGGGTACGCCAGCCGGGCACGCAAGGATGAGCTCAAGCGCGTTCGCGCAGAACGTGAGGATGTGCTCAAGCGCATCCGTGCAGAGCGTGGGGCGCTGGTCAAGGCCGGCAAGGCAGTCTTGGTCGGCTACTGTCGCATCTGCAAAGAGGTCGTCGACCTAGATGTCGAAGCCCGCTGCCTGCGCGGGCATGGGCAAGCCAGGAACGTCGTCGCTGTTCTTGCGGGCGATGCCGAAGCGGCCAAACTGGCTCTCCGCGAGAACTCATCTCGCCGCTAGATCTCAGTTGCTGGCGGTTCTCATCCGAGCGCCCGGCGCGTGCCGGGCGCTCGCCTGTTCCCCCCACCGCGCGCCGTCTCTTGACATTAACGCTACGTCATAGTCTATACTGGCGCCATGTTGACCGTGAAGCAGCTCTCCAACCTGGCCGGGCTCACCCCGCGTACGCTCCACTACTACGACCAGATCGGGCTCTTCAAGCCGGCGCGGGTCGGTCAGAACGGCTATCGCTACTACAGCGAGGACTCCGTGCTGCTCCTGCAGCAAATCCTTCTGTATCGTGCCTTGGACATGCCACTCGAGGAGATCCGCCGGATCATCAAACGCCGTGGCTTCGAGGCCGTGGGCGCGCTCGAAACCCACAGCCGGGAGCTTGGCAAGCGCATTGCCCGGCTGGAACGTCTGCAGGCCACGGTGGACAGCACGATATTGCACCTCAAAGGAGTGAGGCCGATGAACCAGAAGCAGTTCTTCGAGGGGTTCAGCGATGAACAGCAGGCCGAGTACGAAAAAGAAGCCATGCAACTCTACGACCCGGAGATCGTGAAGGCCTCCAACAAGAAGTGGAAGGCTTATACGCCCGCCGAGAAGCAGCGCATTGGCGAGGAAGGGAACGCCGTCTACGCCGGTCTTCTCGAGGCCATGCCGCACGGCCCCGCCTCACCCGAGGCGCAGGCGTGCGTCGAGCGCTGGCGGCGTCACATGGAGTACTTCTGGGTTCCCAACGACGAGCAGTTGCTGGGTCTGGCCGAGGGGTACAACAGCGACCCGCGCTTCAAGGCCAACTTCGACAAGATCGACCCGCACCTGGCCGAGTTCATGCGCGAGGCGGTGCGGGTGTATGTGTCCGGCCGGAGGGGATCGCCGAGATCCTAACCGGATACCCAGTGCTCGACCGGTTGGGCGAGGAACTGATCCAATGGAATTCCATCACCCCCGACCAAGAGCGGCCTGACGCCCGGGAAAGCGCGGGCGAACGCCTCGAGCCCCGGCGGGGATAGACGAGCTCGGGTGCTCTTAACCTCGAGAGCCGTGAGCTTGCGCCCGCTCTTGATAACGAAGTCGACCTCCAGATTGCGTTCGCGCCAATAGAAGAGCTGAATCTGGTTCAGCGCCGCTGCATTCGCCAGGTGTGCGCCGACCGCCGACTCCACCAGCCGGCCCCAGATCTCATGGTCGCCGCGGGCCTCTTTCAACGTTATCCCGGCCTGGGCAGAGATGAGCGCGGTGTTGAGAACCTGGAGCTTTGGACTCGATCCCCGCTGTCGGACCACCTCGCCCGCATACTTGGGCAGTCCCATGAGCATCCCCGCCGCACCCAAGAGATCCAGGTAATGCGCCAGAGTGACCGTGTTGCCCGCATCCTGAAGCTGGCCGATCATCTTCGTGTACGAGAGGATCTGCCCGGAATACGCACATCCCAACTGAAAGAGCCGGCGCAACACGGCCGGCTTGTCGACGCGGGTTAGAAGCAACACGTCGCGGGCCAGGGTCGTCTCGATCAGCGAATCGAGGATGTATGCCGCCCAACGTTGCGGATCGTGGATGAGCGGCGCCGCGCCCGGGTAGCCGCCGTAGAACACGTATTGCTCAAGCGCCCACCCGAAGGCATCCCGCATTTCAGCGAACGACCAGTGGGGTAAGCGCACGACCTCGAAGCGTCCGGCCAGACTCTCAGTGAGACCCTGCTGCATCAGAAGAGGCGCCGATCCGAGCAGGATCACCTTCAGCCTGTTCTCTGTGCGCGTGTCCTCATCCCACAGGCGCTTGACGACATCTGACCAGCCGGGGATCTTGTGGATTTCGTCCAGCACCAGCAGTGCGCCGCGTTTCCCGGCCCGGGAACCCTCACGCCGCGCCACTTCCCATTGTTGCTCGATCCATATGGGGGAACGCAATGTCGGCTGGTCGGCACTTGCGATGTGGTGTGCGAGTCCGCTGCGGGACACGACCTGCTGGACAAGCGTCGATTTCCCGACCTGACGCGGGCCGGTCACAGCCTGGATAAACCGGCGCGGTTCGGCCAGGCGACGCTGTAGAACCTGGGCGTACGGACGGATGTAGGTCACTGTTTGTTTACTCAATATATTGAGTTATTTTACTCAACGTATTGAGTAATGTCAAGGAGGCATTCTGCCCACGAGTGATTCGGCGCGCGGTCGTGGCAGAGACGCTGAGCCCGCTTCAGCGTAGCGTGTGGGCTACTGCCCCTCGAACACCAGCCGCACCCCGCCGTAATACACACTCCCGCTGACTCGCGAGCAGGCGGGTGCGCGGATCCCGCTGACCGGCAAAGCCAGGCCCGTGAGCTCCACTTGATAGTCCGTGTCGGGGTCCATGGCGAAGTCGCCATAACCCGCATCCATCGATGGCTTGAGGCCGGTGAAGAAATGGTCGCTGCCGCCGGCCCAGCGCACGCGCACTTCCACCCCGGAAGCCGGCGCCCCGCTGCGCGTGCGCACGCGCACTTCCAAACGCAGGCCGACCAGCGGGTCGCACACCTCGTCGCGGGAGAGGAGGCGCAGGCTGCCCATGGCGGTGGCCGCCGGGGGCACGCGCGTGAAAGGCACCGCACTGGGGAAAGGCGACACGGTGAGGGGGAAGGTGGCCAGCGGCGTCTGGCGCGCGCGCGCGGTCGGCGTCGCCGAGCTCGCCGCCGTGGGCGACGGCGGGCCCGATTCGATCGCCGCGAGTGTTGCCAGCCCGCGCACCGCCGCATCCGCTCCATACACCAGCGCGTGGCGAGCGGCGAGCGCCGTCAAATCCTCGGACGCGATATCCGCAAAGAGCGCGAGGCGCGCCTGCGCACGCGACACATCGCCACTGGCCTGGTACGCGGAGGCGATCAGCGCCAGATATTCGTCACGGAAATCCGCGCGCAGGCTGGCCGGCGCGGCATCCGCAAAGCGGACTGGGCGCACCAGCCAGGCATAGCCCGCGCCCAACGCAAGGCCGGCCAGCACGCCGGCGGCCAGCGCAAACCAGCGCCTCCTCACGGCCCGCCTCCGGCACTGCCGAATGCCTGCTCGAGGTCAGCCGCCAGGCCATACAGCTTGCGCAGGTCCGCCTCGGCGTAACCGGCGGCGGCGTAGCGTGCGGCTGTGTCGCGCACCTCAGCGCCCATCTCGCGTGCCCCCAACCGCGAGAGCTGTTGTGCGGCATGGCCCAGGTCGTGATCGGCTGCGTAGGCCTCGGCCACCATCAGCACATAGTCGTCGCGGTAATCCTGGCGCAAGAGATCGGGGGTCGTGTTGACGTAGCGCACGGGGCTGACCCGCCAGCCATACCACAGGCCGAGCAGCACGCCGAAGGCCAATCCGCAAACGGCGAAGAGGGCCGGGGAGATGCGCTTCATGGTTTCACACGAGGAGGCTGCGGCACGGGTATCGCGCTCAGGTGCACGATGAACAAGAAAGAGGCGGAGGAAGCGCCTCTTTGGCATGTTATAATCGCGCGAGTGCCGAAGGAGGGAATTGAACCCTCATTCCCGCAAGGGAACACGATTTTGAGTCGTGCGCGTCTGCCAGTTCCGCCACTTCGGCGTGCGGTGTGAGTATACGCTAGCCTCCCCTCAGGGTCAAGGACAACGCATGCGTCTCGGCATTCTCGGCCTGCCCCAATCCGGCAAGACAACCATTTTCAACGCGCTCACCCGGGGCCATGCACCGACCGGCAGCATGATCGGCGGCGGACGTTTCGAGGTGCACACCGGCGTGGTGAGCGTGCCCGACCCGCGCGTGGAAAAACTCGCGGCCCTCTTCAAGCCGGAGAAGACGATCTACGCCCAGGTCACCTATGCCGACATCGCCGGGCTGGAGGCGGGCTCCGGCAAAGGCGAGCTCTCGGGCTCGCTGCTGGCCGAGTTGCGCCAGATGGATGGGCTGCTGCTCGTGGTGCGCTGCTTCGACGATGAGGCCGTACCGCACCCCGCGGGCAGCCTCGACCCGCTGCGCGACCTGAGCGCCATGCAAGCCGAGTTGCTGCTCAACGATCAGATTTCCGTCGAGCGCAAGATCGAACGCTTGCGCGACGAACTGCGCAAAGGCGGCGCACGCGATAAGGCGCAGGCCACGCGCGATCTCGAGTTTTTCGAGCGCCTGAACACGGCCCTCGCGGCCGAACAGCCGCTGCGTGATCTGGACCTCTCCCCCGACGAAGGGCGCGCGCTCTCGGGCTTTGGCCTGCTCACCCAGAAGCCGCTCTTGGTGGTGTGGAATCTGGGCGAAGGGCAGCCGCCGCCCGAGATCCCCGACACGAATCCACATGTGGCTTTCGTCGGGCTGCAGGGCAAGATCGAAATGGAAATTGCGCAGCTCCCGGTGGAGGAGGCCCAGGTCTTCCTCGGGGAATACGGCATCAGCGAACCGAGCCTCAACCGCGTCATTCGCCTCTCCTACGATCTGCTCGGGCTGCTGTCATTCTTCACCGTCGGCGAGGACGAGGTGCGTGCCTGGACCGTGCGCCGCGGTGCGCTGGCGCCCGAGGCCGCCGGCGAGATTCACACCGACATGCTCAAGGGCTTCATCCGCGCCGAGGTCGTGCACTACGACGATCTGACGGCACTGGGCGGCATGGCCGAAGCGCGCGCCAAAGGCAAACTGCGGTTGGAGGGCAAGGACTATCCGGTGAAGGACGGCGATATCTTGACCATCCGCTTCAATCTCTAGCGACCGGTGCGCCGGACAAGCCCGGTGCCGAGGCTGAGGAACGATGAGCATCTCGAAACGACTTGAAGACGCCCGCCAGGGATTCGCCCGCGGCGATGCCACGCTCTCCGCTTCGGCTCACGATCCCGCGCGCATCGCCCAGGCGGCACAGGAACGGCATGGCGGCGCCAGCCATCAGTACATCGGCGACATGGTCTACGGCGGGCTGGATGGCATCATCACCACCTTTGCCGTGGTGAGCGGGGTGGCCGGCGCCGAGCTGGGCGCGCACATCGTCCTGATCCTCGGGCTGGCCAACCAATTCGCCGACGGTTTCTCGATGGCCACCGGGGCCTTTCTCTCGGCCAAGAGCGAGAAGGAATACTACGACCGCGAACGCCAGCGCGAGGCCTGGGAGGTGGAGCACTACCCGGAGGGCGAGAAGGCCGAGCTGTACGAGCTCTACCGCCAGCAAGGGTACTCGGACGAGGATGCGGCGCGCATGGTGGAGATCAAATCGCGCGATCCCAAGCTGTGGGTCGACGCGATGATGGTGGAAGAGTTGGGCCTCATGCCGGATGAACGCAAGCCGCTGGTGAGCGCCTTGGCCACCTTCGTCTCGTTCGTCGTGGCCGGCGCGGTGCCGCTGCTGGTCTATCTGGTCGGGCTTTTTGTCCCCATCGCCCCACAAGCGAGGTTCTTCGTCTCGCTCGGCATGTCGGTGCTCGCGCTCTTCGGGCTGGGCGCGGCGAAGGTCCTCGTCACGCGCCTCAACCCCTTGCGCAGCGGGTTCGAAATGCTCGTCGTTGGAGGCCTGGCGGGCGCCGTGGCCTATGGCGTGGGCTCCCTGCTCAAAGGCATCGGCGGCGGGTAAGGTGGCCGTGCCCGACGCTCCTGCTTGCCGTCGATCCCTGTGGTGTGCGGCGCGAGGCTGCGCATGAGCCCGGCCGCCCGCCGCCAAACCCCTCCCGCGCCCAGCGTGCCGCTCGATCAGGTGCTCCAGGGCGATTGCCTCGACCTCCTCCCGCAGCTACCCGCAGAATCCGTCGACCTGATCTTCGCCGATCCACCCTACAACTTGCAGCTGCGCCAGGAATTGTGGCGCCCCAATAACACGCGCGTGGAGGCCGTAACGGATGCCTGGGACCAGTTCCCGGACCTTGCGGCCTACGACCAGTTCACGCGGGAGTGGCTCGGCGCCTGCCGGCGGGTCCTCAAGCGCAGCGGCACGTTGTGGGTCATCGGTTCGTATCACAACATTTACCGGGTCGGGTCGATCCTCATGGACCTCGGCTTCTGGATTCTCAATGACGTGGTGTGGGTCAAGACCAACCCCATGCCCAATTTCCGCGGCGTGCGTTTCACCAATGCGCATGAGACGCTGCTCTGGGCGCAGAAGGAAAAGGGTGCGCCCTACACCTTCGACCACCACGCGATGAAATCGCTCAACGAAGGCCTGCAAATGCGCTCCGACTGGCAGTTGCCTATCTGCTCGGGGCGCGAGCGGCTGCGCCTCGCGGGTGTAAAAGCTCACTCGACCCAGAAGCCGGAGGCCTTGCTCTACCGGGTGCTGCTGGCCAGTTCGAGCCCGGGCCAAGTCGTGCTCGACCCGTTTTTCGGCACCGGTACGACCGGCGTCGCTGCGCGCCGCCTGGGCCGGCACTGGATCGGCATCGAGCGCGAGGCGACCTACGTCGCCCTCGCCCGGCGGCGACTCGCGCGTGTGCCTGCGCCCGCCCTTCCGCCTGCCGAGCTGGCCTCTCTCAATCCACGCAGCCTGCCGCGCATCCCCTTCGGCGCGCTGCTCGAACACGGGCTCTTGCGGCCGGGCGCTACGCTGTACTTCGGTCCGCAAGGCAAAACCACCGCGCGCGTCCTGGCCGACGGTTCATT
>DATEAT010000164.1:0-3844 GCA_035288225.1 Anaerolineales bacterium | reverse complement strand
TCTCCATTCCATAGCAGGCGCGACGGACGATCTCGACGGGCATCGGAACTCACGCGAGCGGGTTGACATGCACCTCCTTGATCCGAGCACAGCGGATCATCGCTAAGTTGCCGCTGGATGGATCGCAGGGTCGCACCGGATAAGCACTCCGGCACGTTGCGTCAGTCCTGGCTGAAGAGAAGGATGGGTTTGGGCGAGAGGGGCTCACCCCATTTCTCGGAGGCGCCAGCGGTGCACATGCACCGCTGGGCGCTTGGGGGAAAGCCCAGGCGGATGCGTTCCGCGGCTGGGAGGCAATCCTCCTCAGCGTGTCGGTTGTTGCGAGGCAAGCTGGCACTCCCTTCCTCCCTGGATTCTGCCGTCCCGGGGTCGAAGACAAGGAGAGTTGTCCACTTGACTAGTTCTCTATATAACAGTAAGCTAATTGTAGTGCCGCTTTAATGGCAAGTCAAGGACCGATCCCCTGTGAGCATTTTTGGGCGTCCACCCTCTCCGGAATCTGCCCGGATCGTTAGGCCTGGGCTCCGGCAATCACTTGGCGAAGACCGCGCAGCCATGACCATGCTGCACTCTCCTTTGGTCGCCGACTGCATTCCCCGAATGTCCATCACACGCTTCTTGTTGATCGGCCCATTTGGTTTCCGCGTTTCCCCAACGAAAACGCTCGACCCGCAGACCTCGACGGGTCCACGGGCAGACCGCGCTCGGGGTCAGGAGTCCCACGCCCGCCTGCAGCGGGCGCAACCATTGGCGCGACATCTGTCGGGCGCGAAGGACTAAGGTCTAAGGTAAGCAGGCTTGAGCGCCCCAGGAGTGTTTTTGACCCAGCCATTGATCGCCTGCGGCTGCGTCGGTCTCCGGCGGGGTCGGGCCCAGCCATCGCCCCGGGGTGACGGCCTCGAGCCGTCTAGGCGCACTGCGCATCTATGCGGGCCGGCCGATCAGGGCCATGGCTCGTCGCACCGGCCATGACGAGGAAGCCGCGTGACCTATACAAGAGGAGGCCTGGAGTGAATTCGATGGAAGATCTAGTCACTGCCGTACAAAGTGGCGATGATGTCAAAGCCACTGCAATGGCCAGGGAGGCAATCCGCGCCGGGGCGGCCGCCACGGATATCATCGCCACCATGACCGCCGGCATGCGCGTGGTGGGCGAGCAATTCGCGCGCATGGAAGTCTTCCTCCCGGAAATGACCATGGCGGCGAGAGCCATGCAGGCTGTTCTGAAGGAAGTGGAGCCGGATCTGCGTGCGGCGGGCGCCACCGCGGCCAAGAAGGGAACGGTGGTCATCGGTACCGTCGAAGGCGACATGCACACGATCGGCAAGGACATCGTGGCCAATCTCCTCCGCTGTCACGGCTTCGAGGTTGTCGATTTGGGGGTGAACGTCAACCCGCTCGACTTCGTGCGCAAGGCTGAAGAGGTCCGGGCGAATGCCATCGGGGCCTCGGCCCTCATGACCACCACCATGCCGGGGCAGAAAGAAATCATCAGCCTGCTCGAGGCCAAAGGCCTGCGCCAGAATTACCACGTGATTCTGGGAGGCGCGCCGGTCACCGCCGAATGGGTCCAGGCAAGTGGAGCAGACAGTTGGGGGGAGAATGCCTGGACGGCCGTCGAAATCCTCGAGCGCCTCATGGCCCAAAGGAAGAGCTGACATGCCTCCCTACAAGATGTGGGAAATCTTCGAGCGCGCCGGCACGGGTCCTTTTACGGAGGACGACGACTTCACCTTCAAGATCCTGATGCCCAAGCTGCAGGAGGTGATCCGCAAGTACGGCATACGCTACGACCCGGCGACGCCGGTCCCTCAGGATGATGACCTCGCCGATCGCGTGTGGCAGGCGGCTGTGGAACTGTTCTTGGGTGTGGGCGTGCTCAACGGCGATACCCACCGGCGCATCCTGCTCGACGAGTCGGAACTGCGCGAAGCGCTGTACCATGTGCCGGGTCGCTACTGGGTCGGCGCCGGCAAAGACGGTCGTTGGTGGGAGCACCGCGGCGTGGAAGACGCACGCCCTCCGTTCTGCATCTTCAGCCCCGACATCACGTGCGACGAAGATTTGTTCATGCCCATGACGCTGGCCTACCTCCAGGAGCCGCTGGCCGACAGCGTGTGTGCGCCCATCCTCGAGGAGAGCATGGGGCTGCCGATCAAGTCCGGCACGCCGACGGAGATGGCGGGAGTGGTGCAACATGCCATGAGTCTGCGCCAGGCGGCCAAGCTGGCAGGGCGCCCCGGGTTGTTCCTCATCGCCGTCGGGACGGCCCAATCCGACACCGGGCAGATTGCTGTGAGTAACGATGAATGGGGAGTGCGCCACACCGATGGACGCCTGATTGGCGTGTTGAGCGAGATGCGCATCGACAACGAACTGCTCAACAAGATCGCGCACTGTGCCCAATTCGGTTGCTTTGTGGGATGCCTGAGCGGCGCGATCTATGGCGGTTATGCGGGCCGCGCGGAGGGAACCGCCGTGCTCGAGACGGCCTACCACCTGGTGGGGGTTGCCATTCACCAGGCCAGCTTCCAGCACAGCTTCCCGTTTCACTTGCACTATACTTCCAACACCGGGCGAGAAATGCTGTGGGTCGTCAGTATGGTCCACCAAGCGGTGAGCCGCAACAGCCGGATCCTTTCCACATCGAACGGATTCCTCAACGCCGGGTCGGGCACGGAGATGGTCATGTATGAAGCGGCGGCCTACGGGCTGGCCAGCGTGGTCAGCGGCGGCGACCTGGGCGGCCCAGCCGTTGCCCATAACAAGTACCGCAACTACGCCACGCCGCTGGAGGGCCGTCTGTCGTGCGAAGTGGGCCACGCGGTCGCGCGGCAGCGCATGCCAAGGGCCCAAGCCAACCAGATTACCCTGCAACTCCTGGAGAAATATGAGAGCCAGATCGCCCATGCGCCGAAGGGCAAGCCGTTCCAGGAGTGCTACGATCGTCGCACGGCCCGCCCGCTCGCGTGGTATCTGGACATGTACAAGAAGGTCAAGGATGACGTTGCCAGTTTGGGAATCGAATTCCCTTACTGAGTTGCTGGACTCAGTGTCGCGCGGGCCTCGGATGATCGCCCGCCGGCTCACTCATTCGATTGGAGATCACGATCGTGTCCCAATTACAGGTTCTCGTTGATTCAATTATCGCCGGGCGCAAGGCAGAGGTTGAAGGCCACGTCGCGCAGGCCTTGGCGGCCGGGATTTCGCCCCAGGCGATTCTCGACGACGGGCTGATCGCGCCTATGGCGGAGGTGGGTGCGCGGTTTGAGCGGGGCGAGTTTTACGTGCCGGAGATGCTCATCGCCGCGCGGGCAATGCAGGCCGGCTTAGCCGTGCTCAAGCCGCACCTGGCCCAGGGCGGGGTTGTCATGCGAGGCACAGTGGTCATCGGCACCGTGAAAGGTGACCTGCACGACATCGGCAAGAACTTGGTGGCGATGATGCTCGAAGGCGCCGGATTCGAGATCGTCGATCTCGGGACCGATGTCGGCCCAGAGAAGTTTGCGGCCGCGGTTCGCGAGCACCATCCCACCCTGGTCGGCATGTCGGCCTTGCTCACCACCACCATGAAGAGCATGCACGCCTGCATCGAGGCCATCGAGGACCTTGGCCTGCGCGGCCAGGTCAAGATCCTGGTGGGCGGCGCGCCGGTCACCGAAGCCTTTGCCACCTCCATCGGCGCCGATGGGTACGCCCCGGATGCTAGCCGGGCCGTGGCCCTGGCCAAGTCCTTCGGCTAGCCTTCTGCCCCTTTGGGGATGAGCGCGCGGCGGCGCCGACCGCGCGTTGTGGGTCAATCACTCTCGCGCCTCCTTGCGCCGTCCTTGCCCAGGCTCTAAAA
>DATEAT010000163.1:0-2302 GCA_035288225.1 Anaerolineales bacterium | reverse complement strand
CGGGCATGTCGATGAACCTGAGATCGACGATCTGAATCCCCTGTTCTCGGCAAAACTCGATGATCTGAGCCGGCGTTGCGGCGGGATCGAGCTTGCGTGCAGCGGTCATTGGCACTGCCATTGGTTCTTCCTCCTAGAGGCAATTGGTTTTGTGGTAATGAGGCCGATCAAGGTTAGCAGGTCAGCCGCGATTATCCAAGGCAGGCCTGCCTTGGATAATCGCGGCGAGCTCCCGCGTTGGTGGATTAGCCGGTCGTCCTGATAGGCGTCAGCATCCAGGCGACGATGAGCGCGAGAAACGATGCGAGCGCTAGGATCTCCATTGCTTCCTCCTCTTTCCGAATCAAGCGGTGTTTTCGTGCCGCCCTGAAGGGCGGGCCGACCTTGCTTCTCCTACTCTTCGGCTATAACCGGTAGGCGTATTCCGCGTGCTGGCTCACGTCGAGGCCTAGGGCCTCCTCCTCTTCCTCCACACGCAGCGGCGTGAACCGCCCGATGACCCACAGGATGATCCAGGTCGCCACGGCGGCGTAGACCCAGACGACGGCGACAGCGACGATCTGCTTCAGGAACTGTTCCGGATTGCCAAAGAAGAGGCCGTTGGCCCCCAGGGAGTTGACGGCTGTGGTCGCGAAGAGGCCCGTGGCGAGGGCACCCCAGGTACCGCCGATGCCGTGGACGCCCCACACATCCAGTGCATCGTCTACCCGCAGGCGGTTCTTGAGCTGGACAGCCCAGTAGCAGAGGATGCCCGCGCCGAGGCCGATGAGGATCGCGGCGCCCGCATCCACAAAGCCCGCGGCCGGCGTGATCGCGACAAGGCCGGCCACCGCACCGGCGGCGGCGCCCAGGACGCTGGGGCTTCCCTTGTGCAGCCAGCTCATGGTCATCCAGGTGAGGGCGGCCATGCCGGTGGCGGTGTTGGTCACGACGAAGGCGTTGACGGCGAGACCGTTAGCGCCCAGGGCGCTGCCCGCATTGAAGCCGAACCAGCCGAACCACAACAGCGCTGCACCTAACACCGACATTGTGGCATCGTGAGGGTCCATGTGTTCGAAGCCGAAACCGCGGCGTCGCCCGAGGACAATTGCTGCCACCAGGGCGGAGACGCCGGAGCTGATGTGTACGACCGTGCCGCCGGCGAAGTCGAGGGCGCCGAACACGCGCAGCCAGCCGCCCACTCCCCAGACCCAGTGAGCGATGGGATCGTAGACGAACGTGGACCAGAGAATCGTGAAGATGATGAAGGCCTTGAAGCGCTTTCGCTCGGCGAAGGCGCCCGTGATGAGCGCTGGCGTGATAACCGCGAACATGGCCTGGAAGATCATGAACGCCTGATGGGGGATTGTGGCGGCGTAGTCCGCGTTGGGCTCCAAGCCGACGTTCCGCAGGCCGACCCACTCCAGGCTACCGATGATGCCGCCGATATCGGGGCCGAAGGCGAGCGAGTAACCCCAGAGGACCCATTGAACGCTGATGAGCGCCAAAATGAAGAAGCTGTGCATGATCGTGGCCAGCGCGTTCTTCTGGCGCACGAGGCCTCCGTAGAAGAAGCCCAGACCGGGGGTCATCAGCATGACGAGGGCGGCGGAGGCCAGCACCCACGCTGTGTCGCCGGTGTCTATTTCGGGCATAAGGTCCCTCCCATCACGAGCATAGCTTTGGACACAGCAAGATTATCTAGCCACTGTTACGCCTGTGCGTCCTGACGGTAAACGCCACGTTGCGGCTCTGTTTCGACTATTTAACATGGGCCTCATCAGCCGATGTGGGCGGGCCAGGCCGGCTTCTCGCCGTGTTCGGTCGGCGTGCTATACTGCAAATGTAGCTCCACGGTATTATCGGGTTCGACGCATGCACGCCGAAGATCGTTGGTGCGGCCTGTTCCAACTAACAGCAAATGGAGTTGCGGATGCAGCAACCAAGGGATATAGCCGAGGCAATCATCCGCAACATGGAAGAGGTTATCGTAGGCAAGCGCGCTGAGTTGGAGTTGGCGCTTGTTTGTTTGATGAGCCGCGGGCATGTCCTCATAGAGGATGTTCCTGGGGTGGGCAAGACGATGCTCGCGAAGAGCTTGGCGCGCTCGGTGGGTTGTGTCTTCAAACGGATCCAGTTCACGCCCGATCTGCTGCCCAGCGACGTCACCGGCGTCTCCATCTACAATCAGCACAGCGAGACCTTCGAGTTCCGCCCGGGGCCCATCGTGGCGCAGATCATCCTAGCCGACGAGATCAACCGCGCGACGCCCAAGACGCAGTCGGCCCTGCTCGAAAGCATGGAGGAGCGCCAAGTGACGGTG
>DATEAT010000162.1:0-18265 GCA_035288225.1 Anaerolineales bacterium | reverse complement strand
CGCGAGCACCTCCCGCTCGCGGTCCGTGAGCGGGGAGGGCGTTTCGCCGGTAGTGGGCGTGCTTGGCCGGAGCAGCAAACGTGCCAGTTCGGGACTCATCACGACCAACCCGGAAGCCACGGCAACGATCGCGCGGGCCATATCCGAGGCAGGTGCGTCACGCGTGAGTATCCCGCGGACTCCATTCGACGAGTAGACTTTGGCCTGCGCTTCTCCATCGGCGATGGCAACAACAGGGATGTGCAGGTCTTTCAGAGACCGGGTCAGTGCAGCAATCAGGTCGGTCCATCGGCCCACGGCTAACAGGACAAGCTCGGGGCGGAAGAGCTCGATCAATTCCTGCGCATCTTCAACGATCTCAGCCTGCCCGATAACCTGCAGTTCTGGCCGATCGGCCAGGAGCGCGCCCAATCCACCACGCGTGAGGGGATCGTCGCACAGAATGAGCACACGCACCGGAGCCATACTGGCCTGCAGTTCCTCTTTCTCGCCCGCGGATCCTGGTCACTCGGTCGGCAAGCATCGGTAACACCATTCTCAAACGAGTTCCCCGGCGTCCCATGGGGGTCCGCAACTTCGCTCCCTGAGGCGAAGCCGCCGACACATGAGAGCCGTCCGCGATGCAGAGCGGGGCGCGCGGTCGTCGTCGGCCGGCGCCGAAAAGCGTAACACAGGCGAGCGCCTGTACAAAGGGTTGTGTCTAGCGCAGGAAGGTCGTTCCAGACGCATGCAACTGGCGAAGAGAGCAGGCGCGCTCGGGCTGGCGAGTACGGGCCCGCGATCTATTGGGCAGCCCAGCAGAATGCGTGCCGTGTCGCCACCCTGGCTGCGCTCGCGCGCAATGCGACGCGCGACGGCATGCGGCGGGTCAGGCCCGGTCGGATGGGCCTGATCGAGCTCGCTTCTTCCTCAAGGAGGTGAACCGCTTGCCGCCGGCCGGGCTACATGTATCTCGACATCCACGCGTCCATATCGCTCGCCACGCGTGGGTATTCGAGATCGTTGTGCGACTCATGATAGCCGCCCGAGTAGAGGCGCATTTCCTTTTCGGGGATGCGCACCATGTCGTAGAACGCCTGGCTGCCGTGGGGCGCATTGATGCGGTCGGAGTCACCGTGCAGAATGAGCACCGGCACCTTCCATTCGGGCGAGTGGGCTTTGACCCATTCGATCGTTTTGAGCGACTCGGTGGCGAAGCGCGGGGTCGCCTTGTGATGAACGAGTGGGTCGCGCTCGTGGGCCTCAACCACATCTTTGTTGCGCGAGAGGGCGGAGGTTTCGAGGCGCAAGTCCAGCGGGAATGTCGGCAGGACGCTCGATAGCATCTTGGCCGCGGCCACGAAGACTGGCTTGGCTGCGCCCACGGGCTCAAACAGGATACTGCTCAGGATGCAACCGCGCAGGCCATCAGGGTAGTGCAGGACGTAATCCTGTGCGATGAGCGAGCCGAGGCTGTGCCCCAGCAGAAACAGGTTGCGATTCTTTTCGTTGGCGGAGACGTAGCGCACGAAGTTGGCCAGGTCCTCGCGGTACTCGCGCCACGCGCCGATGTGGCCGCGTTGCCCCGCGGAGTTGCCGTGGCCGCGCTGATCGAAACCCCACACGGCATACCCGCGCGGAACGAGACCCTCGACCACGTTGGCGTAGCGGCCGATGTGCTCGCCGAACCCATGCACGATGACGAGGATCGCGCGCACGGGTCCATCGGGTTTCCAGTTCTGAAAGGCGAGGTCGACCGCGCCGAATCCTTTGAAGATGCCCTCTTCATGCTGCATAAATATTCTCCGTAGACAACGCGGAACGAAGTCCCCCTGACAATCGACGCGATCGCGGATGGCCTAAGGGCTGGCCCGGTCTGCAGGCTGCCCGCGGATGGGCTGCCAGTTGGCCAGCCAGCCGCCGGCACCGCCCATGAGCGCCGAAAGCGGAATGGCGAGGGCGAGCCACCAGGACGGGCCGAAGATGTAACCGAAGCCGACACCGCCCACGACGCCGCCCAAGGCGAAACCGTATTGGATGCGCTCGCGGCCCGCAAGCGTGGCGCTCAGGTAGCCGCCGGCGATGAGCGACAGGCCGGTGACGATGATGAGCGTGGCCAATCTGTAGATGCGGTTCTCGCTGAGGGGCAGTAGCCAGGCGAGGGCTAGGAGCAATCCGAACGCAATCAGCGCCGAGACGGCGCCGAGTACCACCGCCAGTGCCGAACGGCCCCCGCTGGGTAGCGTCTTCATCATCTGCCTCCGCCCGAAGCTTATCGACAATCGATCATGATGGCGTGCGGCGATCCAGGCGGGAGCGGAGGGCAATCAGCGGCCCGGCGAGCAGGCCTGCCAGCACAAGCGTCAACCCCCAGTATATGACGTATTCGAAGAATGCAAAGACCAACACCGGCGCCGGTTCGACCCCGGCCAGCATCGGCACCCTCTCGAATAGACCCATGCCCCAGATGGCCAACGAGTGTTCGATCAGCGACTCCAGGCCGCCCAGAATGACGAAGACGAGAGCCGGCGGCCCAGGCAGCCGGCGCGTCAGCCACCACAAGAGGAGCGCGATGCCTGCGTAGAGAATAGCCGAAAGGGGCGCCAGAAGACGTTGCCAATCTTGTGCAAAGAACGTGTAGTACGAGTCCCACATGGAGAGGACGAGTGCCGTTGCCAGGGCGCCCCAGAACAAGGCTGCGGCCAGGACTATTTCGAACCCCAGCAGGCGGAACCGATCGTGCGGGAGGAGATGCACCACGAGCACGGTGAGCAGGACCGCCAGCACCGCGGCGCCCGCGGCGCTGAGCCAGTAGCCGGAGGAGGTGAGGGGGGTGGGCATGGCGACCCGCAAGTGATCCGTTCAAGATCATAGGCGCACTCGGCTCCGGCCGCAAGCGGTAGGCGGCCGCTCACCTGGGCGGCGAAGAAAGTGGCAATACCCCGCCGGGCCAGTCTCCCCCGATGAAGAACAGAGCCGCCCTGTCAGGGGCGGCTCTGTCGGTCTGATACGGGAGCGCGGTTTGGCCTACCCGCACCCTCCGCCGCTCGGGCTGCGCTTGCGCTGCAACTTCACCTTCGGCTCGTACTCGACCTTCCATTCGTTCGCGTCAGGGTTGGCCGCCTCGTAGCGCGAGCCGAGTGCCGCCGGGAAGAGGTACGCCAGCCGGTCGGAGCCCACCGGGGTCGAGGTGGGGGTCAGCTCACGGTCGCCCGCGCCGAAGATCCCAATCCAATTGTTGATCCCGCCCTCCAGGATGTACACATTCGAGACACTTTCAGCCTGGAGCAGCTTCCAGGCGTCCGTCGCCGCGGCCTCATCGTTGCTCATGACCACGGTCACCGTGTTCTCGGCCGGTTGCTGCAGCAGCTCGGGGACGAGTGCCTCCAACTGGTCGAGGGGCACGTGGCGCGCGCCGTCCAAGTGGAACAGGTTGTAGTCGACCTCCGCGCGCACATCCAGCATGACCACGTTGAGCTTGTCATCGGCTCGGCTGGCCAGCAGTTCGCCCGGGTGGATCTGGACCTCGCGCGCCGCGAGCGAAGCCTCCTTCGCCGAGGCCACGCGCGCCCAGCGATCGGCCGCATCCGGCTGGCCGAGCACGAGCACAGCGAGCGCCACCACGATCAGCGCACCGGCGCCGGCATAGCGCACGCGCGGTTCGCGCGCCATGTTGCGCTTGCCGATCAGCCGCTCCAACTGCTCTCCTCCCCAGAACATGAAGAGCGCCATGAGCACGACCAGCAGCACGACCACACCCGTTGGCAGGTGGAAGACGTCCATCAGCGTCAGGCGACCGAAGTAACTCGAGTGCCAGAAGGCGTCGAAGTATTTCTCGGTCTCGCCGAAGGCGAAGACGCCGAACAGCGCGCCCAGCAGGAACAGAATGCCGTCGATCTTGAAGGTGGCTGCCGAGACCACCGAGGTGCCGGGGCAGAACCCGCCGATGATGAAACCGAAACCCATGATCACGCCGCCCAGCAGCCCCGGCCACAGGTAGGTTTCAGGAACGTAGACCAGATTGAAATCCAAGATGCCGACGGCCGAGGATAGGAAGATCAGGACCATGGCGGTGATGATGGCCCCGAACATCACCTTGAGAACGGTCAGGTCTTTGAAGTAGAACTGGGCGGCCAGCTTCTTGGAGTTGCCGAAACCGGAGAGCTCGAGCACGTAGCCGAAGCCAAACCCGATGACTCCGAAGACCAAGTAGGTCCACGGGTTTTCGCTCAGCGGCAGCAGGAAAGCCTGAAGTGGGAAGATAGGCATCGCCGCCTCCTAATTCCATGCCCGGCGCAGGAAGTACGCCAGCGCGTAGGCCCCACCGAAGATGCACATCATCAGCGCCCACGAGCCGGCCGAGAGGGTGGCTCCGCCCGAGAGCGCCTGGCCCGAGGTGCAGCCGCGCGCCATGCGTGCGCCGTAGGCCATGATGGCCCCGCCGCTGAATGCCAGGATGAGGCGGGTGCGGTTGGTGATGCGCGGGCCCTTGTTGATTTCGGGCTTGAGCCTGCCGTTGAAGAAACCCGAGACCATCCCGCCGAGAAGTGCGCCGGTGATGAGCGGGACACTCCAATCGTCAAGCGCGTTCTTCGCACCGCCGGCCAGCTTAAGCAGGTAGGGCGTGCGATCGATGTGGCCTGGGGCGATGGCGTCTTCCACGACGGCCACATAGCGGTTCATGCCGCCCGAAGCGCCCAGTCCATTGCGCGTGATAAGAAAGGCCAAGAAGAGAACGATTCCCAGCAGCGCGCCTCCCAGGTAGGGATGGATGTAAGGTTTCTCGGGGCGGGAGAAGAATCCTCTCAGACCCGTCCGCGATTTGGGTCGAGCCGGCGCAAGGGTTGTCATGGCGTCTCCTTTTCTGCGGGAGGATTGTTGCCCGCGCTTTCTTCGGCGTGGGCTTCGATCTCTTCCCACCCGTTCATCATGGCTCGGATCGAGGTGAGCGGCCGCGGCCCGGTGGTGGTGAGATAAACGTGGCCGACGATAAAGGCAGCGAAGGTCCACGCCACCAGGCTATGGAAGGGAGCCAGGAGCGGCAAGCCCCCCAACCACGCGGCAACCTGCGGGAACATCTGCACGCCCATCATGAGCGCACCGGTGACGATTTGCAGCGGCAGCAGCACGTTGAGGATGCCAAAGTATGTCACCTGCTGCAACGGGTTGAGCTTCGCATCCGGCCGCTTCTCGAACGGGTGACCTTGGCCGCGGAAGATGCCGCCCAGGTAATACTTGGCCTGAACGATGGCGTCGTCGAAGAAGCCGTAGGGACGCGGCAAGTACTGGCGGATCTCGCCGCTGACCACATGGTAGAAGAGCGACAGCCCGGCGTTGATCACCAGCAGGATAGCCAGGACGTTGTGGACGGTGACGACATGCGAGAAACTGAACAGACCGAACATATCCGGGCGGTGGATGACCAAGCCGGTGAAGAGCAGGATGAGGATAGCGAAGCTTTGCAGCCAATGCCAGAAGCGCTCGTAGACCGCGTACATGTAGACCCGCTTCAATTCCGTTGTGCGGCGCGGGGCCTTGAGCGCAGAGAAGAAGCGCAGCCCACCATGGGCAGCAACGGCGCCCAGCACGCCCAGGAAGAACAGTCCGCCGGTCCAGTCCACCCACGGTACTCGGTTGCGGCCGAAGATATACAGGTTCTGGTCGCGCGCGGCAGGGGAATAGGTCAGGCTCTCGCCGGCCACGGCCAGGGTGCCAGTGGTGCGCGTGTTCGAATCCTTGACGAATTCGGGCAGCACGCCCCCCGGCACAACGCCCGCAAGGGTCACCGGCTCTGTGAGGCGCGAACCGTCGCTGTGGCAGGTTTGGCAATCGCGTGTGGCCCACTCGCCGCCCACCACGTTGTGATTGATGCTGTAGGGTTGGATTTGGCCCTCGATGCGCGGGTTGGCAAGGCCGATCGAAGTCAGGCGCTCGGTAATGACCGACACCTTCGCGGGAGTGTCGAGGCGTAGTTCGGCTTCACTGAGGGCTCCGTCGCCGTCTGAGTCGAGCGCCTGGACGACCTCCGGCAGATATGTCCCGTCCTTGATGTACGCGGCTTGCAGATCCTGCAGCCGCACCGGACGCGGGCCGTTGGGATCGTCGTACACCCAATACCAGGCCGTGACCAGGTTGTAGGGTGCGAGTTGCGAATCTCCATCCTGGGTTTGGCGCGAAAGCAGCACCGGGGCAAAACCGCTCACTAGGTCTGAGAGCGACCCGCTCGCGTCTTCCACGCCGCGGCATGTGCTCACCGCCTCGCCGGTCGGGCGCAGAACCGTCCAGTCGTACGACTCCACGGCCGGCGCATAGATCTGCGGTGTGTGGCAGCTCTCGCACGCGAGTTCGTCCATGTGGCGCTCGGCGTACGGCAGCCAGGTGTGCGAGGCGGCCGTTTCGTGGCAGCTCTCGCAGCGGCGCATGGTGCCGCGCAGCTCGGGGGCCACCGTGTTTTGCGCGCTCTGCCCGCGGGCCAGGTTGTGATCGGGTCGCTGCAGATACTCGCCGATCTCCAGCCGCCGGGGGTCGAATTCGAGATGGGAGGGTGCCTGTTCTTTGACCGAGTAGGCAGGATTGTTGAGCGAGTAGTGGCAGTCGGTGCACTCGAGACCGCGCTCGGCGTGAACATCCCACGCGCGGGTAAGGCTATCCTTGTTGGCCAGGTTCATCCCCGATAGAGCAATATCCTCGCCGGAGATGACTTGGCCGGTAGTGGCGGTCTGCCAATTGGTCAAGTCGCAACCGGTGAGGGTGAGGGGCGTATCTCCGGTGTGGACCAGGCCATGGCACTGCGCGCAATTCTCGTTGGTCGGGTCTTGGATCGTGATCGTCGCGAGCAGGCCATCCTCGGTGAAGGCCGAGCGGTTCCACATATATGCGCTGCCGACGGTCTCGACGATGCCGGTGCCAGCTAGCGTGGCCATTGCAGCGCCGCGGAAGTCCCCCGCCTGAATGGCATTAACGCGGGCCTCATTGTTTGGGTCGGGCAGGTGGCAGAGGAAGCAATCCACCTCCAACACGCCCGAGGTGGCCCAATCCCAGTTCTCCGGGTTTGGATCACCATCGGGAAGAATCGCCCCGCTGCGGCTATCCACACCCGGCCCACCGCCGACGAAGCGCGCGGCGTTGGTGCGGATCCAGTCCGAGGTGCCCATATCGAGGCGCCCATCGCCCGCCGCGGAGAGATTGCGGTATGTGAGCGGGTTCCACTTGCCGAATGGGCCGTTGCTGAGGTCCCAGGCACGAGCCAGGCCGGACGCTCCGAAATCGCTCAGACCCATATCGCTGTGAAAGCCGTGGCTGGCGATGAAGTCGGTGTCGTGGCACTCACCGCACGTGCGCTGGGCGGAGACTGGTGCGCCGCTGTCCAAGACATTCACGCCTTGTTCATCGAGAAACGCAAACTGCGGGTGAATGGGTGAGGGTTGGGAGACGGGCAGGGTGGTGCTGCGCGCGAAGGCAACTCCGACCACGCCGGCCCCGGCCAGGATGACGAGCGAGCTCGTTAGGATCAGGCTCTTGCGCTTCATTGGGGGTCAAACCTCCCGCCCCATTCCATGGGATCACCGGGGTACCCCAGCGCTTCCCAGTCCAGGCGGCCGTTGGCGGAGTGGCAGTCGTTGCACTGCAGAGCGTTTTCTTTGGGTTGGACCATGTGAGTTGTCGGCCAGTACATGTAGGTCTCGGCGAAACCGTAGCTGCCTGAATACTTCAGGCCCATGATGGTCTCGGCCAGGCGGAACGAGTTGTCCCAATCAAAGCTGGTCCAGTAGCCGTTATCACCGGCGGTGATGGGCTGAAGCAAGTAGTTGTAGATCTGATCGTAGGGCTGGTTGGCGACATGCAGCTTGAAGGGGAAGATGCGCGAGTTCGGATCGTCGCGGCCGCCGGAAGGCTGATCAATGACTGTCGAGCGAGTGGGGTCGATCTTGTCGCCCAGCAGGTAGCGATAGGAAAGGTTCCCGTCAAACCACATGTAGGTGGGCTTGAAATCCTTCTGGTAGACGAATGAGCCTTTGATCTTGAGGTAGGTGTAGTGGTCCTCGGGCAAGTCCTGCCCGGCGGTCGACCAATCCCAATAGGTCTTGGTCGGGTCCTTGACGGCCATGGCCGGTATGTGACAGGTCTGGCAGGCGAGGGTGGCCAAGTGCGAATTCAGGCGCTCGTCCTCATGCGGCGCCTGGGCGTGGCACTGCGTGCACGAAACCTGCTCGGCCGGATTGATGGTGTAGTTGTCGGCGATCAAGCGGCCAAGGATCTGATGATCGCGGGTGGTGTGGCAGGCCGTGCACTGCATGTCGAGCTTGCCCATGTGCACGTCGAGCTCCTCGGTGGGAAAGATCAAGCTCTCGTCGAGGTCGCCGTGCTTGACGCCGTTGCCGCCTCCACCATCGAAGTGACACTTGCCGCAATTCTCGCGAGAGGGAGCGCGCACGCTTTTCGCGGCCGCGAGCAAATCAATCCCTTCGACTGGGTTGCCATAATTGCCCTTGGCGTAGGTCGAGGGATCGGCGTGGCATGCCAGGCAATCCACGTTTTCCTGCACACCGAAGTCGTACGCGGCATCTTCCTGCCAGCCGTAGCCGGTGTGGCACGACATGCACTGCTTCTGATTGCCTTGCGCGCCGATGCAGAAGTTGTTGATCTGGTTGGCTTTGCCGATGGTCACCGGCTCATCGCGCCACGGAACGTTGAAGGGTTCCGATTCCCATGTCCAGTGGGAGGTCTTCATCACCTCGCCTGCCGCATCCGCGTGGCAGGTGAGGCAATTGCGTGTGACCTCTTGTGGTGTGGTGAGCGGCCCCTGGACGATATCCGCGTGGGAGGTATGGACGGGCGTCGGTTGGATCGCCGCCTGCGGATCATCTGCCGGCGGCGAGGCCTTGGGCCAGAAGACCGTCACCGGGATGATGATGACGGCCAGGGTGACGATCAGGCCGATTAGCCAGACAGGAATTCGTTTCCTCATAGAAGCTCCTGCGTTCTTGCTGGGCTACTCAGAGATCAGGCTGGCGCGGTGGGCAATGCTGTCGCGCAACACGGCGCGCAGCAGGTCGAGCGCCTCGAGAATGCGGTGATCGCACAACGTGTATTCGATGTTCTGTCCCTGGCGTTCGGCGCGCACCAGCCCGTGCTCGCGCAGCACGCGCAGGTGGCGCGAGGTGGTGGGCTGGCTGATGTTCACATCGGCGGTGAGTTCGGAGACGGTGTGCGGCTTGTCAGCCAGAGCGTAGAGGAGGAGCAGGCGGCTGGGGTCCGCCAGAGCCGAACATATATCGGCATGCAAGCGGATCACTTCTTGAGAGAGTTGTCCCTTATCCATTGTGCGCCCCATTGCGGATATGCGGCAATCCGCATACACGCGATAACATATGGATACAACCTAGGAAGAAGCGGGCAAAGTGACAGGCGTCACATGCGTGTGCGCAGAATGTCACGTGGAAGTGGACGAGATTTCCAAATCGCTGTCAAGTGGTGACGTACAGCGAGTTACAGTCCCGGATTACCGGTCTAAAGCCACAGTCAGCGCAGGCGCCAGCCTCGACGCCACACTCACTAGCGGACCTTCGTGTTCAACGGGGCGGGGGCTCAGTCGGTAGGTAAGCCTGCGGCGCGAGCGATCCGCTCGGCGATCATTGGCCACTCCGTTCTATTCACTGCAGAAGCGCTGGATCGTTGTCGAAGGGGACGGAGGAGTCGGGGGGGCAAGTCCTCGGTGATCCTGGTCTCAGGGATTACTCCGTATCGCCGCGAATTGGATCCAGGATGCGACCATCGCACCCACGGGCGGCTGAGGTGAGGCGAGAGTGAGTGGCCCTAAGCCCCGGCCAAGTCCAAAGAGGCCAGGGGATATGAAGGCAATCCACGGACACGAAAATGAACCTGCCCCGATGATCGTCGGGGCAGGTTCATGAGAGCTAGAGGGAAGGCCCTCTGCTTCTGGATCGCAACCGGGCATGCTCGGCATTTTCCTGCTGAGCGCCTCACGCGGTGGAGGTTCTGCTATTGCGAGCAAGAGCGAACCTGACGAGCTTCCAAGCGCTGGCGCGCGCAATTCCGGCGAGAACCAAACCCAAACCGATGAGTGTCAGGGCAGAGTGCCAGACGTCGGCGTAGTTCATCCCATCGATGCTATGGGTTGGGGCCATGATGAATTGGATACTCAATACCAGGAGCCCAGAGGCGCCCAGCGCGATGGCGGCAGCCAGGCGGCCCGTCGTCTTCTCAGCAACGGGCTTCTCGAAATTCACGCCCTGCCAAACGCCGGGGATGCGGAAGAGAAGGAAGACGATCAGGGCCAGGGCGGTTGTGTAAACGACCATGTCCACCGGCATGGATGATCCGCGTAGGAGGCGCGAGGCGGCCATGTGGCCGCCGCCAACCAGTATGCCCAGCGCCAGCGCGATCATCGTGTAGCGATAGGCGTTCTTGGTTCCCTTCACGAGAAGGACGACCGCCCGCACGCCCATGATGCCGATGGCGAGCGTAACCAGGACGAAGAGAACGTACAGCCACTGAACTCTGGCGATCGCGGCGAACTTCTCTCCGAACCCGGTAGGGTTCAGGGCCACGCAGCTCGTCCCCGCGCCGCCCATGATGGTAAAGGCGGCGGTCAGGCTCATCAGCACAATCCCAATGATGCGCAGCGTCTTGCCCCACCATGTGTTTCTTGAAGACATGGGACCCTCCTCATCGATAGGGGACTTGCTCGATGGGCGGCGCGTGCCACGGCAGCCCCTCGGGTCTATCCCAACGCGAACCCTGCTACGAAGGCAGAGGTCATGAGCAAGAGCAGGCCAGGCAGCACTTTGAGAATGGTTTCCCGCGAGAGGAGCGGTCTGCCGGCCTTGAGCAGGGCCAGAAGCAACCCGGCGACACCAATGAGCGCGCCGCCAACACCCACCAGGCTGAACGCGGGGCGCGCCTGCCCGGTGATACTGAGAAGAATCGGAAGCACAAAGATCGTCAGCCCGGCGATGCCATGGACAATCGCCACAACCATCACGGGCAGTTTGCTGCGCAAAGGGAGAAGGCGAGTTGTGAGGACAGCCAGAAACCCAACGATGACAAAGATCAGGTAAGGGATCCTATAGGCGGAGCAGTGCTCCCAGACCAGCCCCAAGGACAGGCTCAGCGGGATGACCGTCGAGGCGATGACCACGATGGGGCTGTCCAGCACGTCGAGACCCAAGATGATGAGCAACAATCCGGCCACGAGCAGGATCCCAAAGGTGAGGGTGTAGGCGATGATGGGCAGAGTGCCCAGCCCGTCGATCCCAATGGCGATCTGGTACGCTGCCAGGAGAGAGGTGATCAGGAGAAGGATGCGGGCAAGAGCAGTCATGCGCATGGTTGTTCTTTCACCGGCGAGAGAAGATCCTGGGGTTCTGTCCCCTTGGACTGCTGCAGGTTAGATCGACAACAGGATCATGGCGCTGAGCATGTACACCGAGGCGTATTTGAACAGGCCGAAGTTGACGCGCTCGGACGGGCGGAAGGTGCTGGCAATGGCCAGGAGCAAGAGGCCGGCGGAGAGCACGGCCAGCAGGCGGACGAAGCCCCACTCAACGCCGATCAGGATGCCGGCCGCGCTGATGCACAGGGCAGCAACGACACTGGAGACTGCAATCGCTGCGCGGGTCACCGGCAATCCATATGTTGAAGGGAAGGTTGGAATCCCCGCCGCGGAGTAGTCATCCTGGTAACGCATGGAGAAGGTCAGGATGTGGGTGGGGATCCAGAACAACACTGCCAGCGCCAGGAGGACCCCAATTCCGTCTACGGTCCCGAGGCCGAAGGCGCGTCCCGCGAGGATGGGCATGCCGCCCGAGATCCCTCCCCAGACGATGCTCCAGCATGTGCGGCGCTTGAGCCACAGGGTGTAGACGACCACGTCGAAGAATAACCCAGCTAGCACGATCAGCCCGTAGAGCGGATCCATCAGCCCAGCCGAGCCGACGCCGAGAGCGGAAAGCACCAATCCCAAGCGTAGCGCGTCGTTCGGCGATACTCGGCCGTCCGCCAGCGGACGGTGGTGCGTGCGGTTCATGACCGAGTCGATGTCGCGGTCGTACCACATGTTCAGGATGGTCGAACCGGCGATGGCCATGAACAGGCTGAGCCCCAAGCCGAGCAGGTCGTACCAGTGCAGGACCGGGCAGCGAGCGCTCATGTAGCCGGCCAGGCCGGTGGAGAGCAAGAGGGCGGTCTGCAGGGATTTGGTCAAAGGCCAATAGAGCCGCAGCTTGGCGAAAGCGGCATTCATGAGATTCTCCGAGCGTAACCTGCCGTCCGATTGGGCGGCCGCAGCGTATTTGATACCTGGGAGCGGGTTGCTTCGACCATCTGTCTACGGGTCTCTCGCGCAGCGGAAACCGACACCCGGACTGAAGTACGTCGGAGTGGCATTGTTGCGGACCCAAATGCGCAAGTCCATTTCGTAAGTGTCCTTCGAACCCCCGCGCAGGTAGCGATAGTGCTGTCCTTCATACACATCGCCGGTCCACTGCCACACGTTGCCAGCCATATCGTATAGCCCATAGGGGCTGGCCGAGTCCAGGGTGGCATAGCCGCCGTAGCTCCGGCCGTTGTAGAAGCCGACCGGACTGGTGCGTGAACCGAAGCTACCCATGTCTTCGAAAGGATCGCGGCTGGCGTAGAAGTTGGCGTTGTTACGCAGGATCTCGTCGCCCCACGGGAAGGGACGGTCGTCCGCGGAGCCGCGGGCGGCCTTCTCCCATTCCAGCTCGCTCGGCAGGCGGTATCCGTAGTATCCGCAGTAGCCCCAGGCGCCGAACCAGGAGACGTTCGTCATTGGGTGTGCCTCGTAGCCCGGGTTGGCGGAGAAAGCGGTGCCGTCGAAAGCGAAGCGAGAGGCCGGGTCGCCCAATGGGACAAAGGGATAGTCGGCGGTCGGGATCTGGACCTCGTGCTTGACGGCGTGGAATGCGTCGCCGGGATAGTAGCCAGCGACATGCTCGCCCTCGATGCGCAGAGTCCCATCGGCCAGGGCCTGGTTCAGAAAGGCGACGTACAGGGACACGGTGGCATCGGTGACCATGATCTCGTAGTCGTACTCGATCGTCAGCGGGTCATTGTGCTGCCCGGAAAGGAACTCGCCCGCCGGGACAAGGGCCCAGGCTTCAGGGTCCACGCCGGTCTCGTACACGGGGAGCGGGGCGTTCAGATCGACGGTGCTGCAGGCCGACAGAAGCAGGACGGCTGCCAGGAGCGGGACGATCAGGCGCTTCATCACCGCACCTCCGCATTGAGATCGTCCTGCCCTTGTTCTTCGGTCCAACGGCCCTTCTTCTTGAAGAGGTCGGCCAGCCGCCATATCATGACCAGCGCCAGGACGACCAGCAGCATCGCCAGGCCGAAGTCCATCAGCAGCATGAGGGTGTTGACCAGCGGCTGCTGGCTGGCCTCAGAAATGAACAAACGCTTCATCTCGAATATAGTAACTGAGGCGAAGGCGATGTCGGACAGGATGATGATCGCCCAACCGTAGAACTTGCGGACCTTGCCTTTCAAGCCGATCATGTCGCCGTAGTACAGGAGGATGATGGTGGCGATGATTGCCGAGAGCACGTGCCAATGGCCGGTCAGCTCGATGCGCTCCTCGCGCGCCGGCCAGACGCGGAAGATCTCGTCCAGCCGCACCGCCATGAAGATGCCGATGCCGCTGACGGTGAAGTTCATGAAGACCATCTGCCACAGCGGGCCGAACTTGAGTGGGTCGCGCACAAGCGCGGCCAGCTTCTGGAAGAAAGATGGCTTGGGAATGCCGGCCACGCCTTCGCGGATGAGCTTATCCCAGCCGAAAATGACCAGCATCAGCGCGCCCAGCATCGCGGGCGTTGCGCCCACGTAAATGATCATATGTGCCACCGGCTCGAGCGGGGTGACCACGCCCCACACGCCCAGGTTGAGCACGATCGTGCCCAGGATGATCAGCGGCATGGCGATCTTGTGTGGGATGCCCTTGAAGTTGAGCCAGCGGCCGATGATCAGGGTGATCATGATGGCGATCAGGGCCAGCATGATGTGCAGGTGGCCGATGACCGAGTACTCCATCGTGGTCTTTTCGGGGTAGCGGATGATGTTCTCTGCCAGGAAGGCTTCAAAGCCGTTGCCGAAGAAGGAACCGGGGATGGCGCCGAAGCCGGCCGAGATCAGGGTCGTGACCGCCGTGGCGAAGAAGGCCACCCGTTCCATGTCCACGCCCTGCTTGGTGCGGGCGTAGGCCTTGTCCGGCTGGTAGGTTTCCTTGTTCCACGGCCATAGGGCGATGGTCAGCAGAACACCGGCGAAGAAGATCAGTGTCAGCCCGGCAATGTACAGGCCGTGCAAGGCCCAGTTGTGGCCCCAGTAGGCGAAGCCCATGCCGAAGATCATCGCCATCAGGTAGCCGATGGTGATGAGCACGCGCACTGCGGCCTTGTAGAACTCCTTCATCTTTAGCAGGCCGGTGATCATGTAACTCTCGATGGCAACCACGGCCATGGCGATGGAGTGGTACAGGATGATGATGCGCCCTTCGCGCTCGGCCTGCACCAAGTCCATTCGCAGCGCTCGGACAACGACGTCGCGCACGCCGAACTCGGCCATCGGTCCTGAAAGCATGCCGAAGACGGCGGTCTCAAGGGCAATCATCGCAACTGCGACGAGGATGAGTCCTTTTGTGGATCTGAACAGGAAGTTCAAGCGGTCTCTGACGAATTGCATACGCGACTCCTGGTGAGAGAACGTCCGTCTCACGGCTGCAATCAACCGCATCCGGGCAGCGAGCCTCAGGGTCCTCCCAATTCATACCCTCCCCCAACGAAAGCCGTTGGGGGAGGGTCGGGGAGGGAGTTCAGCCCTTGATGTCTTTGACGAAACCCCAGGTGAACGCTAGGGTCATGAGCAACAGAAGGGGGGTCAGGATGAGCATGACGAAGGACGGGCTGAAGAAGAGCAATTGCGCGCCGCTGGCGATGAACGCCAGAGCGATGCCGCCCAGCCCGATCAGCAGCCCACCGATGCCGACCCACCAGAAGCCCTTGGCGGCCTTCTTCGCAAAGAAAGGACCGAGGAAGATGACCAGCCCGGCCACCCCGTGGAAGAGCGGGACGGAGATCCTGCGGCCGATGTCTATTTGAAGGATGCTCGTGAGAGCGATGGCCAGGAAGCCGACCAGGGCGAACCACTTGAAGGCCCGCTTGTACTTCGGGTAGTACTGCTCCACCAGCCCCATGGAGATACCCAGCGGGATCAGGCTGGCCACGGTCAGGACGTAAGGCGAGGCCAGGGTGCCCAGGCCGAGGAAGATGAGCAGCAGTCCGGAGACCAGTAAGACCAGGAACCCCATGATGTAGTAGACGTCGTAAAGTGCCTTGCCCTTGCTCCAGCGGGTGTAGAACCGCCACAGCAAGTAGACTGCCACCAGGCCAGTAAGCAACAGGAACAGGTTGTCGAGCGTGAACAGGTTCATGTGCCTCCTCCTTGCGTGCCTCGGGCGCCGAAAACGAGTGGTATGCGATGGCGCCTGGCTTCACAATAGCATAGGCCGCCCCGCTCCCGCAACCAGCCATCAGGCGCGGGACGGTCAAGCAGAATCAGGTCCTCAGGCGGATGTTGCCTTGGCGGGGGCATCGACATACTTCGCCCAGAATCCGGGCCATACCAGCAGGGCGATCAGGATCAGGCACGAAATCGGCGCCAGAGCGAACAAGGAGAAGCGCCCCAATTGCTGGGCGGTCACGAAGGCAAGCGGGATGCCCACGGCCAGCTCCGTTGCCCCAGCCGCTAGCCCGACAACCCGCATCCATTCCTTCGGTTTGGTCAGCAGCCCAACCGTGACCACCGCCCAGCCGGCCATCGCGACAAAATGCAACCGCTGCACCAAGACGAAGATCGGCGCCCCCTGGGTAATGATCCGGCTGGTGCTGGACACACCATTCATCCAGCAGAAGATGTAGGCGACGCCGGTCAAGAGGGCAAGCAGGGTCAGGCTCCAGGATACTTTTCCAACGGCTCGCAGGAAGAGGAAGTAGAGCAGGACATACGGCCAGAAGAGCGGGAAGTAGATCGGCGGCAGGCCGGCAGCCATATAGGGCACGTTGACAAACCAACTGCCGAGCAGTGCCAGGACCAGCGCAACCACGGAAAGGAAGAATGCCCAATTCCTCTTGGTGAAGAAGCCATACGCGCTGACGGCAAAGAGCACGCCGCCCAGTATGCCAAAATCGGCCAAGAGGGGATGGATGTACTTCAGCAGGATCTCACATCCCGGCTCAGCCGATGGGGCTGCCATGCCGATGTGGTACCAACCCAGGAACAACACGAAATGGCCGATGATGCCCATCAAGGCGGCAATCACAGCCAGGATGCCTCCTAGTCGGTAGTTGATCTTCACGGAATTCTCCTTTCAAGATGTCAGCACGTGCTGCACGGCGTATCGCAAAGGGTCGTGTTTGCCTTTGCTCCACACGAATGTGACCGGGCTACGGATTGAGTTCTTCGCCGGTGTGACATGAACAGCCGTTGTAGTAGGGAGCATCGTTGTGGTGGGCCACGTACACGACTGTTCCAGGATCGATTTCCAGATTGCACCCTTTGAGGAATGTGGGTTGGTCTTTCCATTCAAGGACTTGAACGTTGCAGGTGACGTACACCGTCCCGCTCCACGTGTCGTTGCACAATGGGCCTTCAACGACTTTGTCGACGCGGAGTGTCCGGCCTCCGATGGCCATCTGAGCCGGCGCCGGAGAGGGGCCGGGTGGATCTTGCGCAGGCGGCTCGGTCAGGTACTGTGGTGTGCGGTTTGGCGGCGGGCAGACCGGAGCCGGCGGCTGACAGCCCGAAAGGAGCACCATCGACAGCGCGAGTAAGGAGGCGATGTATCGCTTCACCGTTCTCCTCGTGGCTTTTCGCCCATGGGAATATTGATCGTCCGCATGGGGCTGGGTGCCCCGGGCGCCTCGATGCGGTTGACGACGCCGCGCACACCAACAACACTCGCGGCAATCGACTCTGCCAGCCGCCATTGGTCTAGCGAGGGTGCCGCACCGCCCAGGTGGACGACGGCGTTGAGCACGCCCACGCGCAATTCGAGGGCCGCCGTGCGTGTGTCGTCGGCCAGCGTATGCAGCACGTCGCTGCGCAAGAGGTCATCCGTTGACTGCGCCTCGGGCATCGTTCCTCGCAATAAAACAGCCCGGCCGGTCTGCAAGGAGCATACAGACCGGCCGGGTATCTGGGAACGACTTAGGTCTTACTTCGAATTACCGCGTTTCGCCAGCCCTTCGGCGTCGAGCAGCACGATTTCGTGGCGTTCGACCCTCAGTAAGCCCTCTTCTTCCAGAGTGTGCAGTGCCCGGCTGAGCACGTCGCGTACCGTCCCCAAGCGCGTCGCCATCTCGTCGAACGTGGTCCACTCGCGGCGCGGGACGAAAAGCTTGCCCTCCTTTGCCACCGCGTTCTTCAGGAGGGTGCTTGCCAGTCGGGCCTCCACACTGCGCAGTGAGAGATCTTCCACCAGGCTGATGAAGTAGAGCACACGCTGCGCGAGACGGCGGATGACGGCGAGCGCGAGTTGGGGATAGCGAGCCACTAAGTCCAGAACGGTGGCGCTGTCAATCGTCCACGCCTTCACCTCCTCCAGTGCGACAACGGTGCCTGGGTAAGTGGTGCCGGCAAAGACGGCGATATCACCAAAGATGTCCATCGGCTTGACAAACAGCAGCGCCTGCTCGCGCCCATCGGGCGACATGCGGGTTGCCTTGACCCAGCCCGATTCGAGCAGGAACAGCGACGTAGCAGGCTCGCCTTCGAGATAGATGACCTGTCCGGCGGTGTAGTGGCGAGGCGCGGCATTTCGCGCCAGGGCTTCCAACGTGGCCGCGTCGAGCCCGGCAAGTGCAGGTAGCTTCGAAAAGACTCGGGCTGCTTCGGATGCGCCGGTTGTTGTCATGCGGTGTCCGCGAGCATGGGTGGAGGGCAACTCAAGTCCTCTTATAGCACGGGTTGCGATATTCCATCGGCCGCCTGCAGGCGGTGGCAGGGTGATTCCGCGCCGGCACTCCTACTTCCCATCTCGAGGCGGCGCGGACCCGGGCGGAGTTGGGCGATGGCCAGCGCGACTTCGCTTGACTCCTCCGCGGTTCGACGTATCATTGGATAGACAACACCGCGCAGCCATCGGAGGCCAGCAGGCCATGGATCTAACCAAAGTCAACCACCTGGACGGCCAAGGACAGATTTTCCTTGAAGGCAAGGCGATCTGCCCCGTGCGATACGATAT
>DATEAT010000161.1:0-2880 GCA_035288225.1 Anaerolineales bacterium | reverse complement strand
CCTCTGTTGAAATCTGAGTGGGTAACCATAGAGTAGAGTTCCTATAGGCAACCAACGTGACTACCATGACTGAGAAGATATTTGAGACCGCCTTGGGTATTGCCACGCCGTGGTATGTGGCGGGGGTTGATCTGGATGCGGTGGCGAGAACGCTGACGATCCGCATCGACTTTGTGGCCGGCAGCCGGTTTGCGGTGCCCGGGGTGGACGGTGCGCATCCGGTGCACGATACGCAAGCCAAGCGGCTGCGGCATCTCAACTTCTTCCAGCATGAGTGTTACCTGGAGGTCCGTGTGCCGCGTGTGAAGTTGCCGGGTGGCTTGGTCCGCCAGGTGGAACCGGAGTGGGTCGGCCGGCTGTCCGGCTTCACGCTGCTGTTCGAGGCGCTGGTGCTGGCGCTGTGTCAGCAGATGACCTTCACGGGCGTGGCGCGGCTGGTCAACCTGAGTCTGCACCGGGTGATGGCCATCTGTTCGCACTACGTGGAACAGGCGGTCGCGGAGGCCGACTTCTCCGAGGTCCGGAGCCTGGCCATCGACGAGACCTCCCGCGCCCGCGGCCATGACTACGTGACCTTGGCGGCCGATGCCGAGCGCCGGGCGGTTATCTTCGTCACCGAGGGTCGCGGCGCCGAGACCATCGAGGCGTTGGCCGCCGACCTTCAGGCGCATGGCGCCGATCCCCACGCCGTCGAGTCGGTGAGCATCGATATGTCGCCGGCCTTCATCAAGGGGGTGGGCGATAGCCTCCCCAACGCCCGCATTACCTTCGACAAGTTCCACGTGGTGGCGCATGCCTCGACGGCCCTCGACCGGATGCGCCGCCTCGAGCAGAAAACCGACCCCGACCTCAAAGGGCTGCGCTGGACGCTGCTCAAGAATCGCCAGCATCTCACGACCGCCGCCCGTGCCGATCTGGACGCCGTGCTGGCCCAGCTGACCAGCAAGCGTACGGCGCGTGCCTGGCTGTATCGGGAGCAGTTGCGCGAGATCCTCCAGCGTAAGCAGGTCAACGTCGTGCGCCTCATGCTGGCGCAATGGTGTACCAATGTCATGCGTTCCAAGGTCGCGCCCATGAAGGACGTCGCCCACCTGATCCGACGCCACATCGAGGGGATCGTGGCCTGGGCGCAAACACGCCAGACCAATGGGTTTCTGGAAGCCTTGAACGGCCTGTTCCAGGCCGCCAAGCGCAAGGCACGCGGCTATGGCCGGATCACCACGATTCGCACCGTGATCTTCCTGCTCGCCGGCAAACTCGACTTCTCGAAACTCAACCCGCATGTCGCGCGTTAACCCACTTGGAATTCAACAGAGCCGTTTAAGGTAAACCCCCGGCTCCGCCGGGGGGCTCACCGATGCGGCGGTCGCCACAAATATATTTCCCTCCCCCTGGAAGGGGGAGGGCGAGGGTGGGGGTCGAAGCGTGAACGGCGGGCATAAGCTGACGCATTTCACCCCCATCCCAACCTTCCCCCTTGAAGGGGGAAGGAGAAGGAAATCCGCCGCCTTCAGGCGGATCACGGTGTTATCCGCGCCTTTGACGACTGCATGGATGCAGGAGGTACGAGCCCATGGATGGGCGAAGGTAGAACAATGCAGGAGCAATTGTCGAGAGCAACGCCGGGAGCAGTTGCCGAGGCGCTCACAAGATAAGCCCCCGGCTTTGCCGGGGGTCAGTTAATTCTACTGTGTTAAATAAATCATGTTCGCCTGCCCCACGGTCCCCCGCAGCATGGACACCGCGGCAATGTTTGAGCGATGGCGCGTGCGAGACGGAAGCGCGCGGTGGCGATCGACCACGGCACGTGACGCTGCCGGGGGGCGAGACCCACGCGGGCGGAAGCGTTTGGGTAGGGGAGGTTCCTTGAATCGAGCAGAGTTTTTTTTACCCGCGAGGCGCTCGAGCATCAAGAAGCCGTACGCCGCGATGCAGAGGGTGGCGTGATGATGAAAGCCGCGCCAGTTGCGCCCTTCGTAGTGACTCAGGCCCAGCTCGGACTTCAGCTCCTGGTAGTCGCGCTCGATCATCCAACGCCCCTTGGCGTGGGCCACCAGTTGCTTGAAGGAGATATTCTCCGGCAGCGTGGACAACCAGTAATGCGTCGGCGCCGCCTCGGCCGCCGGCCATTCGATCAGCAGCCACTCCTCGGGTCGCGCCCGGTTGCCCTGGGCGGCGCGCACCCGCACGCGCGCAAAACGCGAGGACAACGCGCCATTGGTACCCGCACGCCAGGTGACGGTGCGAAAGTCGCTGGCCGGCAACCGGCGGGCGAGCGCCAGAACACCGATCGGCTGATGCCGGGCGTCGCGCGCGAGAAGCGTGCGCGGCCGCCCGCGGGTGGACGGGCCGGCCTTCGCGGGCTGATGCCGGTCCCACCACACGCTCGTCGCCGAACGCACGGCCAGGACGTAGTCCAGATCGCGCGCGCTCAGCCACTGGCGAAAATCCGCCTCATCGCCGTAGGCGGCATCGGCCAACACCACACCGCGCGGCGTCCCGGCGGCGAGGGCCGCTTCGATCTGCTCGCGGGCGAGCCCCCCTTTGGTGCGGAATTCAATCGCCGAAGGAACCGCGGTAGCGGCACGGCGCTGGCGGTCTTCGGCCCAGGGCTGCGGCAAATACAGCCGATACGCCAGCGGCACGCTGCCCGCGCCGGTGGCCAGCGACAGGCTCACGGCCACCTGGCAATTGTCGGTCTTGCCCAACCTGCCGCAGTATTGGCGCGCGACCCCGACCGAATGCGTGCCTTTCTTCGCATGACCCGTGTCATCGAGAATCCACCAGCACCGCGGGTCTTTCCTCAGCAGTGCCGGCACCACTTGCCCGGCCACCGCCCCCAACACGGCTTGATCGTCCCACGGCGCCTCCGCCACCAGG
>DATEAT010000160.1:0-3585 GCA_035288225.1 Anaerolineales bacterium | reverse complement strand
TTTCTTCCAGCGCGGGGATGTTGAGCTCGACATTGAAGTGCCCGGAGTTGGCGAGAATCGCGCCGTCCTTCATCACTGCAAAGTGCTCGCGATCAAGTACGTTGATGTCGCCGGTGACGGTGCAGAAGATGTCGCCAATTCGGGCGGCTTCGGCCATGGGCATGACGCGGAAGCCGTCCATCACTGCCTCCAGCGCCGCCAGCGGCTCAATCTCGGTGACGACGACATTGGCGCCCATCCCACGCGCGCGCATCGAGAGACCTTTGCCGCACCAGCCGTAGCCCGCCACAACAAAGGTCTTGCCTGCCAGGAGCACATTGGTCGCGCGCACGATCCCATCGAGCGTGGATTGGCCTGTGCCGTAGCGGTTGTCGAAGAGGTGCTTGGTCATCGAGTCGTTGACCGCGATGATGGGGAACTTGAGCGCGCCGTCGGCGGCCATCGCTCGCAGGCGGATGACGCCGGTGGTGGTCTCTTCCGTGCCGCCCACGACCTCAGGCAACTGCGGCACCCGCTCCTTGTGCAGCGTCGAAACCAGGTCCGCTCCGTCGTCCATGGTGATGTGCGGGTGATGATCGAGCGCCGCGCGCAGGTGCTGGTAGTAGGTGGTGTTGTCTTCACCCTTGATGGCATAGACCGGCATCTCCAGGTGCGAGACGAGGGTGGCCGCCACGTCGTCCTGAGTCGAGAGCGGGTTGGATGCCGCCAGCACCACGTCCGCGCCGCCCAGCTGCAGCGTATGCATCAGGTTGGCGGTTTCAGCCGTCACGTGCAGACAGGCCGAGACGCGCAGGTCCGCAAGCGGCCGCTCACTGCGGAAGCGCTCGCGGATCAGGCGCAGGACGGGCATCTCCTGCTCGGCCCAGCCCATGCGCAGCCGCCCGCCCTCCGCCAGCTTCAGATTCTTGATGTCGTGGTCGTGGGTCATGCCAGCTCCTTCGGCGCCGCGGGTGGCGCGCGGCGGGACTTGAGATTCTACTTCGCCTCTACCCTGCGAGTATTTCACGCACCTGGTCATCCGCGCCGAAGTTCGCCTCATAGCGCGCGAGAAACGCGGCGTGGGTGAAGTGATGATTCTGGGTGCCCTGCTCTTCGAGACAGTAGGTGGCCGCCAGCGACCCCAGCCGCCCGCAGCGCTCGTAGTCCAGCCCGCGCAGGGTGCCCTTGAGGAACCCGCCGCGGAAGGCATCCCCTACACCGGTGGGATCGACGATGCGCTCTTGCGGCACGGCCGGAATGTGCAGCGTGCGACCCTCCGCCTGCAAGCGCGATCCCTCTCGACCGAGGGTCACCACCACCAGGCGCACCCGGCGGGTGATGTCGGCATCGGAGAGGCCCGTCTTCTTCTGGATCAAGCCGTACTCGTATTCGTTGCAAATGAGGGCGGCGCAGTGCGCCAGCCCATGGGCGAGCTCCGCCCCATCCACTCGCGCCACCTGCTGGCTCGGGTCGTAGAACGCAGGCACGCCCAGCGCGGTGGCTTCGTCCAGATACTTGTGCATCGCACCCGGATCGTTGGGCGAAACGACGACCAGCTCCGGCCGCGGGCGCAATTCGTGAAGCGAAAGGTCGGCTGCGCGCGCCATCGCCCCCGCGTAGAACGATGCAATTTGCGAGTTCGTGCGGTCGGTTGTTGCGAAGAAGGAGGCGGTGTAGAGATCTGGGATTTCGCGGATGGCCGAGGTGTCGACGCCCTTGGCCTCCAGCCATGTGCGATAGTCGCCGAAATCCTGACCCACGGTGGCCATCACCCGCGGGCGCTCGCCGAGCAGGGCCAATGTGTAAGCGATGTTGGTGGCAATCCCGCCGCGGTGGCGCACCAGCCCGTCGACCAGAAACGACAGGCTGAGCGACTCGATCTGGTCGGGCAGGATTTGATCCCGAAAAAGACCCGGGAACGTCATCAGGTAGTCGTAGGCGACCGAACCGGTGATCACCAGGTTCATGCGGGTTCTCCTTGGACGACCCGGCGCGCCACGTTGGTCGCAAAGGGCGCGCGCACGACTCCTCGTTCGGTCACCCAGGCTGTGACGAGCTCGTGGGGCGTCACGTCGAAGGCCGGGTTGCGCGCCTGGGCCCCACGGGGCGTCACGCGCTGACCGTGCACCTCCAGCTCAAGCACTTCGCGCGGGTCGCGTTCCTCGATGGGAATGGCCGACCCGTCGGGGCAGGAGTGGTCGATCGTCGAGAGGGGGATAACACAATAGAAGGGAATGTGGTTGGCCTGAGCGGCCAGCGCCAGCATGTACGTGCCGACCTTGTTGGCCACGTCGCCATTGGCCGCCACACGATCGCCCCCGACCAGCACTAGCTGCACCTGCCCGCGGCGCAGGAAGTGGCCGGCCGCGCCGTCGGTGATGATCTCATACGGGATGCCCAGCTCGCCGAGTTCCCACGCCGTCAGACGTGCGCCCTGCAGACGCGGCCGGGTTTCATCGACCAGCACATGCACGCGCTTGCCTTGCTCGTGTGCGGCGCGCACCACCCCCAGCGCGGTGCCATAATCCACCGCCGCCAGCGCGCCGGTATTGCAGTGATGGATGATCGTATCACCATCGCGGACGAGGTCCGCCCCGTAGGCGGCCATGCGGCGGTTGGTGGCCACGTCCTCATCGGCCAGCCGCTGGGCTTCGTCGAGGACTCGCCGGCGCACGTCATCGACAGCCCGCGAGGCCGCCTCGCGGGCGACACGCAGCGTGCGGTCGATGGCCCAGCCGAGATTGACTGCAGTCGGCCGCGCCGCACGCAGGAGGGCCGCAGCGGATTGGAGATCGCCCAAGAGTTCGCCGGCGGAATTCGCACGGCTGTGCTGTGCGGCCAGCGCTAGGCCGAAGGCGGCCGCCGCGCCGATGGCCGGTGCGCCGCGCACGGTCATCTCGCGAATGGCCTGCTCCACTTCGCCCGCCGAAGTCAGCTCGACAAAACGCAACTCGGCCGGCAATGCCCGTTGATCGATCAGGCGCAGCGTGCCGCGCTCGGCCTGCCACTCCAGCGTTCGCATTCCCTCACCGCCCGCGGCCGCGATCGGCCCGCATCGACGCAGAAAAAACGCTCTCCTCGCGAGAGCGCCCACGATGATTATGGTAACATGCGCAGGTATGTTTGTCAAAATGCAGGCGAGTTTCGGGCGGAGTATTGCACGCGCATCCGCGGCGCGTATAAGCGGGCTGCTCGCTGCAAGCATTGTCGCGAGCCTGGCGGCTGGCTGCAACCTGCCTCTCGCAGCGCGCGGCACGGCCACGGCGACCGCGCCCGCCGCGAGCATCGCTGCGCCAACCCTCGTCCCGCCCGAACCCACGCCAACCCCCGCTCCCACCGCGGGTCCGCCGTTCGAAACCGCCGAACACGCACGCTTCATCGGTGATTTCGAACGCGCCGCCGCGCTTTATCACAGCGCCGCGGGCGACCCGGCCACGGCCGACCGTGCGCTGCTCGGCCAGGCTCTGATGCAGCTCGAAGCCCAGGATTACGCGGCCGCGCGCGCGACACTCAGCTCGCTGCTGGCCTCTTATCCAGAGAGCCCCGTGGCAGGCGAGGCGCAGTTCCTGCTGGGCGAGTCGGCCGCTGCGCTGGCCGATTGGCCGG
>DATEAT010000159.1:0-21859 GCA_035288225.1 Anaerolineales bacterium | reverse complement strand
GCTTTCGCGAGTGCTCCACGACGCCTACGGCCAGGATGTCTGCCAGCATATCCTGCAAGGCGGCACCGAGTTGCACGACGGCGCCTCGAGTCTCGAGGTCATCGCGTGGACCCGTCAGGCCCTCGGGCGGCTTGAGAGTTCGACCGGCGGTCAGAAGACGCGGCAGATCCTTTCCGCATGCGCCTGTCACTATCCACAGAGCGAATTGGCCCCCGTGCGCGCTCGATTCCTCGAGACCGGTGAGATCGCGGTCGCTCACCGCATGCTCCAGGTGCGTTTCGAGGCCTTCCTCGAGCTGGAGCTCGGTCTTGCTGAGGACGTGCGCGGCGAGATCGTTCGTCGCGGTTGGGGGCCGGCTGGCGCCCTGGGCTCAAAGCAGATCATCGCCACCAAAATGCCGAAGAGCGGCTCGGTGCGAGAATACCTTGCAGAAACCGATGCGCGGCGACGACGCGCACTCTACTGCCACTGTCCGCGCGTGGGCCAACTTCCAGTGCTCGGGGAACGGTTACCGGCTTCTTACTGTTACTGCGGAGCGGGGTTCTACAAGGACATGTGGGAGTACATCCTCGGCTCGCCCGTCGAGGTGGAGGTGCTCACGAGCGTTCTGCAGGGGGATGACGAGTGCTCAATTGCCATCTGCCTTCCCGATCGATGAAGTCCCTCCGCCGGAGGGGGCCGATGTGTGCGCGGCCAAGGTCCAAGCCTTTCGGCGTCCCGACTATGATTGACAACCATCACCCTTCACTGAGGATGAGATAACCCATGTCCTCCTCAAAGAAGTTGACCCACGACCGCACGCAGATAGACCGCATCATCCGTTCGAGCCAGGTGATTCGACTCGGCCTGGCCATGGCGGATGAGCCCTACATCGTCCCGCTGGCCTTTGGCTACGACGGTGACGCCCTTTACTTTCACACCGCCCGCGATGGGCGCAAGCTCGACTTCCTTGCCCGCAATCCGCGCGTATGCTTCGAATTCGAAACGAATGTCAGCCTGCTGCGCGAGGACGCGAATCCCTGCCGCTGGTCGTTTGCCTTCGAGAGCGTGATCGGTTACGGCCGCGCCGACGAACTGATCGAGGCCGCCGCGAAGGAACACGGCCTGGGCGAAGTCATCCGCCATTACGCCGGCACCGATCGCCCCTTCCCGGTGGAGGGTCTCAGCGAGGTCCGCGTGTGGCGCGTCACGATAGACACGGTGACCGCCAAGCGCTCCCATATCTCACCCGCGTGATGCGGCCTCTCTCGCGGACCGCCGCCGGATGCCCCCGCTTGCCATCCGCCGCGATGCCTCTACAATAGAAGAGGCGCGTCGACCTGTGGCTGGGCACGATCGGGGATTGGGTTGCCGCCAGACCCGGCGTAGCCCTTTTTCTGCATGCCTCGCAACCCCCGCCCGCATTGACTCATCAGGAGGCCAACATGCCAGAAAGCGTCTACAAGATCGTCGAGTTGGTCGGGACGAGCAGCGAATCCTGGGAGAAGGCCGCCGCCGCAGCGGTCGAGACGGCCGCCCACAGCCTGCGCGACCTGCGTATTGCCGAGGTGTCCGAACTCGATATGCAGATCGAGGACGGCACGATCCGACTGTACCGGGCCAAGGTCAAGGTGTCTTTCAAGTTCGAGGGCCGCGAGTAGAGCGGCACCCGCAACGAGATCCCATGGGGGACCGTTGCTCTTCAACAGAGTGGCAGAAAGCCCTTTGTGCGGTCCTTCGCGGCAACCTGCCCCCAGCGGAACGCTCGGCCACGCCGCACGAGTCGCGGCGCGGCCGAGGACATAGGCGCCGGGCTCATTTCAACACGGCGAGGATCCCATCGAGATGAGGCGTGCCTTCCTCTTGAATCTTGCGGCGGTCTTTGTGCTGCTCGGATGCTCGCTCGTCGGCCTGGTCGGTCGGACCCAGGACAACACGCTGCCTCCCGACACTGCCCGGCCCGGCTTGACGCTGCCGCCGGAGTGGACCGCCACCCCAACCATTACACCGCGTCCGAATACCGCCACTCCCACCATGCGGCCGGCATCAACTTCGCACCCAGTTGCATCCGCCAGCTCACGGACACCTGCGCCGACGTTGACTGATGCGACCGCCGCTCCCAACGAGCTGGACATCTCCACCTGGCAACGGATCGACGCCGGACACGCCTACTTCTGGCTGCCGGCCGGCTACCAGGTGGCCGACCTGGGCGGCCTCGGGGACTTGATGGAGCTCTTCATGGTCGCGCTCGTTCAAGGGCTCAGCCAGGGGTTCCAGGAGATGGCTGGCGAGGGAACACCCGGCCCGACGCCGACCATGGTTCCGATGGAGGAGTTGCAGGCTGGCTTCGACATTGACTTTCTGATGGCCGCGGACAGAGATCTTGGCAGCGCGGTTTTCGTCGTCGGCGAGCCGGCGCGCGAAGGCCTCGACTTGGCCGGTCAACTCGAAGATGCGCTGCAAGGCATCCAAGGCACAACCGAAGTCATCAGCCGGCACGCAATTGCCAACGCCGAATACCCGACGGCGCGAGCCGTCGTGACCGTCCGAGACCCCGAATCAGGCAGCGTGACACAGCAGGCCATCTATGTTATCCAGGCGGATGGTCGGCTGTTTACTTTTTCCTGTCAGACGACTCCGGCGGATTTCGAGACTCTCTGGCCCGTATTCGAGCGCAGTATTGCATCCTTCCAACCGCACGCCGCAAGCAATTGAAATGCGGGCCGAGCCGGCGTCCTATCGGATTTGCAGTTCGCCTGCCTTGTCGTGCGCGTCCGTGCTTTTCAGGAGATGTCGCTCATGCGCTCCGGCGTTCAGCCTCCGCCTTCTTTCAGAGCAAGGCTCCAGCGAGAGGAGCAGGTGAACGGCCATCGCCCGAGGCGCATCTCGGTCGTTGGCCTGTGTCTTCTCGTTCTGAGTGCATGCCTCGGGTCTCGGCCACAACCCTCGCCAGCCGCGGTTGTCCAGACGGCCGTGAAAGGCGCTTGTGGCGACGGGAAATGCGCGCCGCCCGAGAACATCGCGAATTGCGCGAGCGACTGTATGCCGGCGGCAGCCTCCGCGCAGCCCGATTCCCCTTTGACCACCCGGACACCCTCTGCCCCGCCTCCCACCTCCGGCCCGCCCGTGGTCTATCTGGGCGTGATGGTGCACTTGGAGGGATGGGGAGACGACAAGAGCGAGAGCCGGTTCGGTGCGCATACCGTTCAAATCCGCGACACGGCCAGCCTGTTTGAAAAGTACGGCGCCAAGCTCACCTTCGAAAGCAAGGAAGTCACCGAAGGGGTCTTGCGCTGGGGGGACAACGTGTTGCTCGAAATGGAACAGCGCGGCCACGGGGTGGGCGTGCACGCGGATTTGGGTGGCAGCCTGAGCGACGATTGCGCCAGCCTTGGCCCCGAACTGCGCGCCGAACGCGAGCAGCTCGAGTCTCTCGGCGTGCGCGTGAGACACGTTTCGGGCAACGTCTCGCATTGCGATTGGATCGCTGCCACCATCGACGCCGGCTACTCGTTCACAACCGGGATCGTGGCCTACGGCGTGATGTCTATGCCTGCGGCCAGCCGCCCTCCCGAGTTCCGCAACTGCAAGAGCCCCGCCGCCTGCCACGATCTGTTCCCGCCTGAACTGGAGGACCGCCTTCACCCCTGGCGCCCCGCGAGCGGGAGCGACTGGCTCACCCACGACCCGAATGGCAAACTCGTCATCCTGGCCTCCGCGCAGGGAATCGCGTGCGCTCAGGAGGAGGCGGCCAGTGAGGATAAGATGAAGGGCTGCCTCTTCGAGCAGGCGGACGTCCGGGCCATGATGGGCGTTTTGGATCAGGCGCTCGAGTTGGCCGCACCGGGCCAGGTCAACATCCTATACTTCTCTTGGAGCTTGGGCTCCCCGCTCGATCCGCTCTTGCTCGAGGAATGGCTCCAGGCGGTCGAACCATATGTTCAGGCGGGGCGCGTTCAGTGGAAGACACTACCTGAGATGTACGATGCATACGTGGCGTGGGAAGGCCGTTGAGGCGGCAGATCGATCCCCTTGCCTCGCAGGCACCCTCCGCGCGAGCCCGCGAGAAGGATGCCTGGATGCACGAGCTGACGGATCTTGGACACACGGAGCGATTGTGGCTGCGGGCACCGAACTCCGCCGACATTCCGGCCATCCTCGCGTTATGGCAGGACCCGCAGGTCACTCGTCACATCGGCGGGCCACGCGAGCCCCACGTCGTTGCAGACCACTTCGAGCGTTACGCCGCCGACCCCGTGCGCATGGCCAGCGAGGAGCGCGATTGGTGGTGGTCGCTGATCGAACTGGGGACAAACCGTTTCGTGGGCCTGGGTTCGCTCAGTGAGAAGGATGTGGATGGCCAGATCGACTTCGAATTGGGCTACTTCCTGCTGCCGGCCTTCTGGCGGAAGGGATATGCCGGCGAAGCTGCGCGGCGTGTCGTTCGGTTCGGTTTTTCCCAACTCGGCCAGCCCTCGCTCATCGCGATCATCGATCCGCACAACGAGGCGTCGCTCGCCGTGGCTCGCCGGCTAGCCATGCGTTACGAACGCACCGCACTGCGTTCCGATGGCGTGACCCGGCACATCTATCGTCTGTGGGCGCCAGGCGCCGCGCATCCCGCGGCTCCATCTGAAAGTTGAGGTTTGGCCGGCCCCGCTCGCCACGGATATGGCCGGTGGCCAGGCAGCAACCCACGAGAGCGTGGCGATTTCGATCCAAAGGCGTACCTCGGTTTGCGGCGGTTCATCAGGGAGGCACGATGAATACCAGGCAGCAACGCGGTGTGATCATCCTCCAGCCACAGAGCGTCCTCGAGGGGGCCGGCGTGCGGCTGCAACGCAGCCTGGGCACCCCGCACTTCAACTATCTCGATCCGTTCCTGCTGTTCGACGACTTCAGCTCGCCGAACACCGACGACTACGTGCGCGGTTTCCCCTGGCACCCGCATCGCGGCATCGAGACCGTCACCTACATCCTGAGCGGCCAGGTAAGGCACCTCGACAGCCTGGGCAATGGCGGTACGCTCGGCGCAGGCGAGGTGCAGTGGATGAGCGCGGGCAGCGGGATCATGCACGAGGAAATGCCGCAGCCCACCTCCGAACCTCTGGTCGGCTTCCAGTTGTGGGTCAACCTGCCGGCGCGCGAGAAAATGTCAACGCCGCGGTATCAAAACATCCCAGCCCAGAGCATCCCCACGGTACCCCTCGGCAGCGGGGCCACCGCGCGCATTGTCGCCGGATCGCTGGGCGGGGTCCGCGGCCCGGTCACTGATATTGCCGTCTCGCCCACCTACTGGGACATCACACTGGAGGCTGGGGCCGCGGCTGTGTTGTCCGTCTCCTCGGGAGATTCGGCTTTCGCATACGTTTTCCAAGGGGACATCGAGTTACGGATGCCGCAAAGCGATGCCACCCGCGCCGCCGCCCGCTGCCTGGCCGTGGTGCAAGCCGCGCAAGAAGTGAGTATTGCGGCCGGTTCAAGGGGGGCTCGCCTGTTGTGGGTGGCCGGGTCGCCCCTGCACGAGCCAATTGCCCGCTACGGTCCGTTCGTGATGAACACGCGCGAAGAAATCCAGCAGGCGTTGGCCGACCTGCAGCAAGGTACCTTCATCCGCGCTCAGCCGCGAAGCGATCCTAGCCAATGGTATGGCGCCCGCGAGGAAAGGGGCGGTTCTGGGTAAGCACTGGCACTCGCCGCTTCAACGCCACGTTGTCCGTCGCGGCTGCGGATACTTCTCGTCGAGGGTCCAGCATGAGCACATGGCGCAACTCCCTGCGGGTCGACCCTGTGCCGCGTCTTCTGAAAGCTCCTGATCCCGCCTTGGCCTTTTTCGTGAGGCGGGACGTGCTGGATGAACCGCAACCTGACCCGCATGCGTTGTGGGATCTGCCCGAGGCACGTCGCTTGCTTGCGCGGCAACGCGCAAGCGGCGCGTGGGAGTATCCCAAGAAGGGCGGCGCCCTTCAGCCCTACAACAACTTTGCCGTCCTGGAAACCTGGCGTTCACTTGGAATACTGATCGACATGTACGCGTACGACCGGTCGCATCCCTCGATTGAACGCGCCGCGGCGTACCTCTACTCCTGCCAAAGCCCGCAAGGCGATCTGCGCGGGATTCTGGGCAATCAATACATGCCGTACTATCACTCGGCGATCATGGAGCTTCTGGTGAAGGCGGGTTTCGCCGACGACCGTCATGTGCGGCGCGGACTCGACTGGCTGCTGACCATGCGTCAGGACGACGGCGGCTGGATCATTCCAGCGCAGGCCGTGCCCGCCTCGAAGAAGACCCATCGCTTCTGGCGCGGCGCGCCGCTGCCTCCCGATCGCACGCTGCCCTTCTCTCACTTGGCGACCGGAATGGTCCTGCGCGGGCTGGTGACCCACCCGGCTTACCGCGCGCGGCCGGAGGTGCGCGCCGCGTGCATGCTTCTCAAGGGCCGCATGTTCGAGCCGGACCGCTACAACGATCGGCGCGGCCGCGAGTACTGGCTCAAGTTCGGTTACCCGTTCTGGTGGCCGAACATCCTGACCGTGCTGGAGATGCTGGCCCGCCTGGGCGTGACCTCGGACGATCGCGAGGTTGCCAAGGCCCTGGCCTGGTTCCTCGATCATCAGCGGGGGGACGGATTGTGGGACACGGGCTACGGTCACGGCAGCCGAGCCGCACGTAACGAGTACTGGGTCGCCCTGAGCATCTGCCAAGTGCTGCGCGCCTTTCTCGGATGATTGCCTGGGGAGTGGCCGCGCCCCACGAGCTTTCATCCCAGGCCCCCTGCAAGGGACTGTCATTCCCGCGTGCTCCTGGCGGGAATCCGAGACCTCAACTCACACATACCGCCAGCCCCTCGTGGCTCTCGGCGGCGTCACATGGCCATCGGCGGAACTATCAACCTTGGGCTGATGCACCACATGTTCCTTCTCATGCAACTCCACCTCATTCGCGCGGGGGAACGTCGAGAGCTCCCTCGGCCGGTCCGCCACCCACTTGCATCGTGCCGCGACCGGTTTAGAATCCACCACACCTCTCGAGGTGCGCAGGACGCGCAAACTGCGCTCGAACCGACATCCACCCACAGGAGCTGACAATGAAGGGCGACCCAAAAATCCTTGACCGGCTCAATTTCCTATTGGCCGACGAACTCACGGCCATCAGCCAATACATGGTCCATTCGGAGATGTGTGCCAATTGGGAATACAAGCGCCTGCACGAGGCGATCGAGAAACGGGCCATCGATGAAATGAAGCACGCCGAGAAACTCATCGCGCGCATCCTCTTCCTCGAGGGCCGCCCGATCGTGAGCAAGCTCAACGAAATGCATGTCGGGGCCGACATTCCCGGCTTCCTGACCAACGACGAGGCGGCCGAATCCGGCGCCATCCGCGCCTACAACGAGGCCATTCGCCTGGCTGTGGATGCCGGCGACAATGGCACGCGTGACTTGCTGGAGGCGATCCTCGGCGACGAAGAGCTGCACATCGATTGGGTCGAAGCCCAGCAGGATCAAATCCGCCAGATGGGCTTGCAGGCCTATCTCTCGGAGCAGGTCGGCTAGCCCGCCCCACCCCGTCTCCCTCCAACACGCCCGCGGCGAAGCACGCCAGGTTGTCAGCGCTTCGCCGCGGGCGGCTTTCAATCGTTTGGCGCGCGAGGCCCTGCCTCTCTCTTCCGCTGTCATTCGTCCGGCGGCTCAAGCCGGATCGGCACCACCCGGGGAAGATGTGGCTCGCGATCATATCGAAGCGTTGGGTCGCACAAGCGCCCCGCCCACGCCGATCTCGTTCTCTCAGAAGGTGTGATGATCCAACCCATAGCCGCACCACTGCACGCCCGGACTCTCGGAAAACTATGGCTGGCGATCTTCCTGGTGTCCTTCCCCTTCGGCATCCTGTCCTTCGTGCTACCGATCTATGGACGGGCGCTGGGGGCATCGGCCGTAGAGGTCGGCGGCCTGTTCTCGGCGGTGGCCCTCGTTCCAGTCCTGGTGCGGCCATTCCTCGGGCGCGCGCTCGATCGATGGGGGCGGAGGCCCTTTCTGCTCATCGGGTTGGCAGGCTACGTCGTGGCCATGGCCCTCTTTTGCGTCGCCACCACCGTGTTCATGCTGGCGGTGGCGCGCTTCTTTCAGGGGTTGGGGCAGGCCTTTCTCTGGCTGTCGGCGTTGACCATCGTCGCCGACATCGCCGCGGCATCAGGGCGCGGGCGCGATTTCGGATTCATCGATGAGGCGGTCAATCGGGGCGCATTGATCGGCACGGTCATCGGCTTCACGCTGTTGGGGGTCCTGTCGCAAACCGCCCTCGACGCACGGCACGTATGGTTCTGGGTGTTTGCCGGCTTCACCCTGCCTGCTGTGTGGGCGCTGTGGGCGGGTTGGCGAGGCGTGGGCGAGACTCGTCCGGCGGCCGCGTTGCGCCCGCTCGCCAGCCGGCCGGTTTCGCCTCAACTCTTCACGCTGATGGGCATTGTCTGCCTCACCGGCGCCTCCGGCGCCATGGTCTGGCCCCTGCTCATGGTTTTCCTCCAGGATTCGCTGGGCGCCAACCTGGCGGCACTGGCGGCAGCCTATTCGCCGGCCGCCCTCATCAGTGCCTTCCTCCCCTCCCGCATGGGCCGGCTGGCCGATCGCTTCGGCCGCCGCCCGCTGATGATTGCCGGATTGGTGGTCGGGGCCGTCGCCTCCGTTTTGATCCCTCACCTGCGCAGCGTCGGGTTGCTGGCCGTCCTGTGGACGGTTGAATCCGTCGGCTACGCTGCTTCGATACCGGCGGAGCGCGCCTTCGTGGCAGATATCGCCGGCGAAGACACGCGCGGCTCAAGCTACGGTTTGTACACGTTCGCCTACTTTCTTGGCGCGCTGGTGGGGCCATTGGCTGGCGGGTGGTTGTACGACCATGCGGGCCACGCCATTCCCTTCTACGTGAATGGAGTCGGCTTGCTGCTCGGCGCGCTGCTCGTTGCCGTCGCGCTGCGCGAGCCCCGGCCGCCGGTCGTCGAAGCGCAAGCGGGTTGACTCGCGTCGCCCAACGCTCCACGGGCAGCCACGTGTCCCCCCAGCTCTCGCTGCCCGGTGACCCTCGTGCGCCATCTCGCCCGAAGCCGACCGCGCTCGGGCCGCAGGCCTCTGAGGTGCCCATGATCCGTTTGATCGGCTTTGATGCAGACGACACGCTGTGGCACAACGAGGTCGTGTACCGCGAAGCCAAGGAGGCCCTCGGCCAGCTTCTCGCCCGCTTCGCCGACCCGCTCCAGACGCACGAGCATCTCGATCGCAACGAGGTGCGCAATGTCGGTGTGTATGGCTACGGCATCAAGTCGTTCACCTTCTCGATGCTCGAGACCGCCGTCGAACTCTCGCGCGGCGGGCTGACCTCGGCCGACATCGAGGCCATCCTCGGCCTCGGGCGCGCCATGCTGCAACGCGATGTTGAACCTATCGCGCACGTCGGCGAAACGCTCGCCGCGCTGGCGGCGGTCACGCCGCTGGCATTGCTCACCAAGGGCGACCTGGCTGAGCAGACCCGCAAGATCAGCCGCAGCGGTTGGGCGGAGCTGTTCCGCCACGTGCAGGTGGTCGCCGATAAGACCCTGAGCGTCTACCGCGACTTCCTCGCTCAGGCGAACGTGTCGCCTGCGGATTTCCTGATGGTCGGCAATTCGCTCCGTTCTGATATCCTGCCCGTCCTCGAGCTCGGCGGCCATGCGGCCTACATCCCGCATCCTCTCACCTGGGGTCACGAGTCGGCCGCGATGCCGCCGGCCGACAACAGCCGCTTCCACGTTCTCTCCGATATTCGCGATGTTGTGCCTCTTGTCGCCAGCCTGACCTCGCGCAGCCCCTGATCCGAACTCGTTCTTGACCCCTCAAAGCTGCAATCGAGTCTACGGCTGAGGGTCTCACCTTCACCGGCGCTCGCGTGCCGCTCTGCGCCGGAACGTGCTCACGGATGATTTTCCCCGCAGCGCAATCCGCCTCGTGCGCGTCTCGCCTCCGCATGCAAGGTGGTCATCGCGCTGAGCACGAAGTACAATCACGTTTGGCACCCAGGCACGATCCGCACGGGCAAGGCGAATCGAGGGATGGGGGACATGCTTCCTACGCAGATCAGCCAACCCTGGATCTTGGCCAACGCCGCCTCGCTGCTGATGTGCATCGTGGCCTACCTTTGGCCGCGTGCCGGCCGCGCTCTCTTCGCCGCACTGTTCTTCATCACGGCAGCTGCCACCGGCTACCTGGCCCTCACTCAGCCGTGGTTCTTCATCGCAGGGCCGGCCGACGCGGCTCGCCTGGTTTTGTACCGCGATTTCATACTGGGCTTCTTCCGTGCGCACGTGGTTGTCCTCGCCCTCGCCCTCGCGGTGCTGCTGTTCCTCATCGGGCTGGCGCTTGTCCTCGGCGACGCCTTGCTGCCCATCGGCCTCACGGCCGGCGTGGTCTTCCTTGCCCTGCTCGCTCCCTTCGGTATCTGGGTTGCATTCCCGGCACCCCTTCTGCTCGCGCTCGGGCTGGCCTGCGTTCGGGTGGCGCCCGAAGGGCGGGAAGGCCGGCCGCGCTGAGACGCCCAGCGCAACCGCGGCTTCGGTCACCGTATCTCCTCCCCACCCCAGGACATCGATCGCGCGCGATCCGCCCCATGGCACGCTGCTGCGGCAGCGCATAATAGAAGCGAGCCCACCCGCACCGCGCAGATGGGCTCTCTCGAATTCCTGCCCGCCGGACCCGGCCCGCGTGTCATTCGTACGAGCCGGCGATGACCTCCTCCAATCCGCGCTTGGGGACGTGATGGACCTGCTGCGCATCCCTCCAGTAGCGAACATCACCGTCCGGCGGCAGCGGTTCGAGCACCACCTGCTCCTTGGGTTTGCCCAGGACGATCACAAAGAGAATCTCCACCGGCGCCGGCAGGGTCAGCAGGCCCGCCAGAGCCTCTTTCTTCACCGAGCCGATGATGGCTGCGCCCCACCCCGCTTCTCGGGCCGCCAGAAGAATCGTTTGTCCGGCAATGCCTGCATCGGTGTCGCAACTCCGGCTGATGCGGGTGTCCCCCAAGACCACGATGTACGCCGCCGGGCGCTCGCCCTCCACCGGCCCACCCCAGTCCTTCAAGTAACCGGCCCACGCCAGCAGGGGGAAGATGCGCGCATTGAGTGTCCGAGAAGTGCACAGGACGTACTTCAGCGGCTGCGCATTGCGCGTTGAAGCGCATTGGCGAGCCAGGTCCACCATCTCGCGCAGGGTCGCCAGCGGCACCGGCGTCTCCTCATAGAATCGGCGGACACTTCGGGTCTTGGGGACTAGGTCCTTGAGCATGGTGAACCTCCGCAGGGATGTGGCCGGATTATAGCCTGCCACTCTTCGACCACGACGGCTTGTTGACCAGCCAAGCCGGCCCATCCCATGCCTATGAACCCCTGCCCGCGCCTATCTTCGCGCGCGCGCCGCGCGCCCTCGAGATAGAATAGGCGCACTCCGACCGTGCGGCACGCCGGGCACGATGAACTCGCGCCGTCGGTCGCCCCTGCGGCCGCAGCTCGCCTGCCAGCCACCTACGCCTTCCGAGGACCCGCATGGCCGCCATCGAATGGATCCGCTCGCTCCATCCCATCCTGCAGGCACTGGTCGCCACCTGTTTCACATGGTTGCTCACGGCCGTCGGCGCCGCGGCCGTCTTCTTCTTTAAGAACTTGCGCCGCGAAGTCCTCGACTCGATGCTCGGGTTTGCGGCCGGGGTGATGATCGCCGCCAGCTTCTGGTCGTTGCTTGCACCGTCCATCGAGATGGCGGCGGGCTCCGGCCTTCCGGCATGGCTCCCCGCCGCGATCGGTTTCCTCCTGGGCGGCGCCTTTCTGTGGGTCGTGGATCGCATTCTGCCCCATTTGCACATCGGGCTGCCGATCGAAGAGGCGGAGGGCATCAAGACCCATTGGCAGCGAAGCATTCTGCTGGTCTTGGCCATCACGCTGCACAATTTTCCGGAGGGGCTCGCGGTGGGCGTAGCATTTGGCGCGCTGCACGCCGGCGTGCCATCCACCTCGTTCGCCGCCGCCGTAGCCCTGGCCATCGGCATCGGAATTCAGAATCTTCCGGAGGGCACCGCAGTCGCGGTCCCCTTGCGCCGTGAAGGAATGAGCCGCCTCAGGAGCTTCTGGTACGGCCAGCTTTCGGGTGCGGTCGAACCGGTGGCCGGCGTCTTGGGTGCTGCGGCGGTGATCGTCATCCAACCCCTCTTGCCGTACGCGTTGGCTTTTGCCGCCGGAGCGATGATCTACGTCGTGGTCGAAGAGCTGATTCCCGAATCGCAGCAAGCCAAAGACACCCATCGCGCCACCATCGGGGCAATGCTCGGCTTCGTGGTGATGATGATCCTCGATGTTGCACTCGGTTGATCCACCGACGCCCGCGAGAGAAGTTGGGCTGTGAAGGACCCCTCACCACTTCACGCGCGCATTTTCGCCGCCGTGCGCAGGATCCCGTCCGGTCGGGTTGCCACCTATGGTCAGATCGCCCGCCTGGCCGGGCTTGGGAACCACGCGCGGCTGGTGGGCTATGCGCTGCACGCCCTGCCTGGCGGGTCGCGCGTCCCATGGCACCGGGTACTCAATGTGCGCGGCAAGATAAGCCTGCAAGGCGCCGGCGCGCGCCGACAACTGAGCCTGCTCCGCCGCGAGGGCGTGCGTCCTGCGGCCAACGGAACCATCGACCTGAGTCTGTATCAATGGCGGCCATCCTCCACGCGCGCCCTGCCCCGCCATAACAAGGGGTTGCCCTGAATCGAATCACGATCATTTGGGGATCGCATCCGGCACGGGTCAACACGGGGGGTGGTGGCCTGCGACATGCGTGCCGACTCCGCCGGCCCGGATCGTGCGCATGAGGCCGCGTGAGATCCGGAGAATGACTCGGGCCGATCTCGATTTCGCCACTTTGTGAAACGAGGCGGTGGGATGGTCCCGCGAGACTCGCGGTCATATCGTTGCGCTCATGGAGGATAAGCATGCCGGCTCTTGAAGAGCGAGTTCAACTGCGTCACCCCGAGCGGGGCAAGTCGGCCCCGCGCATCGAACGCTGGAAGTATGAGGCGTTGAAACGCGCCATCCTCAAAGTGGTTCCGCGAAAGGAGCCTGGGCTGCCATTCGCCCGCCTGGCGGGCGCGGTCGCGCGGCACCTCACCCGAACAGAGCGCGCCAAGCTGGGCTCTGTCGCCTGGTACGCCATTTCGGTCAAACTCGACCTCGAGGCACGCGGCTTTTTGCGCCGCATCCCGGGCGCCGCCCTGCAACGCCTCATCCGTCTCAAGTGAAAGAACCCCGTAGCGGTCGCGCCACCTCTTCAGCCACAACCCTCGGGGTTCGAACGTGTAGAATAGCTCCCTGGGCGGAGAAGGCCCGACGCTCGTTCCTGGCACTGCGCCCAGTGCCGGACTCCCTCGAGGAAGAGGAGACGACCTCGATGACACGCACTCGATCCCTGCTCGCGACCATCGCGCCGCTACTGGCCTTGGTGGCTGGCCTGGCCTGCCGAATTCAATATCCTGGCCAGCCGGTCGAGCCCGGCCCTCAGCCGCCACCCTCCTCCTCCGCTCCCGCCGGCCCTACCGCGATTCCAAGGCTTGTGATTGTTGGCCCTCGGCCGCTCTCGTGCCCGGCAGGTTTGTGCTTGCAGATCTACGACCCGGCCAGTGGCGAGTACTGGGCGGACCAGCCGGGGATTCGCGGTCTCACTTACCAACCCGGCTTCGTCTGGCAAGTGCTCGTCGAGCAAGACGGCGGCAGTTCACCGGCCGCCTGGAGGGTGACCCAGATCGTCGCGCAAGATCTGGCCGCTGGGGAGATCGTCGTAGCATCGCCTCGCGTCGGTGAGGTCTTTGGCGGCGGCGATTCCTTACGCGGCACGGTCACGGTCGGGCCGTCCGACGGGCGATTGGTCTATCGAGTGTACGACGCTGGCGGAACACTGATCGGCGAGGGCTCCATCGCGGTAACCCCCGCCGACGCGGGCTTCGCGTCTTTCGAGTCGGCCATCCAGTTTGCGGAGTATGAGGGGCCAGGCCGAATCGAAATCCTCGATCTCTTCGGTTCGGCGGGATTCGTCGGCGGGTCGACGTCCGTCGATCTCTACCTGGGGATGACAGCGCCGCCAGAATCAAGACCCTCAGCAAGGGTGCTTGAGTCGCGCGGCATCTACATCGATTCGCCCGCGCGATACTCGGTATCTCCCCCATCCTTTGAAGTTCGCGGCCGAGTGAGCCTCTCGCCATTTGAGAACACACTGGGTTATCACGTGTTCGGCGCCGACGGCCGCCTGCTGAATGCCGGCAGCCTGATGGTGCAGGCCGAACTCGGCCAGCCCGGCATCTTCGCCAGCCCGATTTCGGCCCCCGCCTCGTACCACGGGCCGCTGCGCCTGGTGATCTTCGAAGGCAGTGCAGCCGATGGCCTGATACTGGCTTCCGCGACGCTCGATCTCTTTGTCGATGGGGGCTCGCGGCCTTGAGGCGTGCCCCGGATTGTGCTCCTTGATCTGTGAAGGAGCACCTCACGAACACCAATTGAGCGCTTGGCCTCCTCCTACGGTGCGGGGCGGCCGCCGTTGCATGCCACTGCATCTACGCCCACAGCTGGGTCCGGCCGCGTGTCCTCGGCGTCGTCGCCGGCTTGCCGACAGTCCCGAAACGTGCTCAAATAGCCGAACCTGCCGCAATCGCCCGTGTCGCCAGCGGTCGCGGATGACCGCCGCGACGGCGTGCATCCCATCCCGCGCCAGGTTTAGGACTCTCACTCATGACCTCCTCGTCCTACCGCGATCCAGCCATTCGCAACGTGGTCCTCGGCATCCTGCTGTTCGCCGTCATCCTCGTAACGATCTGTTCCTTGCCGCAAGTTGTGAAGACTCTCGGCGCCGGGCTGCTCTATCTGCCCAGCCAACTGGGGCTGGTGGAGATGGTGCACCGCGACGAAGTCCAAGCGATCGACATGCGCAGCTCGCCGCCTCAGGTTGACCTACCCCAGGCGCGGCGCTATGCGGTGTACACCGACGACTACGATCTGCTGGTGATCAGTGACGAAATCATCCTCGCCGGTGCTGAACCCTGGCTGGTGGTCACGAGCCCCGGGTCTCACGCCAAGCTGCACGTGACGGGTGTTGAGCGCGGACTGATGCCCTACGACAGCCCCTATGCCGCGGGGCGCCCGGTCTTCACCTTCGAGGTCACCGAGCCGGGCGTGCACGACCTAACCTATCCCCGCCGCTGGGCCACCCTCTACATTCTTCCCGACACGACGTCCGGCAAGGAACGTCTGATCCTTGTGGCCTACGCCGTGGAGGTCGCGATTCTCATCGCGGCCGTCGCCTTGCCGTTCCGGCGCGCCGCCAGAATCCGGCGCGCGCGCCTGGAAGCGATGCTCCCGCCTCGCCCGGCCCAAGCGGATGATTTCTGGCGAGCCGAGAGCCGTCGCCAGCGGCACAACACTCGGCGCCGGACGTGAGGCATTCCAGGATGGGCGACCGTCCCATGCGTCTCACGCCGAATCGATTGATGGTGAAGCTCTACCACACGCCGTTGGCGCACATCCTGGGGCGTATGTTCCTGTTGCAGACGACGCGCGGATCTCGAGGCTTACGCCCGCCGCCTGGCCCTGGTCATCCTCGCCCCGGCGCGCGCGGCCGGGTCGGTCTGACAGGCGGGCAAGGGCGCTGGCACCGGCGGCTGGCCACTACCCGCGAACGAAGGACGTGTCTGCGATTCCGTCGCCGGCCGGCAACCCATGATTGAATTCTTCGTCTTCGATTTCGACGGCTTGATTCTCGACACCGAGTCACCATTCTTTCTCGCCTGGCAGGAGATCTATCGCGAGCACGGATGCCACGTGTCGCCAGGCGAATGGGCTTCATGGCTTGGCACATCACCCGACCCCGAACAGCCCTACCTGAGCCTCGAGAGCCATCTCGGTCGGCTGGTGGACCGCCAGGCGCTTCACCGCCGCCGCATCCGCCGTGAGCACGAGCTGCTGGCGGCACAGCCGGCTGCCCTTGGGTTCGAGCGCTTCGCGCACTCGGCGCTCGCCCGCGGATTACGATTGGGCGTTGCCTCGAGCTCCGATCGCGCCTGGGTTCTCGGGCATCTCGATCGGCTTGGGTTGCGCTCCCTCTTCACGAGCATCAAGTGCGCTGAGGACGTGCCGGCGGCTAAACCCTCCCCCGACCTCTATCGGGCCGTCTTGCAGGATGTGAACGGGCAAGCCTCCCAGGCCGTGGCCTTCGAGGATTCGATCCACGGCATCCACGCTGCAAAAGCGGCCGGCCTGTACTGCGTCGCCATCCCCAATCCGATCACGCGCCATCTCGACCTCCACGATGCCGATATGGTGGTGTCGGGTTTTGATATGTTGACGGTGGAATACATCGTGGCCGCCGCAGGTCGATCGGGATGCGCCTGCGTGCCGAAATAAGAATCGCGCAAGCTGGCGGAGCAGTCGAATCAGAACGGCACCGCAGCCTCCCTTATGCGATAATGGTTTCGGCGCGCTGCCTCTGGATCGTCGGATGCACCGGCCCCTTCCCCAACCCAGCCCTTGGCGCCTGCGCGGGCCGCTCCGCGCGCGCCGAAGAAAGGATCCCTGATGAGACGCGTTACCCTGCTTGTACCGATGGCCATCCTGGCTTTGGGCGTGGCAGCACCGTCGGCCTCCCTATTCTCTCGATCCGCCTCCTTGCAAGCCACCCAACCCCCAGCCAGCGCGACGCGAGCCGCACCGGCGCCGACGGCAACGAAAACCCCAACGCCGACATCCACAAATGTTCCTTCGACCCCAGCCCCCACAATCGTCCCGGGTTCGGCCGGCGTGACGACCGTGAGCCACGGCTTCTTTCCCGGAGGGGACGTGCGCTTAGCCGTGGCCTTCCCTGGCCCGGTGCAGGCGCTGCTTGAAAGCCTCACTGGCGACTTGGCCGACCCTTGCCGCGCTATCAACCAACACGGTGAAGAAGTGTATTGTGTCAGCCCTGTCCTGCCGCGCGGCAAGACGTTGACCCTGCGCGTATTCCTCAACTGGACCGACCGCGTGGCGCTTCTGGCGGACTTCATCCTGCCGGCGGCTGCGGCTACAGCCACCCCGCCCCCCGCAATGTGCACCGCCGACGGCCTGGGTTTCTCCTACAACTGCCAGCCGGTGCCGATGCCGGGCTGCGAGACAACTCAGCTCGATGAGTGGCACGGTCTGATCTGTTTCGACTCGTGCGGGCGTTCGCAAGCCTCCTGCCTCCCGCCCGTTGAGAGTTCGACACAGCCCTGACCGGCGGCGCGGCAGGACGTTCGCGGAAGAATGGTCCGACACGCGTCTCGAGGAGGATGCTCATGCCCGTCAGAATTCGAATCACCGCCGGCAAGGTCATCGCCGAGGCGGAGTTGAATGAGAGCCCTACAGCCAAGGCGATCCTCAATGCCTTGCCGATCGAAGGCAAGGCCAATCGCTGGGGAGACGAGATCTTCTTCGAGATCCCGGTGAAGCTCGCGGAGGCGCCCGATGCGCGCCAGGAGATGGCTGTCGGTGAGCTGGCCTATTGGCCGGTGGGCGCTGCCTTCTGCATCTTCTTCGGCCGCACGCCGGTCAGCCGCAACGAGAAACCGCGCGCCTACAGCAATGTCAACCCCGTCGGTACCCTCGCCGGCGATGCCAAGGTCCTACGTACCGTGCGCGATGGCGAGGCTGTGCGCATCGAGCGCGTCTAGCCAACCCGGATGATCGGCCGACGCCGATGGCGGCCGGCTCACACCAACCTAAAATGGCCAAGGTCCGCCGTACCTGCAATGCCCGCGCTGCCACGGAGAGCTGGCGTAGGCCATTGACACCGAGGATGGCCGCACCACAGGTTGTGATCGAAACGTTGAGAACCCAAGGTCCGATCTCAGCCTGACCCCATTGACTTTCTGATCAGGGTGGAGACTGTCGAGTCCGATCATGGCCGATGATATTCGCGACCTGTTGCACGGCGGGGACCGGCGCTCGATAGGGCGAGTGCCTCAGGTGCTGGAGCGTATGAAGGCCAGCCCGCACCTCTTCGACCAGCTTGTGGCTGCACTGAGTGATACGGATCCGATTGTCTGCATGCGTGCGGCGGATGCACTCGAGAAGGCCAGCCTGCGCGATGCCTCCGCCCTTCAGAAACACAAGCGAGCGCTGCTGCGCCTGGCTCGCTCCACCGCTCAGCAAGAGCTGCGCTGGCACCTCGCCCAAATGCTCCCGCGTCTTCACCTGCAGCCTGCCGAATGGCGCGCCGCGGCGCGCACGCTGCAGCGCTACCAGACTGACCCAAGCAGCATCGTGCGCACTTTTGCGCTGCAGGGTCTGGTCGATCTAGCCCAAGATCATCCCGCGCTGAGACCACTCGCGCTGCGTGTGCTGAACCAGGCGGCCCGCAGCGGGACGCCCGCCATGCGCTCGCGCGCCGCGCGCTTGTTGCGCGAGCTGGCACCCGGCGCGCAGCCCCGTGCCCGAAGGGAGGCCCGCTCGTGAAGCGAATGATATGCATCGCGGGTGCAATGGTGATTGCTTCCATCGCCTGCGATCTCGGACAGCTCGCCCCCATCCCGAGCCTGGAGACATCGCCCTTCGCCTCCAGCCAAACCGTCTTCGGATTCTTCCCCTCGCCGCCCGAGGCCTCCGAACAGAGCATTCTCAACCACTACCGCACCCTTGGCCGGCATGCGGATGTCATCCTGCTGCAGCAGCCCGTGCCGTGGCAGGATTTCTCCGAGAACGCGGAGGCCGACTCGCCGGCCATCAACGATATTCACAACCAGTATGTGTTGACCCGCCAGAACGGAATGGACGTCATCTTCGTGGTGGACCCGCTCAACGGCCTCAACCGACGCGAGTTCCTCGGCTTGCCCGTTGGCTGGGATGCCAACTTCGCCAACCCACGAGTGCGCAGTGCCATCACCAACTACGCCTTGCGCATCGTGCGCGAGTTCCATCCCCCCTATCTCGGCCTGGCCTCCGAGATCAATACCTATGCGGATGCCTTCCCGGAGGATTTCCCCAACTACCTCAGTCTGTATCAAAGCCTGTACGACGCGATCAAGGCCGAGGCACCCGCCACCCAGGTGTTCGTCACCTTCCAGTGGGAGGACCTCAACAATCTCATCCCCATTGTGGCCGAGGGGCGCGCGCCGTATCAGACCAACTGGGAGACGGTGGAGGCCTTTGAGCCGCGGTTGGACGCGTGGGTGATCTCGTCCTATCCGTTCGCCGTGTTCCAAAGCGCGGCCGAGATCCCGCTCGATTACTACGCGCCGCTTCTGGGGCGGACCACCAAGCCGCTGGCCGTAGCCGAAGGGGGCTACACGTCGCAGGCCGTAGGCCCGTTCGTCGGCTCGCCCGAAGACCAAGTGGGCTACCTGGGCGCCATCCACGATCAATTGGGTCCGCGGCTGCGCTTCTGGATCTACCTGCTGCTCAGCGACTTCAATCTCGAATCTTATGCAAAGCTGATGCGCGATCAGGGGCAGGGCCAGGATGTCGAATCGCTGGGCATGTTCGCCTCAGTGGGTCTGACCCGGTTTGACGGCACTCCCAAGCCGGCCCTCGAGCTCTGGGACTCCTATCGCGCCGGTGAGTAGCCCAGTCCGCCGCAGGACGTTGACCCAGGCCGAGCTGAGGCCATTGAGAGGGACTGACATGACGGCAAAGAGACAGGCCGTGGCGCTCTTGTGGGGCGGGCTCGCACTTGGGTTCGCAGCGGGGTGCGCCCCACGGATCGCACCGGCACCCTCCATCGGGCGCGCGACGGCGATTCCTGCGTCCGCCGTGAAATTCGGCCCGGCCGACGACCCGTGGCCCCCGTTCGTCGCGGCAGGTTGGAGCACGCCGGAGCCGATGCCCGGCCCGATCAATACTGCGGGCGCCGAAGATAGCCCCTTCCCGACCCACGACGGCCAAGCCTTCCTCTTCTTCTTCACGCCCGATCTCAACATCCCCGCCGAGAAGCAGTTGCTCGACGGCGTGACCGGGCTCTGGTCGGCGAGTGCGATCGATGGAACGTGGAGCGAACCCACGCGCGTGTGGCTGGCCGCACCCGATGAGCCGGCCCTGGATGGGTGCCCCTTCGTTCTCGGAGATCTGCTCTACTTTTGTTCCATCCGGGTCGGCAACCTGCGCGAAATCGATCTTTACCGCGCCGCCCTACGGGATGGGGTCTGGATGGACTGGCAGAACGCCGGCCGGGAAGTGAATCTCGATCTGGAAGCCGGCGAGATGCACATGAGCGCCAGTGGAACCGAAATCATCTTTGCCTCGCGCCGCGCCGGCGGATTCGGGGGGTTCGACCTGTGGCGCGCGCAGAAAACCACCAGCGGTTGGAGTCAACCGGAGAACCTGGGCCCTGGAGTCAACACGGCCGCGGACGAAAATCGACCAGCCCTCAGCCCGGACGAACGCGAGCTATGGTTCGACGCGCCCAGCCTGCTCGGCCGGCCGGGGCCGGCCATTTATCGCTCGCTGCGAACCCCCGAAGGCGCCTGGGGGACCGCCGAGGAGATCGTTTCAACATTCGCCGGGGAGCCGGCCTTCTCAGCGGACGGCCAAACGCTGTACTTTGTGCATCACTACTTCACCCAAGACATGAGCCGCATGTTCGAAGCGGATATCTATCAGAGTCGTCGCTTGGCCCCCGCGACTTCACCGTAACCACTCTCCCTTGCCGCGCTGCCAAGACGACGAAAGCCCATAGCCCTCTGATACAATACAGACAAGAACCGTTGGGCCGGATTGAATTCATAGAAGGGGATCTCCCAACCATGCCTTCACTCATTGAAACCATCGGCAGCCAGTTGACCCCGCAGACGATCTCGGCGATCGCCGGCCAACTGGGCGTTGACGAGCGAACGGCACAGCAGTCGATCGGCATCGCCCTGCCGCTGCTGGTCTCGGCCCTGGCTCGCAACACACAGTCCAGGCTCGGCGCCCAATCCCTTTCCAGGGCCCTCAAGAAGGATCACGACGGCAGCATCCTTGCGGATGTGCCGACGGCGGTGGCCCAGTATCAAGCCGGCCAGGGCGACGGCATCCTGCGCCATCTCTTGGGCGAAAGCCGCCCGGCCGTGGAGCAGACCTTGCAGCGCGGCACCAACGTCGATGCCGGGCAACTCTTGATGATGCTCGCCCCGATCGTCATGGGTGTGCTGGGCCAGATGCAGCAGAAGAAGAAGCTGACCTCAACCACTCTCTCGGAGACGCTGCTCGCGGAACAGAAGCACATGGGCGGCACCAACAGCGACTTGATGGGCGTCGTCACACGCCTGCTGGATGCCAACAGCGATGGCTCGATGGTCGACGACGTCATCGGCCTCCTGGGCCGCCTGGCCTCGCAGAAGTAGTCGCTCCGGGAGCGCCGACGCGCTATCCAGTTCTCAAGGGCTGCGGATCATCGCAGCCCTTGCCAATTCCTGCCAGGGGGTTGAGGGTGAGGCAACGATGTCCACGATAAACAAGATCGACCTCTACCGGCAGCGGCTGCGCGCTGCCCGGGACGTGGAAGCACTGTTGCTGAAGGAGTCCGGGTTGCCCGGCCCGCGGGGAAACCTCGAGTTGGCGCAGGCCAGTGTCGAAGAGCTGACCCCGCGCACTCTGAACGCCTACCTGAAGTACACCCCGCAGCGCGCACCCACCAACACGCCTCACGAGTTCCTTGCCTTTTGCGGGACGCTCGGCCTGGGCATTCCCGCAACGCGCGGCGAGGAGCGGGCCTGGCGCCGGCTGCGCGTTCAGGCGCGCGACCCGCGCTGGCGCGTCCGCGAGGCGGTGGCCATGGCCCTGCAGCGCGTCGGGCGCAGCGACATGGGTATGCTCTTCACGCGCCTCCAATCGTGGCGCAGCGAT
>DATEAT010000158.1:0-8981 GCA_035288225.1 Anaerolineales bacterium | reverse complement strand
CCACTATTGTTGAAAGAAGGAGACTCCAATGACCAAGAGCAAGAAACTGACCACCGCGGCCGGCGCCCCGGTACCCCACAATGAGGATGCCATGACCGCCGGCCCGCGCGGGCCCATGTTGCTGCAGGATGTCTGGTACCTGGAGAAGCTGGCCCACTTTGACCGAGAGGTGATCCCGGAGCGCCGGATGCATGCCAAGGGATCGGGGGCCTTTGGCACCTTCACGGTGACCCACGACATCACCAAGTACACCAAAGCCAAAGTCTTCTCAGCCATTGGTAAGAAGACCGAAGCATTCGTGCGCTTCTCGACCGTCGCCGGGGAACGCGGCGCGGCCGACGCGGAGCGCGATATTCGCGGCTTTGCCATGAAGTTCTACACTGAAGAGGGGAACTGGGATCTGGTGGGCAACAATACCCCCGTCTTCTTCCTGCGCGACCCGCACAAGTTCCCCGATCTCAACCGCGCGGTTAAACGTGACCCGCAAACCAACCTGCGCTCGGCGAAGAACAATTGGGACTTCTGGACTTCTCTCCCCGAGGCGCTGCATCAAATCACGATCACCATGAGCGAACGTGGTATCCCATATTCCTACCGCCACATGCACGGCTTTGGCAGTCACGCCTTCAGCATGATCAATGCCAAGAACGAGCGTGTTTGGGTCAAGTTCCACTTCCGCACCCAGCAAGGCATCAAGAACCTGACCGACCAGGAAGCTGAAGCGATTGTCGCCAAGGACCGCGAAAGCCACCAACGCGACCTGTTCGAGTGCATTGCCAGGGGGGATTTCCCCCGCTGGACGATGTACATCCAGGTGATGACCGAAGAACAGGCCAAGAAGTTGCCCTACAATCCCTTCGACCTGACCAAGGTCTGGTCCAAGAAGGAATTACCTTTGATCGAGGTGGGCGTGCTCGAACTGAGCCGAAACCCGGACAACTACTTCCAGGATGTGGAACAGGCGGCTTTCAACCCGGCTGCCGTGGTGCCTGGCATCAGTTTCTCGCCGGACAAGATGCTGCAGGGTCGCCTGTTCTCCTACGGCGATGCGCAACGCTATCGCCTGGGTGTCAACCACCACCAGATTCCAGTCAACAGCCCCAAGAACGCACCAGCGCATCCATCCCATCGCGACGGCCTGATGCGCGTGGATGGCAATCAGGGCGCCACAATCGGTTATGAACCGAACAGCTTTGGCGAGTGGCAGGAACAGCCCGAATACAGCGACCCCCCGCTGGAACTGTCGGGCGCGGCGGACAACTGGAATTTCCGCGAGGACGATTCCGACTATTACACACAGCCAGGCAAGCTCTTCCGCTTGATGAGCAAGGCGCAACAGCAGGCGCTGTTCGAGAATACCGCCCGGGCTATGGGTGATGCGCCCGAATTCATCAAGATCCGCCACATCGGGAACTGCCTGAAAGCCGATCCGGCCTATGGGAATGGTGTCGCCGCGGCGCTCGGTATCCCGCTGGACAAGGTCAAATAGGCCCCGGGAATTCACGCACGCCCGCTGATAATGCTGAGATGTTGGGCGGGAAAATCCCGCCCAACATCTCTTGTCAACCGCACACCCCGCAGAACTCCCCGTGACCAAGTAGATTCATGACGCGCATCATTCACAGCATTTAGGAATGCTGGTAGCGCTTAGCTAGGCGCCCTCTCGGTCTTGAATTTATCGCGAATCCCATATCCCCCTGCGACCCCCGATGATAATGAAGGGGTCAGGTGGCACGCGACGAGCCGGGCGCGAAGGCGCGGAGGGGAGGGATTGGGGTCGGCGGGCGCCTCACGAGCCTGGCGCGATAGGCGGGAAGTGGATTGGGATCGGATGCAGCGCGCCAACCGCCCCAGCCACAGGGATCGCAAACACAAATGGCAGCACCACCGCCAGCAGATAGTGCCACCCGCGCGGCGGCGCCGCGCCGCGCTCCGTGGGCAGGCAGTAAGCGGGAAGATACACCATCAGCCCGTAGACGAAGACCCACATGGCGATTTGGGCAAAGGCCTGCGCCCCGCCAAAGCTCGCCTCGGCCAGCGTCCCGGTGAGACCAAAGAGCACAAACACTGCAGATGGACTGAAGGCCAAGCGCCGCAGGATGACCGCCCAGGCGACGAACATGGGCACGAAGACGACCACACTGTGCAGACACACCACGTCCAGGTAATTGGCCGAGGCGGTTATGTATGCTGCACCGATCGGAACCCCGAACAAAGGTGCCAGGTTGGTCAAGCCCGTGGTGACAGCCTCTTCAAGCAGGGCCAAGAGCGTGGCCATGAGCACGAAGCTGACGCGCCAATCCCATGGCAGGTGCAGGACGAAGTCGCGCACCCGGTCTCGAGCCAGGTACATCAGCGTGCCGCCCAAGCCTATCCACAATAGGACCAAGCCCGAGCCCATCAGGATAACTGCTCGCGTGTTCGGACCGCCGCCAATCAAGACAACGATCAGGACGACCGTGGTGGAAAGGCCAAGCCAAACGGCGAGCGCGGTGACCAGCGTGCGGAGAGTAAGGAGTCGCCTGAAGAGCATGGGTTCTTCTACCGGTTGCCGAGGATAGCCATCACCAAAAGGACGACCAGGAGATAGATAGTGAACGGCACCAGCCACAGCAGCGGCTTGAGACCCGGCAGGAATCTCGCCGGCGGGCGCTCGGCCGGGCCGACTTCGGAGGCCGCGAGCACCCATGCGGGAGGCAGCACGAGCGAGCTGTAGACGGGGATGAATTGCCAGAACGCCAGCCCGAACAGAAAGACGTTGTGCTCGATCAGATTGACCGGGGAGCCCAACAGGGCCGGGACAATAACGCCGCCCACCGTTCCATCGGCGCCGCTTTCGTACACCGCGCCCCACAACAAGACGGCGGCCGAAGCGTACTGCTCAACCCGCTGAACCCGCACGAAGATCCACACCATCCCGATGTACCACGGCATCGTCATCAGCCAGTCGACGAAAAGATTCGGGTGGGCGGCCACGCCCTCGGCGCCGAGGGCCGTCTGCACGGCGAGAAACAAGGCTTCCACAAGTGCGGCATTGAAGATGCCGAGCGCTATTGCGCCCACGACCGGTCGGCGGGCGAGCCAAGGGAGCCAGATCCGGCGGGTAAAGTAGAGCAACAGCGTGTAGGCCCCGCTGGCCTCGATCGAAATGGCCAGGGTCAGATTCCTGGGTGTCCGATCGGAGAGGAGCGAAAACCCGAGCCCGAGGTGTGCCCACACCAGGCCCAGGATGAGCAGCCAACGGAGCCAGCGAGAGGGTTTGCGCATCGGTAAGAGTCGAGCCTCGCTTGATCTGTGCGTGCGCCTGCCGCGGCAGGCACGTGCTGAAGAATAGCACAGCCCGCCCTGGAGCGTCGAGGGCGGGCTGTGGAAAGGGTTCGGCGCAGTGACGCGGGGAGACGATTGGAGGATCGCGCCGCCGAGTAGGGAATTGGCGGCAGGCGGCCCTCTACGATTCCTCAGCGGCCGATCAACGACTCGGGCGGCCACTTGGCCCACGACAATGCCACCAGGACGGCTACAGTCATGCCGACCGCACCGACGGTGTTGAAGGCTGGCCCGTTGCCGATGAACAGGATGAAGCCAACCAGGGAGATGACGGCCGTAACGAGCGCCAGGCTGCGCCAGCACTCGTAAGGAATAAGGATGCCAAGGAAAGCCAGACAGGCGGCGCCAAAGCCGATGGCGGAGACCACCCAGAACACGCTGCTGACCACGCGCAACGTGGGTTCCCCCAGGAAGCGTCCGAGCACCCACGACCGGGCGGGCATCCAGAAACCCAGCGTGTGACCGACCCCGTGCACGAACAGAGCGCCTGCAATCTGCGTGCGGATGAGCTGCGGTGACATTGGCTTTGCCTCCTGCCTCTCGGGGCTGAGGACATCAAGCCTCGGTCCGCTGCGGGCGGGCGCATCCAGATCGGGGAGGTTCGGCCATGCAAAAGGGCCGGTTGCCCGCGGGAGGAGCCCGCCGCCCAGGGCCTTGGACTCGCCTGGGTCGAGCGAGCTACGGACGGGGCGGACGCGCCTCCGTGCCCGCCTGGAGCCGCGCGGGCCTACATCGTTTGTGGGAGTGCCTCTGCTTCAGATGTTGCACGCATCGTCTGAGCCAGGCCCATCTGAATAGGAGGCGGAACCCAGAATCCGATGGATGCCCGGGGCGAGGATACGCCGCATACTCATGACAGAACGCGATCGAAAACGGCGGACAGCGGAGAAACGACAATGGAATGGACCCATCGCCCGGTTGTCGGATTGACTCTCAGCGGCGGGGGCGCGCGCGGCCTGGCGCACATCGGCGTGCTGAAGGTCATCGAACGCCGCGGCATTCGCATCGACTGCCTGAGCGGCGCGAGCATGGGAGGCATTCTCGCGGCGTGCTTCGCCGCGGGCATGACCGCCGGCGAATTGGAGACCCTCGCGCTGCACATGGCGAGCCTGCGCCGCCTGATCGGGCTGATCGATGTCCGGCCCCCCAATCGCGGCTTGCTGGCCGGCCACAAGGTGCGAGCGTTCTTCGCGCGTTACCTGCCGCCCGACCTCACCTTTGCCGATCTCCGCATTCCGCTGACGCTGGAGGCCGTAGACCTGCACACGGGTGAAGAGGTCGCGCTGCGCGAAGGTCCGGTGCTGGATGCAGCCCTGGCCACCAGCGCTTTCCCGGGCGTGCTGCCGCCGGTGCGATGGAACGGTAGACTCCTGGTGGACGGCGGGCTGCTCGACAATATGCCCGTGGACTCGGCGCGGGCCATGGGTGCAGACTTCGTGATGGCGGTCAATGTGACCCCTCAACCCGATGACCCGGGCGTTACGCCGGACAGTGGCAGCCCCCATATGCCGAACTTCCTTGAGACCGCCTGGGATGCGCTCGGGATCATGTGCGCCGCACGGCTCACCACCAAGCTACAAGCGGCGACGCCGGATGTGCTTGTGCATCCTCGGCTCTCCCACGACATGGGTGTGTTCTCAAGCTTCACGCGTGCCGCGGAGATCATTGCCCTCGGGCAAGAGGCGGCCGAAGCGGCCCTGCCACATCTGGCCGCGCTGGAGACCGTTGCGCGGGTGGCAACAGCTGTCTGACTCGCGTCTCCTTCTACACACACGCGCGAGGAGCTCATGCTCCTCGCGCGTTTTGTTGTAGCGCCTAAGGATCCAGGTGAGCGTCGGCGGGTCCGAAGGCGGCGGTGAGCGGCGCGGTTTCCGCAACCGCCGTGGGATGATTGGAGGTATGGGCGGGCCATTCCACCCACGCCGATTGACGAAGCGAGTTCAATCGTCAGGGGCAGGCGCTGAGAACGATGTCCCCGAAGACCTCACTGCGGGCGAGGATTCCTCCGCCAGGGTCGACCGCCACAAACTGGTACTGCAGCAGAGCCGATTCAAAGTAGGTGTGTCCGGGCACATCCTGCCAGCGCAGACGGCGGCGGAACGTGCCGTCGTCGCGCGCTTCCATGAGATAGCCGGAGTTCCACGCGGTCTTGACCCCGCTTCCAGGTTCGTACAGCCGAATGAAGACCGCCACTTGTTTGACCTGGCTGCGCTGGGTGACGCCGATCGTGAGCGTAACCTCATCGGCGCCCGCGCTGCAGCCCAGACCGTAGTAGAAGCTGTGCACCGAGGCCTCGGGTTCGGTGAACCCGAAGGGTACCGGCGTCGCGGTGGGTGTGGGTGTGCCCGTCGGCGTTGCGGTCGCAGTCGGGGTCGAGGTCGCGGTCGCAGTTGAGGTCGGGGTGGAGGTGGCCGTAGGGGTCGGCGGCGCCGTCGCCGTCACCCAGGCTCCGCAGTTGGCCAGGACTTGGATGTCGTCGATGAAGACACCCTCGCCACCGCCTGACTCGTCCGAGACGAATTGCCAGGCCAGGAGGATGGTCTTCCCGGAATAATCACTGAGGTCGAAGACCTGAGCCGTCCAGCCGCCTGATGCGCCGGAATATCCCCGCGCATCGCCATAGCCTTCGGCATACAGGGCGGTGACGTACGGCGAGGGGTATCCCTCCTGCGGCAGGAGCATGTGCCAGGTCTGCCCGCGGTCCGGCGAGGCCAGCAGGCGCAGGCCGTCGGCGCCTGTTGTGAGGTCGTAGCGCAGATTGAAGGTGAGCTGCGGGTGCTGGGCCGATGTCAGGTCGATCGGTCGGGTGTGCAGCAATGCGTTGGTGTTCGGACGGTAGGGGGCGCTGCGGCCGCCGATCCCTGCCACCTGAGGCATCGAATGTCCCGCTGCGGCGCCGGCCGCCTCCGTCGTGATTCCCCAGCGGTTGTCGCCGCGCAAGGTCAGACTTAGTACACCGTCGCCCCCGCCTTCGAAATCCTCAGCGTAGACCGTGGTGCACTGCTGACCCAATTCGATGGGAGCAGCGGACCCCGCCGCCCGGATGGGCACCAGATGTTCTCCAAGGACCACCACCTGGACCTCGGCCGCTTCGCTCCACGTGCCCGAGAAATCGCGCGCGCGGACGCTGAGGCGATGGCTCCCCGGTTCAGAGGGTGTCCAGCGAGCCGCGCGCACCAGAGAGGTCGTGCGCACGGCATTCGACACGCTGTCGATCACGGTGTCGTCGATGGAGAACTCGATGGTACCGACGCCCGCCGGCGAGTCGGCCTGGGCCACAATGTCGACTGGACCGAGGGCGAGCACGCTCCCAGCGAGCGGCGCCTGGAGCACGATCGTTGGCGGGGCACCGGACATGGAGGCTGAGGCGCGGTTGCACGCGCTCAGGGCGGCGAGGCTGATGAGGAAGCAGAGCCAGGCACTGCGCCGACCATGCGACGAGACCGCGCCGATGGCCACAGAACTGACCACGCCACGGGGTGGGCGGGTGCGGTTCGGAAGGTGCTCAGGGTTCGATTGGCCAGAGTGTGCCATCAGGCGTCGGGTGTGTGTCTTCTTCCGGTTGGCGAGTCGTGCATCGGTTCGGGATAGGTCTACGCATCTCCAATTCTACAGGATAATCCGGCTTCTGCGCCCTCGAAGAGTGGTTTGCTCTCGCGCAGGCCACCTTCGGCGGGCACCCACCGCAAGCCGGGATGCGGTCGGCCGACCGCAGCCATTGTGCCCACCCGGCGATTGGCGCAATCACGCATGCGTGGGTATAACAGGGCGCACCGGCCTGCGCCGCGGAAGAGCCAACGGTGCCGACATGCGCGAGGCGCGCGCCGACCATCCGCACCTGGTACTACCGCAGGTAGAGAAGATGCGAACGGGCTCCCACCATCCTGCCAGCGTCATCTTCCAGGCCGGCAAGCTCGGTCACCTGCCGAACCTCCTGGATGAGATTGCGTGGGCGCGCGAGCTGGCACAGGGCGGCCAGGCGGTTGATCGCGTCTATGGAGTGAGCGGCGGGGCGTTGACGGCGCTGGCGTTTGCCCTGCAACGGTCCGCGGCCCTCGAGCCGGCCCGCTTTGCCGGCGCGGCGTCGGCACTGGATGAATTGGATTCATATCTGCGCCGCGCCCGCAATCGCGACATTCGCCGCCTCAATCTTAACCCGATCTACGGTCCTTTCAACCTCAATCCCTTGCGAGGATGGGTGACGCGCTGGTTGGCCGCCTGCGGCGGAGGCGGCGGGCTGCGCGTGGGCGAATTGCCAATGCGGTTGTACTTGTGTGCGGCCGACCGGGATGCCACCTTCACCCTGTTCGGACCGTCCGATGAGACCCTGCAGTTCGAGTATGGTTGGACCCAGGTCGGCCCTCCGCGCGATGCGCCGGTGGTGGCGGCACTGATTGCGTCTCTGAGCACGTGCCTGTCGACCGAGCCTGCGCTTGTCCAGGGTGAGTGGTTTCGCGATTGCCGCCCCGCGGTGGCCGATGCGCGGGCCATCATCACCGATCTGGAGGCCGCCGCCCCTCGTGCGATCCTGTGCCGCGTGCCGCACACCCCGCTGCCGGCCTGGAAACTCAACTGGATTACCTCTTCTTTCATCATGCACCGCCATCACGAACACAATCAAGCGCTGTTGGCCCGCTACTACACGGACCTCGTCGCGCGGCAGCGTACGTTGCAGGCGATGGGCGCCACACGTGCGAAAGGCAGGCCCGCGCCAAAGACGAAAGCCACAATGCCCCCCGTGGTTGTTCATCATGTGGACCTGCCCTATGTCGGCAGCACGGAGGCCTTCACCAACATGCGCCAGTCGGTGGCTGAGAAGGAAAGCCTGATGGCGCGCTTCCGAGACATACTGAATGGGCAACTTGACACGTTTCCATTCGACCGTCCGGCAAATGTAATATACGGCGCGGGAGGCTTTTCAGGGATACTGGCGGGCCTGGTCACAACGCGGCTGGTGGAGGCCGGTTTCGCGCGGGAAGGCGGAGAGATCCGCCAAATCTACGGTGTGTCCGCCGGGGTGCTCAACGGTTTCTTTCATGCCGTGCAGGTGGCAGCCCAGCGCCACCCCGATCTCTACACTTCAGCATCCCGGTCCGCCCTCGGAGACTTGGAGAGCTTCTTGGCCACGATTACGCCGCGCAAGGTGGCGCGCATCAATAGCAACCCGCGTGATTTCTGGAAAGGATGGGCCAACCTTGGGCCGCTCGAGGCTTTCCTTGGCGAGCGGCTCGCTGCGTACACGGGTTCTCAAAACGCGGCCCAGATTACCTTCGACGATATCGGCTTGCCGCTCACCGTGGCCGCAGCGCGCCTCGACGGTTTTACCGATTTCCTCGGCATGACGCAGGCGGGACGCCGGCTGCGTCTGGACGGCCTCGAGTTGCCGGTGCGCACGGCGCCCGTGGTGCGGGCCATAATCGCCGGGTGGAGCATGAATACCTACATCCTGCCGATGGTGCTGGAGGAACAAGCCTACCGCGACGGGGGCGGCTCGTTTTACGATCCGGGTCTGCTCGTGGCCTGCATGGACGGCGAGCTCGTGAACCTGCTCAACATCCATCTCGACGAGCCGGACGGACATTCGTACAACCTCCCGCCGCGGCCGACGCTGCTGCGGTTGCTCTTTGACACACACAACTACACCTTCCCCGAAG
>DATEAT010000157.1:0-2673 GCA_035288225.1 Anaerolineales bacterium | reverse complement strand
GTTTTCAGGGAGGCGGGGGGCTTACGCCCCCCGCCTCCCTGAGTCTCTCCACCCCCGCTCCGCCACGATCCGCTTCGTCTAGGACTGCCAAGAGGCGGATAGGGGGTCGGGGGTGAGGTGGGAGACGGTTCTTCCCCAAACTGCTAGAATAAACGCTCGCCGCCTCTGCACTCGCGGCGGACGCGAGAAGAATTGGGAGAGACCAGGTTAATGATCAATTGGGATGCAACGCAGGTCTTGGTCACCGGAGGCGCATCCTTCATCGGCTCATCGCTGGTGGATGCTCTGGTGGCGCGCGGTGCGCGCGTACGTGTGGTCGACAACCTCTCGAGCGGCCGGCGCGAAAACATCCAGGGCCATTTGGACGCCGGGCGAGTTGAGTTCATCCAGGGCGATTTGCTGGAGGCGGAAGTGGTCGCGGCCGGCTTGCGGGGAGTGCAGGTCGTGTTTCACCTGGCGGCCGACCACGGCGGGCGCGGCTACGTCGACCTGCATCAGGTCGAGTGTTCGACCAACTTTATTCTGGATGGCATGCTGTTCCGAGCGGCGCATGCGGCCGGCGTGGAGAGAGTCGTTTTCGCCTCTTCGGGCTGTGTGTACCCGAACAACTTGCAGACGCGCACCGACCAGGAACTGTATCTCACCGAGGATTTGGTGCGGCCGCCCTACGACGCCGACAACCTGTACGGCTGGGCCAAGCTGATGGGTGAGTTGACGCTGCAGGCCTACCACAAACAGCACGGGATGAAATCTGCCAGTTGCCGCTACTTCACGGTTTACGGCCCGCGCGGCGTGGAAAACCATGCGGTGATGGCCATGATCGCCCGCGCTTTCATCGGCGAGGACCCGTACGAGGTGTGGGGCACGGGCGAACAGATCCGCAATTGGACCTTTATCGACGACATCGTGGCCGGAACGATTCTGGCAGCGGAACGAATCGACGACGGCCGGGCGGTGAACCTAGGCACGATGGAGCGCATCACCGTGCGCGAGGCAGCCGAAGAAGTGCTGCGCACCACGCGCCACAAAGCGCGCATCGTGACGCGGCCGGAGATGCCCACCGGCCCGCTCAACCGTGTGGCCGACAACCGCCTGGCCAAGCAGCTGCTCGGCTGGGAGCCCAAGACCAAATTCGTTGACGGCCTGCATCGCACCATCGACTGGTACTTCTCGACCAAGGATCGAGCGCAGGTGCGGGCTATCCTTGGTCGCATGCTCACCGAACGGTAGCTCGCGCCGGCGCGCGTGCCGGCCGCCCGAGGCCGCGATCGGACCGCCCTCGCGGCGCGGCGTATCTCCTCGAGGCCCCACTCCATCGAATGCCTGCGTTGGTCAGTATCGTCCTGCCCTACCTCAACATGGCCCGCTATCTGCCTGCCGCGGTGGAGAGCGTGCTGGCCCAGTCGTACGCCGAGTGGGAATTGATCGTTGTGGATGACGGCTCGCGGTCCGAGGAGGCGCGCCTGGCCCGCGATCTGGCCGGCCGCCACGCGCCGCGGGTTCGCGTGCTGGCCCATGCCGATGGCCTCTCGCATGGCGCCAGCGCCACGCGCAACGTGGGCATCGCCGAGGCGCGCGGGGGCTACGTGGCCTTCCTGGATGCAGACGACATTTGGTTGCCCGAGAAGCTTGCGCGCCAGGTGGACTTGCTCGAGCGCTTCCCGCGAGCGGCCATGACCTTCGCCCGCGTACGCTACTTCTCGGATGACCCGCAGGGTGCGGCGGAGTTCGATCAGCCATTCGGCGCGCTGCACGAAGGTCTGTACTCGCCGCCGAAGCTGACGCTCGAGTTCCTGCGCGACGCGTCGGTTTACCCATGCCCGACGGCTGTGCTTGTCCGCCGCGAGGCGTTGCAGTCTGTGGGCGGATTCGACCCGCGCTTTCGCAAAGTGCGCACCGACCTGGTGGCCTGGACCAAGATCAACACCCACTATGCGGTACACGCGGATTCGAGAATCGTAGCGCGCTACCGGCAACACCCGGCCTCCTCGGTGGCGCAGATGAACGCCGCCGGGAATTACCTGCGCTACGAACTGGCCTTCTACGATTGGCTCCTACACTACATCGAAACCCTGCCGCCGGTAGTGCGTGCTGAGATCGAACCGCTGGCCTGCGAGAGGATGTACTATTACTCCGTGCAGCGGGCGCGCGAGACGGGGTGGCGTTCGCGGCTGGCCTGGCGGCTGGCCGTGGCACCGCGCCTGGCGGCTTACCATGCCTTCTGGCGGCAGTCGCGATGGCTGAAAGCCATGCTTCCCGGCGGCGCCTCCGAAGACATGCGCCCGCGCATTGAGAGAGTCGAATGACCCTAGCGCGCATGCTACCCGCCGGACTTCGTTTGAGGCTACGCTCGCTGCGCGATGCGCTGCGGCGGCGCCTCGCCCGCTGGCGCGTGCGCCCGCCCGTCGGTTGGGTGCGGCTGGGGGGCCTGAACCGCGTGACGCCCATCAGCCGCGCGTTCGGTTTCGACCGCGGCACGCCGATCGACCGCTATTACATCGAACGCTTCCTGAGCGAACATGCGGCGGATATTCGCGGGCACGTGCTCGAGGTGGGCGACGACGGCTACATGCGGCGCTTCGGCGGTGAGCGCGTCACGCAGCGCGAGGTGCTGCATGTGACGCCCGGCAACCCGCAGGCGACGCTCGTCGGCAGCCTGGAGACGGGCGAGGG
>DATEAT010000156.1:0-21805 GCA_035288225.1 Anaerolineales bacterium | reverse complement strand
GAACCCGCCGGTCCCGCTCTCGCTTTCCTCGCGTCGAAGGTGGTCTTCTTCCGTTCGGAGTTGCGGCTGGAGGGGGCAGTCTACTCACCCCTCGCACAGTACCCATTGGCGTCTGCGTGAGGATTATCGGAGTCATCGGCGGCTCGCAATGCACGCCGCACCAAGCGGAGTTGGCGCGCGAGGTGGGTCGTCGTCTGGCGGAGCAGGGCGTGGTTCTCGTGTGTGGCGGAGGCGGTGGCGTGATGGAAGCCGCCTGCCAGGGTGCGCTCGAGGCGGGCGGGACCACGCTCGGCATTCTGCCGGGAAGCGACCGGACCGCGGCCAATCGGCACGTGCGCCTGGCCATCCCCACGGGGCTTGGGGAGGCGCGCAACGTGGTCATCGTCCTCACCGCGCAGGCGCTCATTGCGGTCGGTGGGGAGGGCGGAACGCTTTCCGAAATCGGCATGGCCTTGCGCCACGGCAAGCGGGTGATTGCGCTCGAAAGCTGGGAGTTGCACCGGCCGGACGGCACTCCGCCCTCCGGCCTGGTGGTGGCGCAAAATCCCGAGCAGGCGGTGCGCCTTGCACTCGAGGGTGAACCCGCGGCCGGGACGAACTGAGCCCAGCCTGCATGTAACAGGAGGTGGCTTCTGGACGATCTTGAACTGTCACGCTCGCTGATCGAGGCCCTCGAGGCCAAGAAGGCCGAGGATATCGTGCTGCTCGATGTTCGCGGCCAGTGCATGTTCGCGGACTACTTCATCATTAGCACCGGCACGAGCGACCGCATGCTGGGAGCGCTGGCCGAGGGCGTGCGCGAGGCGGGAGGCGAGAAGCGCCATGCGAGAGGTAAGACAGAGGGCCGTCCACGAGGCGGGTGGATCCTGGTGGACTTTGGGTCGGTGATCGTGCATCTCTTTTCGCCCGACCGGCGCGAGTATTATGCCCTCGAAGAATTGTGGCACGAAGGCAAAGTCGTCTTGAGGGTGCAGTAACTCACATCATCCCGTGCCACACGAGCCGATAAAGAGAGAAGCACCCGCGAGGGTGCTTCTCTGGTTGAAGGTCCAGGCAATACCGTCCGAGCTACTCGAGGATCCAGCGCTCGACCTCCCGCGTCCAGCCGATCAACTCGGAGCCCTTGAAGAACAGGGGAATCTCATAGGCGGCGGTCTCTGGGCCGTCGGAGCCGTGCACCAGATTGCGCCCGACCAGCATGCCGAAATCCGCACGGATCGACCCGGGCGCCGCCTCGCCGGGCTTGGTCGAGCCCATCGTCTGGCGGGCCAGGGCGATGGCGTTGGGCCCCTCCCAAACCATGGCAGCCACCGGTGCGGAGGTGATGTAGGCCAGCAGGCCTTCGTAGAAGGGCTTGCCCTTATGTACGGCGTAGTGGCGTTCGGCCAGCGCGCGGTCCATGAGCAGAAGTTTGAGACCGATCAACTTGAGTCCCCGGCGCTCGAAGCGGGCGATGATCTCGCCGATGAGTCCGCGCTGCACGCCGTCGGGTTTAACCAGGATGAGTGTCCGTTCCACGAAGACCTCCGCGAGGTTGGGGAGATGGATACCCGCTTGTGGAGAGTGCGGGAGGATTGTATCAGAGAGCGAGTCCGAGAAGGTGCAACGAGGACAATCTCGCGTGACTTCCACCTAACAAAGACATCCACCAGTCGTTAATCCTCAGGCAACCGAGACGTCACGTGCCGCGTACGCGGCGTGTCCCTCGATGCAACGCGCGGTCACGAAGCTCGCGGTGCATGCAGGTTTGGCGATAACGACCGATCAGGGACCGATTCCGCCCAATGGCCCCCTGTAATTGCCGAGTGGGGGTTGGTGGTAGGATAGGTCATTCCGAAGGGCGGTGACACACCTCATACCTCGAATCGGTTTAGAAGAGTGGGAAAGAGCATTCGTACGAGCAAGCGGACCCACCTACTAGAGAAAGGACACGCGATGAGTCTCTGGACCAAGATCCTTGAGAAGCTCGGGTTCAAGCCCGCCGCGGCGCAACCCGCTCCAGCCCCGAAGTCCGCCGCTGGTCCAAGCGGTGGTCCGAAGTCTACCTATGTGCCGGGGGGGCCCCGTCCCACGACGGGTGGCCCTATGCCTTGGGCCCCCAAGGCCCCGGCCCCCATCTCTGCGGTTGACGTCGTCGGCAAGCTAGAAGCCCTCGCCAATAAGAATCCGCAGGACCTCAACTGGAAGCGGTCGATCGTCGACCTGCTGAAGCTCCTCGGTCTGGAGAGCAGCTTGGCCGAGCGCAAGGAACTGGCAATCGAACTTGGATGCCCCGCCGACAAAATGGGGGATTCGGCGCAGATGAATGAATGGCTGCACAAGACAGTGCTCCGGAAACTCGCTGAGAACGGCGGTAACATTCCGAGGGAACTCCTGGACTAATCGGGAGTGGTAGGCCGCGGTGAGATAGGCCTCACGAGCAATCCGGGGCCCGCGGTCGACTGCAGCGGCACCCACCGTTGTTAGACCCGGGGTCTGCAGTAAGCGGATTCCTCAAGGCGAGCGCCGTCACGCCACATCTGCAACTAGATTGTTTGGCTGGCAGCCCGCTGCTATTTGAAGAGAGAACCGAGGCCGTAGCGGCCTCGGTTCTTCGTTTCTCGCATCGGAGCTACCCCGTTGGATTGTGATGGACTGGCGCTCCAGGGCGACCCGCGCCGCGGCGCGCCAGCCTCTTCTGGTTACAGCACTCGATCGGCGTATGGCAGCCTTCGAAGGGCGGCCCCCAGCACAAAGCATAGCGATATCCCGAGCAACGCGACGATACCGAACTTGAGCAACGGATAGAGCGAGAGACCGATCAGGCCGAGTGCCATGAAAACGATCACCGGTTCGTGAATGAGGTAGGCGCCGTAAGCATTGCGAACGAGGAAAGCTCCCAGCGTTGAAGAGCGATCGGCGAAGCGGCGGAAGAGGTAGATCAGACCCAGGGACCATGCGATGCACAGAAAGGTCTCGGTGAGTGACCAGAAGCCGGATTGCCAATGCCAGCCGCCCAGGAAGGGTGTGTTGTCGGACGTCGCCCCATTGAGAAGAACCAAGACGGGGAACAGGACCGTCAGGACCAGGGCGGCCCCCAACCAGCGGCGACCCACGCGATCTTGCATGAGGCGCAGCCAATTACCGCGGTACGCCAGGAGGCCCACGATGAAGAACGCAATGTACTGGGCAAAGTACGGCAACTGCAGGTTAAGGGGCAGGAAATTCCATCCAACCGGCCACACCAAGCGGACGACGAAGGTGGCTGCGCTGAGGAGCAGCGCAAATACGAGGATGCGGCCCTGGGAAGGGAAGGCAGGCCTTGCGGCGGGTGCCGATTCCTTGTTGCGGCCAACCAGGCGCACAAGAATGTACGCGACCGAGAAGAGCAGCAGCGCCTCGATAAACCAAAGCGGGCCCCCGCCCAGGATCGGCGCGTTTCGGATGTAATCGCCAACCAGCCAACTCCCAAACGAGAGATCCGTCCCGTCCATCATCGAGGTTCCAAGGTAGACCAGGGCCGGACGGAGCAGCCAGCTGTAGAGGGCGAGGGGGATTCCCAGCCTGACCAGCCGGTCGAGGAGGAAGCGCCCAGGGCCCTTGCGATCATACGACCCGGGGACGAAGTAGGCTGAGATGAGCAAGAACAAGCCCATGAAGTAGGTCTGGTTGATGGAGCAGAACCAGCGCCCCACCAGCGCGGTGAACAAATCCTCACGCCCCTCCATGTAGCTCCAACTTCCGCTTCCGGCGTAGGTGATCATCGTGTGATGCGCGATGACCAGGATGGTGAGGAACACGCGCAGGTTATCGACGAAAGCCAGGCGAGGCCCCTTGGACGAGCTTGCGTGAACAGCGATCGATGCGGGTGCAACTTGAGTTTCCATGACATCATCTCCTATGCGAGCCTTGCTCTGAAAAGTGACGTGCAATGAGCGATTCGTGAGACCACATTCGCCTAGGGCAATTGCGGGCTAGCCCTTGACGGCGCCTTGCAGGCTGGGCGCCGCGGCAAGAGGCGCCTTGACCCTGGGGGCCAACTTCATGCCGAACAGGATGCGCAGCAACCCGATGCGGCGGACCGGGAACTCGTACAGCAGCACGCAGGCGGCGAAGGTGGCGAGGGCCGTTACTGCGTACTTGATGAGATCGGCCATCGGCCAACTCATGGTGAAGTACCCAATCGTCAGCATCACACTCTGATGAAGGATGTAGATAGGCAGCACGGCCTCATTGGCGTAGCGCAGGAACTTGGAGTCGCGCGTCAGGTAACGCGCCGCGAAGCCGAAAATGGCCAACAGTGAAAGCCACGCGCAGGCCGCCTTCAGTGCCATCATCACGGCGTGGAGAGGCGTTCCAAACGTGGTGTCCCCCAACAGGACAGATGCGGCCAACCCCAGCGCCGCCGTGGCCAGACCGCCGGCGAAATAGCCCCAACGAAGATGTTGTGCCGCGGCGGTGACCCGCGCATCCGATGCGATCACGATCCCCGAAAGGAAGAAGACCAGGTACGTGGCCAGGCTCCACCCGCCGAGATCCGTACCGAACGGGCTATCGGGCGAAGTCGAAACCGAGACCAACCAGAGCGGGAGGGCCAGCAGGAAGAATGCCCAGGGGTGTGCCAGGCGAGTCGTCAGCCACGACAATCCCTTGCCGCCGAGGTTTGTGCGCAGAAGCGCCACGAGCGGCAGGCTGACCAGCACATATAGGAACAGGATCTCCAGGTACCACAAGTGCAGGCCCATCCAGGCGAAATTTCCTCCAAACCAGTACAAACCTTCGAAGTAATGCGGGTAGAACTCGATGAATGAACCCTGGAACTGGCCGTGCGTCAGGCGCTCGAGGTAGACCTGCCAGGCGGCATGGGTGAAGATGCCGACGGTGAGAGGCAGGATCAGGCGCAGCAATTTGTCGGCCATCACGCCTCCCAGCCGCGCGAGGCCGCCGCTCGATCGGGTGCCACCCTCGCGTGGACGACGGGTCATGGCGAAGAAGAAGCTGGCGCCGGACACCAGGAACACCAGCGGCATCAACCAGGTCTTGGGGAATTCCGAAATATCATCGAGCCACTGGTAGCTGACGGCGTTGTGGACAATCCAGCCCTCGGCCGTGAAAAAGCGCGTGCTGTGGTAGACGAAGACCGCTGCGATGGCAATAACGCGCAGCCAGTCGAGGTCGTAGCGGCGTGCAGTGATGTGCGGGTTCATGACGGCTCTCCTGAGGTGGAAATTGCGGCGAAGAGTTCCTGGAGTGAGGTGCCTTTGATGACAAACATGTCCACGCCCGCCTGGGCGGCTTTCATGCGATCGTCTTCGCCGCCATGGACGCTGAAAGCGATGACGCGGCAGGCCGGGCGGCGTGCCTTGATCTTGCGCGTGGCTGTGTAGCCGTCCATGACGGGCATATTCAGATCCATCAGCACGACGTCCGGGGCGAGCGCCCGTTCCTGCTCCACAGCCTCAGCGCCGTCGCCCGCCTCGCCGATGACGTCGATATTCCCGGCCAGCGTCAGCGCGGTACGCAAATCGCGCCGCACCTGCGACATGTCGTCAACAATGAGGACGCGGGTGGATGTCATGGGCGCACCGCCTAAAGAAACCACAGTGACGAGACTTCACAAGCCTGGAGTTCGACCTCCAGGGCACGATTGCGTCGCGACGCGTGAGCGGCTTCCAAAAGGAGGCGCGCCAACTCCTCCTCGGCCGTCTCGGGCGGGCAGGCGGGGGCGAGCGAGAGTGCCGGCACCGGCCCGGTGGAGCGGGCCGTTTGGACCAATGCGAGGGTTGTGTGAAGCGGCGAGATTGCGATCATGAGTGCCTCCTGCGCGTCCAAGGTGATGCGGACGATGACTCAGGTATACGCCGGCCAGGAGGCTCGCGCATCGGTCTGGAGGTGGGAATGGCGCTGCGATGATTGTCGGGGACCGCGGCTGGGCCGCGGGGAGGAGGACTAGGTCCCAGGTCGTACGACCGGAGATGGAGTGCCGGTCGGCACCGCCATGGTGAGAAGGGCTAAGCTTGCGAGTCGCAGCCTATGGTCGCAATTGCGTGATGAGCGAGCGAAGTTGCTTGAGCGAGCCGCCGGAAAGGTCGCGTAGGCGTTCGAGCTCTGCCCGAACGCGCTGGGGATCCCCTTCCAACAAGAGTTGCGCCGAGCGAGTTGTCAGGACGATGGAAAACACCATCTGGCTGACGCTGTCGTGAAGCTCGCGCGCCAGGCGAGAGCGCTCCCTCAGGGTGGCGAGTTCTTCCACTCGCTCGGCGTAGGATTGCAGCTCGCGGCGCCTCTCTTCGACCTCCGCAAGCAACGCCTGACTTCTCGCCCGTGCCACCTCAGTCTCACGATTCACGATCATGAAGACAGGCAGGGCAAAGCTCGCCGCAATGGGAGTCATGGCGAAAGCCAAGCCCTCCAGGACCCCGTGGAACAGCGCCAGCGATCCGGCGGTGAGCAGCGACATGATCCCGACCCAGATCCACAAAGCTGGGGGGCCAAACAACAACGCGGCCTGGAAAGCAAGAGTACCGAAGAATCCCGTTACCGAATCGACCTCCGGGTTCAGGGTCAGCATCGCCACGATCAACACGCTTTGGAAGAGCAGGTATGCATGCAGAAGTGTCCGCTGCACGCGGGGCTGCCAGCCGACGAGGGCATAGAGGAGAACGAAGACCGCCATCAGCGCGATATACCAGAGCCGCCGCGGCTGCGTTCCCTCATTGATCAGCGTCCGCAAGACCAGCGCCGCGAGGGCGAGCGTGATTGCCCAGCGAGGGACGGGACCGGCGCGGACCGGTTGGGGTGCGCTTCCCGCGTTCACCGCGGGCCGTCCTCGGCCAGACCTGTCTTGAGCGCAAAGATTGCCAGCTGAGTCCGATCTTGAAGATTCAGCTTGCCAAGGATGTTGCTCATGTGGGTCTTGACGGTCTTGTCGCTGATGACCAGTAGGCGGGCAATCTCCTGGTTGCTCTTCCCCGTGGCGACCAGGCGGACGACCTCCAGCTCGCGCACGGTCAGCTCGCCTGCCGCAGGAGAGGCCTCGTGCACGCTGGGCTGGGCATGGGTCACCTGTTCCATCAGTTTGCGGGCGATGTCCGGGTGCAGGCGCGCTTCGCCGCGATGGACAGCCCGAATGGCCTCCACCAGTTCGTCCGGCTCGACATCTTTAAGCAAGTAGCTCGCTGCGCCGGCCTGAATGGCCGGGAAGACTTTGTCGTCCTCGGTGAAACTGGTCAGGACGATCACCTGCACTGCCGGCTGCTGGGCTCTGATCTTACGAGTCGCGGCGATCCCATCCAGGCCTGGCATCACCAGATCCATTAGGACGACATGCGGCTGGAGCTGCTGCACCATCTCCACCGCGGCCAGCCCGTCCGCGGCCTCGCCCACGACCACGATATCCGGCTGAAGTTCAAGGAAGGTGAGCAGCCCCTGACGCACAACCTGGTGATCGTCGGCAATCAGCACGCGGATCTTCGCTATATCGTCTTTCATTCGGCCTTCTCCGCCTGAAGTTTTCGCGTCACTCGCACGCGCGTGCCGGCCTGCGTCTGGGACGAGAGTTCAAGCGCCCATCCGATCTCGCCGGCCTGTTCACGCATGCCGATCACGCCCACGCCGCCGTGAGCCTCGGGGAGCATCCCTTCGAATCCCTGGCCGTCGTCGGTCACTTCCATCCAGTAGGGTTCTAGGAGATGCAAACGGATGTGTGCCTGGGAGGCCCGGGCATGTTTGACGACATTGTTGAGCGCCTCGCGGACAATCGCGAATAGCCCGCGCGCTTCGTCGCGGGAGAGCGGGCCCTCGCCCTCGACCTCGAGCGTTACCTGGAGCGTGTCCGGGAGCATGCGGTCGGCGAGATGCCGGCGCAAAGCGGGGATCAAAGCGATGTCGGCCCCCGCCGCCGGCCGAAGTTCGTTGATGAGCGCCTGCATTTGCGCGAGAGCACTCTGGGCAAGGTGATTGAGGTGGCCGAGTTGCGCCGCGACCCGGCCCGGGTCGCGTTCGACCAGCAACAACGCCGTCTCGGTGGCCAGCGTCATGCTGAAAACGGTTTGCGTGACCGAATCGTGGAGTTCGCGCGCCAGGTGTTGCCGCGATCGGGCGATGGCCAACTGCTCGCGCTGCGCCGCGTCGTCGCGCAGCACGAGATTTGCCCGTTCGATTTCCCGGGCCAGGTCACGGTTCTTCGTGCGAGCCTCATCGGCGCGTCGGGTCGCAAGCGCGTAGAACCCCATGAACAGGTTGACCGCCGAATGGATCAGCGCGAAACCGATTGCCTCCGCCACCCCGAAGATTCTGACCAGCGCAGCGCTCATCGCGAGGGAGAAGGCAGCGATCCACACGGCGCCCTGGCGCGCCGGCACCCGCTGCATGACGCGCATACTGAGAACCGCGAAGAGCAGGGCGAAGAAGTCCTCGTTGGGTAGATCCAGGCCGGTCATCAAGAGCAGCACGAGTGCGGATTGCAGGATGATGAAGCCGGCGATGGAGGCGGGCCATCGTCGGGTGGTCAGAGGCTCGGCCAGGTATGCACCCAGCCAGACCCCGAGCACCGCCAAGGCCGGCACAAGGTGCGGCGTGCCGCGATAAGTGAGCAGGGAGCGGAGCAGGATGGATGCCAGCAGAAGGGTTGCGGGGAGATGGACGAGCCGCGACGCCGACCCGCCGTCGCGATGCAAGGCGATCTCTTGAAGGGCGTGAGTGAGGCGGGTGGCCGCTGCGTGAGCCGGTGGGGACTGGAGTGAGGGGTTGGCGCGCATGCCAGCAGTTCCTTCAAGCCACGAGCGAAGATCGGGATGGATGCCTTGAGGCTCCAATTATCCTCGGCTCGGCGGCCGATGGCAAGTGAGCCCCACGCCGACGCATGGAGGCACGTGCCGGCCTTCTCCAACGCACGACGCCAGGAGAGCGCGGCCGTCACGAGGACTGCATCTCCACATTCCGCCGTCCCCCACCAAGACAATCCATGATGACACTGTGGTAGGATGAGCCTTAGAGGCAGCCCGGCCGAGTCTCGCCCTCGGGCGCAGAGTGAGGCAGAGGGCTGTCGTTCCAGTCCTCACCACGGGTTTAGTCTGACAGGGTCAGGCCCTCACGAAACCCACGGCACCCCCGGTCTTGGGACGAATTGGCAGATCGCTCGCGTCAGGGCTCCACCCAAAGGAGGGCCGCTATGCTTGACCGTATTCTCCTCCCTCTGGATGGCTCCGCACTGGCGGAGTGCGTCCTGCCGCATGGCCTCTCGCTGGCCAAAGCCATGAACGCCACAGTGACCCTCCTGCAGGTTGTAGAGCAGAGCGTCACGGGTGGCCGGACGCGTTCCGTTGATCCGATGGAGTGGCACTTCAGCAAGGCAGAAGCGGAGGCCTACCTGGCGCAGGTGGCCGAACGGTTGCGGGCCGCGGGCGTGCCAACCGAGCAGGTCCTGCTGGAGGGCGACGCCGCCGTGCGCGTGATCGATCATGCGCAAAGCCATCAGGTCGACCTGATCGGTCTCAGCTCGCATGGCCGCAGCGGGCTCAGCGGCTGGAACGTGAGCAGCGTTGTGCAGAAGATCTTGTGGCGGGCCCACTTGTCGATGTTGCTCATCCCGGCCTATCAGCCTGCGGGCGCGGAGCTCTCTGGGTTACGCTATCAACGCATCCTGGCACCCTTGGATGGCTCGCAGCGCGCGGAATGCGTCCTGGCGCTTGCCACAGCCCTGGCCGTCAAGCATGGTTCCCAACTCACGCTTCTCCACATTGCCCGACGGCCCGAACTGGCGCGTCGCGCGCCACCCTCCACAGGGGACCTGGCGCTCGCCGATCAGCTCACCGAACGCAACCGACTCGAAGCTGGGCGGTACCTGGAAGAACTCCAGTCCCGACTCCCACTCCCGGTGGAGAGGCGAGTGGTGGTCAGCGACAGCGTTGCCACGACGATCCACGCATTCGCTGTGCAGGAGAAGGTCGACCTTATCGTTCTGAGCGCCCACGGCTATTCGGGTGGATCCCGTTGGCCCTACGGCAGCCTGGCGAGCAGCTTCATTGCATACGGCGCCACGCCTGTTCTCATCGTTCAAGACCTCCCCCACAACGAGATCGAGGCCACGGCCGCAGAGCGGGCGGCACGCGAGAACTCGAAACACTGATGCCCGATCTGGAATCCGGCCGTATGGACACAACGACTGGAGCGGTCAGCCCAGGCAACCCGGAGGGTCTTGCTCTCGGATCGGAGGAGGCCGCACGCCACGTAGCCTCGGGGCACGCCGCCACGAGACGGGCCGGCCCTCCGGGATTCCTTCGCCGTCTCGACGAACTTGAGGCGCTCCTGCGCGAGGCTCACGCCCACGTTGCGAGCTCGACGGATCCCAAACTCGGGCTATCGTACGCGGGAGAGTGGCTGCTCGACAATTTCTACACGGTGAACCAGGCCGTGCGCCAGGTGCGGCAGGATTTGCCCCCGGGGTTCTACCGGGAACTCCCCAAGCTGGATGCCTCTGCAGAGCACGATCTACCTCGCATCTACGCTTTGGCGCGTGAGCTGACCTCGAGCAGCGAATTCACTCTCGACCCCGACCGTATGCGTCGCTTCGTTGCCGCCTACCAAAGCGTGTCCCCGCTGACGATGGGCGAACTCTGGGGGCTTCCAACCATGTTGCGGTTGGCGACGCTCGAACGGCTCGCGCGAGCAGCGACCGCTCTTGTCGATCACGCCCTGGGCGGTGCGACTCCATTGGCGGGCGAACGGCGGAGGCAAGTCGAGGCGGACCCGTCGGCCGTTGCCAACAGCATCCTCAGCCTGCGCGCCCTCGATATCGAAGACTGGCAGAAGTTCTTCGAGAGCGTGAGCCGTGTCGAGGTCATCCTGCGCCGAGACCCGGCCCGGGTCTACGCCCACATGGACTTTGAGACGCGGGATCGGTACCGCAAGGTCGTCGAGCACTTGGCTCGGGCCACAGGCCATCCCGAAGAATCGGTCGCCCAGGCGGCTATCGATTGTGCGGTCGAGCAGAGCGGAAGGCCCATCGAAGACGGCGACACGGCCGCCGCCCGGCCATCCATGAAGCCGTCGCGCGTCCGCCAAGAGTCACAGCGGCCGCGCCGGTTGGCCGACCCCCCGCCGCGGGCAGCCGACGGCTCGAAAGCAGAAGGGCGCGAGCTGCTGTCCGATCGGAGTCATCATGTTGGTTTCTTCCTCTTCGACCGCGGTCGCACGCTGCTGGAGGGCCGCCTGGGCTATTCTCCCTCGGTGCGGACCAGGTTGCGCCGCGGGCTGAAGGCCCACGCCCTGGCGGGCTACCTGGGAGGCATCGGGCTGCTCACGCTTCTGGTCCTGATCGGCATGGGCGTGCTCAGCGTGGCCTGGGGCGGGTCGATCCTCCAGGTGGTCATCGGCTCGATGCTGGCTCTGGTTCCTGCGGCGACTATCGCAGTGAGCTTCGTTCATTCGCTCATCCCCCGCCTGGTTGCACCTCGCCTGTTGCCCAAAATGGATTTTGATGAGGGCATTCCGCGAGAGTTCAGCGCCTTGGTGGCAATACCTGCCCTGATCACCCGAACCGAGGAAGTCCACTCATTGCTGCGTCAACTCGAACAGCACTATCTGGGCACGCTGGATGCGAACCTGCATTACGCGCTCCTGACGGATTTTGGTGATGCCCCGCAGGAACATATGCCCGGCGATGGGTTGTTGCTGGCCGAGGCCCGCGAGGGAATTCAGGCCCTCAATCACAAGTACCGACGTGGGAGGCGGGAGTGTTTCCACCTCTTCCACCGGTCCCGGGCGTGGAACCCGCAAGAGGGCGTGTGGATGGGCTGGGAACGCAAGCGCGGCAAGCTGGTGGAACTCAGCGAGCTGCTGAGCGGCGGCAAGAGGTCGCGGCATGTTCGGACGGTGGCGGGCCAACCGTTGCCGCGCGTCCGCTACGTCATCACTCTCGACGCGGATTCGGTCCTCACGCGCGGAGGCGCACGGCGCCTCGTGGCGACGCTGGCTCACCCGCTCAATCAGGCGGAGTTCGATCCGCGCAGTGGAGCGCTGCGCGGTGGATACACCGTGCTGCAACCTCGGGTGCGGGTCAAGCCCACCAGTGTGCGCCGATCGATCCTGACCCGCATATTCGCCGGTGATGCGGGATTGGATCTCTACACTCAAGCAGTCTCGGATGCCTATCAGGATCTATTTGGCGAGGGCATCTTCGTTGGGAAGGGAATCATGGACGTGGCGGCCTTTCGGCGCAGTCTGGCGGGCCGCGTCCCCGAGAACGCCTTGCTCAGCCACGACCTCTTTGAAGGAATCGTCGGGCGCGCGGGGCTGGTCTCCGACGTAGTCGTCTTGGAGGACTTCCCCGACCAGTATCTTGCCTACGAGGAGCGCTTGCATCGCTGGATGCGGGGCGACTGGCAGTTGCTGCCTTGGCTACTCTCGCAAGTCCCGGTCGAGGGGGGCGGCAAGATCCCCAATGATTTCCCGCCCCTCGATCGCTGGAAGATCCTCGATAATCTCCGGCGCAGCTTGCTTGCGCCGAGCATGCTGGCGCTGCTCGCAGTGGGCTGGACCTGGCTGCCCGGCCCGGCTCTGGCCTGGTCGGGGCTGGCCATCCTGGGGCCCGGGGCCTCCCTGTTGGCCGGCATGGCACAAGGGATTCGATTGCGGAGACCGGGTCCGCCCTCCGTGCACGCATGGCGTCCGCCGTGGGCCGACCTGGCCCGCTGGTTCTTCGCTCTGGTCTTTCTTCCCTTTGAGGCAATGCTCGCGCTCGACGCCATCGGCACAACATTGGTTCGCCTTGCTTTCACCCGCCGGCGGCTTCTCGAATGGACGCCGGCAGCGCATTTTGCCCGTTCCCTCGGTCGGCGGGCAGGGTCGGCCCTCACCTGGAGGCGCATGGCGTTTGCGCCGGGCTTGGCGCTGGCACTCGTGCTGCTCACCGCGTGGGTCAAGCCCTCCTCCCTGGTGTTGGCTTCACTTTTCGCGCTGGCCTGGTTGGCGTCCCCGCAGATTGCGCTGCTCATCAGCCGCCGCCTGCGCCCGGTCCAGCCGCTGCTCACGCCGATGCAACGCGGCGAGCTTGGCAGCATCGCGCGACGCACCTGGCTCTTCTATGAACGGTTCGTCGGCCCGGAGGATCATTGGCTGCCGCCGGACCACTTCCAGGAATCACCCGGAAGCCAGGTCGCCCACCGTACCTCTCCGACGAACATCGGGTTTCTTCTCCTTTCCAGCCTGGCGGCCAGCGACCTGGGATATGTCAGCCTGATCGGACTGGAACTCAGGCTCGGCTCGACCTATGACTCGCTGGAGGTGCTTGAGCGCCATCGCGGTCACTTCTTCAATTGGTACGATACCCGCACGCTGGCGCCGCTCGCGCCGCGCTACGTCTCGACGGTTGACAGCGGCAACCTGGCCGCAAGTCTGATGACGGCTTCGCGGGCCTGTGAGGCTATGCCCGAGGCACGCGTTTTCCCGTGGCAGCGCTGGCGGGGGCTGCTCGATATCCTGGCCGTACTGGGCGAAGGACTACCCGAGGCGGGTCCGGCGGCTGCGGCCGTGCGAGAAGAGCTGGCGGAGATAACGCGGCGGACGCTGGCGGTCGAGGCCGAACCGGATCGTTGGGCCGATCTCCTGGTCACTCTCTCGGGCCAAGAGCTCTCGAAGTTGGATCAGCTGCTCATGCAGATGATCGAGGTCGGTCCGCACGACCTCACTCCGCAAGCGCTGAACGGCCTGCGGCTGAGTTCGGAACGGGTTCGCCATCACCTGATGAGCATGCGCCGCGAACTCGATCTACTGCTGCCATGGGCCGATCTCGTCGTCCATCCACCGCAGTTGTTCGGTGCACCGGGGAGTGACCCTCTCGTGCAAGGCGCCTGGCGGGCGATGCGCGAGGCCTTTCCCACCTCTCCTCGTTTGCGCGAGGTGCCCGAGGTCTGCAGGTCGGGTGAGGCCCAGGTGCAGTCGCTTCGTTCCTTGATCCAACTTCAGGCCCTTGACCCGCGAGAAGGGCAGGAGGCTGTCCGTCGTTTGCGCGAGGCGGTGGAATGGTGTGAGCGTTCGGCCTCTGCGCTGCAGGGGGCGCGCCTCGCCGCAGAGGCGCTGATGCTCGGCTACCAGAAGCTGAGCGCACGGGCCGAGGCCATCATTCAAGCGATGGAATTCGGTTTCCTGTTCGACAGGCGGCGGCAGGTTTTCTACATTGGGTACAACGTGGCCGCCGGGAAGCTGGATGACAACCATTACGACCTGCTGGCTTCGGAGGCGCGCCTGGCGAGCCTGGTAGCCATCGCCAAGCGCGACGTGCCGATGAGTCACTGGCTTCATTTGGGGCGTCCGATGACTCGAGCGGATGGCTCGCTGGCGCTGCTCTCGTGGAGCGGGACGATATTCGAATACTTGATGCCGTTGCTGCTCGAGCGCAGCTATCCCGGGACCCTTTTGGAGCAGAGCGCTCGCGCGGCCGTGAAGCTGCAGATTGAATACGCCCGCAGCAGGAACACGCCTTGGGGAATATCCGAATCGGGCTATTACGCATTCGATGCCGGATCCAGCTACCAGTACCGGGCCTTTGGGGTTCCGGGCCTCGGGCTCAAACGCGGGCTGGACGAGGACGTGGTCATCGCGCCCTACGCCTCGTTGATGGCGGTCTCCCTGGCTCCCAAGGAGGTGTTCACCAACATCCGTCGTCTCCGTCGAATGGGAATGCTGGGGGAATTCGGGTTCTTCGAGGCGATCGACTTCACACCTTCCCGCCTTCCGTTGGGCCAGTCCCAGGCCAGAGTCCAATCCTACATGTCCCATCACCATGGCATGGTGCTGGTGGCTCTCGCCAATGCCCTGCACGACGAGGTGATGGTACAGCGGTTTCATTCCGACCCTCGCATCCAGAGCGTCGAACTGCTCTTGCAGGAGCAATTGCCGGTGCGCGTCCCGATCGAAGTGGCGGAGAATCGGATCGCGATGCCGGCCCGGGCCGTTCACCGCAAAGTCGGCCTGACCCCCTGGCGGGCTGCCGCGCGTGCGCCCTCGCCCCAAGTCCACCTCCTTTCCAACGGGCGCTACGCGGTCCTCATCACTGCCGCCGGCTCGGGCTACAGCGAGTGGCGCGGCATGGCTCTGACCCGGTGGCGCGCCGATCCGACCCTGGACGATTGGGGAACCTGGGTCTACATCAAGGACCGTGACTCCGGGAGCTTGTGGTCTGCCGGCGTCCAGCCCACGGCCACACCCTCCACCCGCCAGGGCGTCCTCTTCTTCCCATACAAGGCCGAGTTCCACCGCGAGCAGGATGGTCTTGCGCTCAAAATGGAGGTGGCGGTCGTCGCGGACGAGGACGTGGAGGTCCGCCATCTGATCCTCACCAACAACAGTGACCTTTCACGGCGCCTGACTGTGACCAGCTACGCCGAAGTGGTCCTCGCCGCTCAGGCTGAGGACCGGCGACACCCGGCCTTCAACAAGCTGTTCATCGAAAGCGAGTTTCTCCCGGAGCTCAATGCGCTCATCTTTCATCGACGCGCGCGATCAGCCGATGAGCCTCCCGTGCACTTGGTGCACATGCTGGTCGCCAATTCCGCGCGGCGGGGGGTGGTGGCCCACGAGGGCGAGCGGGCCCGTTTTCTGGGCCGCGGTCGCTCTCCCCGGTCCCCGCTTTGCCTGCTGGGGCCGGGCGCGGCGCTGACCGGGTCGACCGGCGCGACGCTGGATCCGATCATGGCTCTTGGCCAGGAGATCGACCTAGGTCCACGCGCCACGGTCCGCATGGCGTTCGTCACGTTGGCGAGCGAGTCTCGCGAGGAGGGACTGGCACTCGCGGGACGCTACCAGTCGATGTCGACTATCGACCGCTCGTTCGGGCGAGCGCGAAGGGAGGTCGAAGCGGAACTGCAGGAGCAGTCTCTGTCGACCTCGGACTTGGAAAGCCTCGACCAGTTGCTCTCGGCGTTGCTCTATCCGAGTGCACGACTGCGGGGTGAGGCGGGGACCCTCGCCTCCAATCGCAAGGGCCAGCCGGGGTTGTGGGCTTTCGGTGTGTCGGGTGACTACCCTCTCATGCTGGTGCGGCTGAACAGCGAGGACGAGACGCCGCTGGTGCACGACGTGCTGCGCGCGCATGCCTTCTGGCGGAGACGCGGGGTGAAGAGCGATCTGGTGCTGCTCTTGCAGAAGGAGAGCGGATACGGACAGGAACTGCAGGGGGAGCTCTACCGGCTGATGGTGCGCATGCAGCTCGCGCCGTGGCTGAACCAGCGCGGCGGGATCTTCATCCTGAGTGCAGACCAGATGGCCGTGGAAGATCGCACACTACTCGAAACCGCCGCACGCGTTGTCCTGGATGGATCGCGCGGCACCCTCGCCGAACAGCTGGCCCGGCCCTTCGAACAGGCGCGTCACCTGCCAGCCTTTGTGCCCACGCTCGGCGGCCCGGAGGAGACCGAACCCACGCCGGAGATGGCCCGGCCCACGGCGCTGCTGTTCGATAACGGGCGCGGCGGCTTCAGCCCGGACGGCAGCGAATACCAGATCTACTTGAGGCCGGGAGAACGGACGCCCGTGCCCTGGATCAACGTGGTCGCCAACCCCGAGTTCGGCTTCATGGTGTCGGAAACTGGGGCGGGCTTCACCTGGGCGGAGAACAGTTCCGAAAACCGCCTGACCCCGTGGGCCAACGATCCGGTGAGGGACTCTCCCGGCGAGGCGCTTTACCTGCGAGACGAGGAGACAGCCGCCTTGTGGTCGCCGACGCCGGGGCCGGCCCCGGCCTCCGCTCCCTACCTGGTGCGCCACGGGGCAGGCTATTCAGTCTTCGAACATCAAAGCCATGGACTGCGGCAGAGCCTGCGACTGTTTGTGGTGCCGGACTCGCCGGTCAAGGTGATCGCGCTGCGTCTGGAAAACCTTTGGACACGACCGCGCCGGCTAACCGCGACCTATTACGCACAGTGGGTCTTGGGCACCGAGGCCGAGGCCAGTTCGCAATTCCTGGTGCCCGAATATGAACCTGAGGCCCACGTACTGCTGGCCCACAACCCCTACAGCATGGAATTCAACGGGCGGTTTGCCTTCCTGGCGGCCAGCCAGCCACCGCATGGGCTGACGACGGATCGAACGGAGTTCCTTGGGCGCATGGGCGACATGCAGCGCCCGGCTGCACTCACGCGAGTCGGGCTGGCGGGGGTCGTTCGAGCGGGGCTGGATCCGTGTGCGGCACTTCAGCTGCATGTGGAACTCAAACCCGGTGAGTCCAAGGAGGTCTTCTTCATCCTGGGTCAGGCCGCGCAGCGCGAGGAGGCGCTGCGCCTGGCGCGACGCTATCAGGAGCCCGCCCAGATGGAGGCCGCCTGGTGGGAGGCCCTCGCTCACTGGAATGACCTGCTGGCTTCTGTGACGGTCACCACGCCCGATCCTTCAATGGATCTCATGTTGAACCGTTGGCTGCTGTACCAGGCTCTCTCCTGCCGAATGTGGGGCCGCTCGGCGCTTTATCAATCGAGCGGCGCGTTCGGCTTCCGCGATCAATTGCAGGATGCCATGGCCCTGGTGCATGCCGCGCCTCATATTGCGCGCGAGCACGTGCTTCTGGCCGCGCGGCATCAGTTCGAGGAGGGGGATGTTCTGCATTGGTGGCACCCGCCTTCGGGGCGCGGCGACCGCACCCGTTGCTCCGACGATCTGCTGTGGCTCCCCTTCGTAACCGCCCACTACGTGGAGGCCACCGGAGACGAGGCCATCCTGGACGAGGAGTTGCCCTTCCTGCGCGGCGCTCCACTCGCGGATGGGGAGCAGCAGCGCTACGGGCTGTATCCGAGCACGGACGAGACCGCCACCCTCTTCGAACACTGTCGGCGAGCGCTCGAGAAGGGCTTGACCTCCGGCGCACACGGGCTGCCCCTCATTGGCAGCGGCGACTGGAATGATGGGTTGAACCGTGTCGGGATCGAAGGCCAGGGGGAGAGTATCTGGTTGGGTTGGTTCATCTGCGACGCGCTCAATCGCTTCGCCGGATTGTGCGACCGGCTCGGGCAGGCGGAAGATGCAGCCGGCTATCGCGAGCGCGCCGCGCGGCTGCGCATGGCTGTGGAGACGGCGGGCTGGGATGGCAAATGGTACCGGCGCGGATACTATGACGATGGGCAGCCGCTCGGATCGGCGCAAGACGAGGAATGGCAGATTGACGCGGTGGCCCAGTCGTGGGCCGTTCTGTCGGGCGTGGCCGACCCGGGTCACGCCGAGCAAGCTATGCGCGAGGTCCAAACGCGGCTGGTGAGCGCCAAGGAGAGGCTCGTCCTGCTTGCCGCGCCGCCCTTCGACAAGACGGCGCGCGATCCGGGCTATCTCAAAGGCTATCCTCCCGGCGTGCGTGAGAACGGCGGGGCCTATCAGCATGCGGCGATGTGGACCGCCTGGGCCTTCCTCAAGCTGGGATGGGCCGACGACGCCCACGCCCTGCTGCACATGCTCAACCCCATCAACCAGGCCAACGCCGCAGGGGGCGTGGCTCGCTATCGAGCTGAACCGTATGTCCTTGCCGCGGATGTTTCGAGCGGGGCGCCCCGCGCCGGACGTGGGGGCTGGACGTGGTACACCGGATCGGCCGGCTGGATGTACCGGTTAGGGCTGGAGGGGATCCTGGGGCTGCAGCGGGTCGGGAAGGCGTTGCGCTTCGCTCCCTGTATCCCAGGCGATTGGCGCAGCTATCAGATACGTTACCGCTATGGTCGCAGCGTGTATCAGATTGAGGTCACTAGCCCCGAAGGCGCCGGCCGCGCTGTCCGCGAGGTCCGGCTTGACGGGCAGGTCGTGCCCGACGGGGCCATTCCCCTCTGTGATGATGGTACCCCGCATCAGGTGGACGTGCGGATGGAGTGACGCGCACCCGCAACCCGCCGCTTGTGCCTGCTCCTATCTTCGCCGGCGATCACCCCCCGGGGCCGGCGCCTCCAATATAGACCTACCCGATCTACCCAAGACCTCGTCGATCAGATCCCGACGGCTCCAATTCTCCCGCGACAGCAACCGCGTCGCAGGCCCCATTCCGACGAGTCTGAATGCCAGGAGACCTCATTTCGTTGTGGTGGATTGCCGCCAGTAGAGCAGCCCGATGAGAAGGAGGAACTGGATAATCGTCGTGATCACCGTGGAAAACTGCTCGAAGTAGAAGAGAAGAAGGTTCACAGTGGTCAGGGAGAGAAGGAACGCTCCAATCCCCAGGGTGGACCCCCACTTCTTGCGTCCAGAGGCCACAAGCACGGCGGATAGGATGAGAAGGGCACCCAGGGCAACCTCTAGCACGACCCTCGCCGTGAACCAGCCCGGTGCGGATGCCGGGTCAATTCGGCGACCGGCATACAGATTCTCCATGACCTCGTGAACGCCTTCGGGGAGCCATGGATCAAGCAGAACGTGAGCCGGGTTCTTGAGGGTCAATAGCCCGATCGACATGAGGCCGATGGCCAGGAGCGTGCGAAGGGAGTTGGGCGGAATCCGCTGGCTGAAGCGCTGAAGACCGGACAGGGCGGCGTCTGCGGGGTGTTCCTTCGCAGGCTGGGCAGCCTCCCGCTGTTCGTTCTCGACAAAGCGGATCAGGGACCGGGCGAGGTCCGCGTGTCCGGGGTTCGGCGAGTTGCTCGCGATGCGATCGAGGCGCGATCGGAGCTGGGCTTTGCGACCCGGGCTAAAGGGCTCCTCGAGCATTTCACGGATGGTGCCCAGGGCGCGATGGAGCTCGGCGTGCGGGCTGTCATCCGGCGTGCGCCTGATGTGCACGAAGAGCAGGATCGTCAGCAGGAAGAAGGTGTAGACAATGGGCGCAGCGGCGGGGAAGAAGTAGTCATTTCTCTGCGTAATGAACTTGCCGACCTCGTCGATGAAAAGGCCGACGCCCACACCCGCGAGAAGCGCGCTCGCGGTGAAGACCCATCGGTTGGCGAGCACCAGCGGGAGAAGCGCGGCGGCGAAGAGCAGGAGCCCGCCCCACAGGACGTGCGCAATATGGAGTTCGCCTCCACCAAGCTGAGGGTACCCCGTCAGTGCCAGCCCGAGGCGGGTCAGGCTGACCGAGGCCGCAAAGCTTATCAACGTCAGAAGTATGTAGCGCTCCGCCGTCTCGCGGCGCACGGGGCGTGACGTAAAAACCAGCGTTCTCCTAGCCGGCATAGTCGATACCTCCGGGGACGGGGCCTGGCGCGCGCTCAAGCCCGGAGACGGGTCCCTTCGTATTCCGCTTCCCCCTAGGAAGCTTCACGCTCGCGACTGAACTCGAAAACTCCCGCCCTCCGGCCTAGGGCAGGAGGTGATACAGCGGGATGACCGCCACCTCTTCCTGGCAGAGGATCTGCTCGGCGCGGATATAAAAGCGTTGTCGCTCAGAAGGGTCCTCTCGATTGGCTGCCCGGTCGACCAGACTGTCAAACGAGCTGTTTGAGAACCCGATGCTGTTGTTGCCTGTCCGGAAGGTATCGCGCAGGAAGTTGGACGGGTCAACATAGTCCGCCGCCCAGCCTAGTCGGGCAATATCGAAGGAACCATTGTGCAGTAGTTGGGTGTACGCGCCCCAGGTGCTCATCACCCTCAGCTTGACGGTCACTCCAAAGTGCTCTTTCCACATGGCAACGGTCGCATCCGCCAATCGAACGTAGGCGCCGGGCGCCCTTTCGCCCGAGCGATTGAGCACAAGTGTGACTTCCGGGAAAGTCCCTGGATCGGGGTACCCGGCCTGAGTCAGGTAATCGCGCGCCTTTGCCGGGTCGAAGGGAATTCCGACCGCACCATAGAGGTCTCGCCCCAGGACTTCGGGAGGCGTTATGGTTGTGGCCGCACGTGCAGCCTTGTGCAGGATGCTCGAGGCCAAGTCGGCGAGCGCCTCTCGGTCTACAGCTGCTGCAAAGGCCTTGCGAACGAGCGGGTCGTCGAATGGGGCGTGGCGAAGGTTGAACCCATAGTAGATGACCTGGGGAACCGCCGACTGGTCAAGCGCGAGCCAGGGAATACCACGATCGAATTCGGAAATTGGAACAACCTCGACGCCCGGGATGGGAGTGGGTTCGGGTGTTGAGGTGGGGGGCACTGTCGGCACTAGGGTTGCCGTGGAGGTGGGCGGAGCAGGAGTTACGGTGGCGGGGGGTGGGGCCGTTGGGCTAGGGGTTGGTGCCGGGCCGCAAGACGCGAACAGCGTCGAGGCTAGCAACATGCCGATCACAAGTCCCAAACGGCACTTTACGGTATCCATTCTGTCTCCTTCCTCCAGGCGTCTCTGTCGGGTTGCTCCTCAATACGAGTGTTCGTCCGGGCTCATCCACCGCCTCGGATCGGGCCTTCCCAGTATATGGCAGAACGCGCCGGGCCACCCCCGTTCGCTGGCCGGACATCGCCCTCGGCGGCCTGGCGGACCTGGCGCCCGGGCAGACCGGCGGAGCTTATGGCCCGATCCATGCGCGCATCATCGCCCGCACCGACCGGCTCATCTCCTTCGAGAAGCCCGCGTTGAACTTGCGGTCATACATCCACTGACCGATGTTCTTCACGCCATCGGGCAGGCTGCGGCCCTTCGCGGCCAGCGCTTCGTCGCGGCGATACATGGCTGCGAATTCATCCGCGGACAAGCGCCGGTATCGGTCCTCAAACACGACGAATTCCTTCTCGAAGCGAGTGGTCTGCGGCCTGTCCTTCTGCTGCTGCGTCGGATAGCCGAAGCACAACAGGCAGATCGGGAAGACGTACTGGGGCAAGGAGAACAGGTCTCGATGGGCCTCGTAGTTCTCCATGATGTCGCTGATGTAGCAGGACCCGATCCCGAGCGACTCGGCCGCGATGACCGCGGTCTGCGCAGCGATCAGCGCATCGCAGCAGG
>DATEAT010000155.1:0-26140 GCA_035288225.1 Anaerolineales bacterium | reverse complement strand
GATCGTCGGCGATGTGCGCGGGCTGGGCCTGATGTTCGGGCTGGAGTACGTGCGCGATCGGGAAACGCGCGAGCCCTTCCCGCCCGAACTACATGTGAGCGCGCAGATCGACCAGGCCGCCATGCGCCTGGGCCTCGTCACATACCCGTGCTCCGGGGCGGTGGAGGGCGTGCTGGGTGATATGACCCTTTTTGCCCCGCCGCTCGTCATTGCCGCCGCCGAAATGGACGACCTGCTGGCGATTCTCGACCGGGCCATCGGCGAGGTTGAGGGCCGCCTGCCCACGGCCTGACCCGGCCGGCGCATCGGCCGCCCTCGACGGTGCGCGCCGCGTCTCAATCGTCGGTACAATGCTTGCTGCCGCGTCAGGGGAGTTCGCGCTCTGACGCGTTTTGCAGACTCATTCCGCTCTGAGAAGGGATCTCCACACCATGCAGACCGTACTTAAGGGCACCACGCGTGAAGCGATCCTCGACACGGAGGGTCAGGCCGTGATCGTCGGCGAGCGCATCAACCCCACCGGGCGTAAGAAACTCGCGGCAGCGCTTCAGGCGGGCGACATGGCGCTGGTGCTGGAATCGGCTGCGGCTCAGGTGGCGGCCGGAGCCGAAGTGCTGGATATCAACGTCGGCGTGCCAGGCCTCGACGATGTGGCCATGCTCCCCAAAGTGGTGAGCGTGGTGGCCGAAGCGATGGGCGTGCCGATCTGCATCGACACTCCCAACCCGGCCGCGCTCGCGGCGGCGCTCAAGGTGGTTCCCGGCAAGCCGCTGGTCAATTCGGTCAACGGTGAAGAGGCCTCGTTGCGTTCGGTGCTGCCGCTGGTCAAGGATCGAGGAGCGGCGGTCATTGGCCTGACGATGGACGACAACGGCATTCCCATGGATGCGGAGTCGCGGGTGAAGGTGGCGGGCAAGATACTCGAGCGGGCGGCCAAGTTGGGGATCCCGGCCGCGGACGTGATCATCGACCCGTTGGTGCTGACCGTCGGCGCCGACAGCCACGCCGGTATGGTGACGCTGGCCACGATTGAGCGCGTGCGCAAGGAATTCGGGGTGAGCATCAACCTGGGGGCCAGCAACGTTTCCTTCGGGCTTCCAGACCGCCACACGATCAACCAGGCCTTTCTGGCGCTGGCGGTCGGGCGCGGAGCAAACTGCCTGATCACCGATCCCGGTAAACTTGCCGGAATAATTCGCGCCACCGATCTGCTCCTGGGCCGCGACGAGTATGCAGCGCGCTACATCGCCTATTTCCGCGCGCTGCCCAAGGTGACGGTCTAACCTCATGCCGGTTCGCCGCGATTGGACTCTGGCGCTCGATGCTGACCTCGTTCTGCGCGGGCAGGGGGCCGACCCAGCCGTCATCCGCGTGCGCAGCCGGGCGCTTGTCGCCATAGCCGAAGACGCCCTGGCCGCCGCCCGGCCGCTCATCGCACCGGCCGTCCTGTACCGCGTGGTGGCGGTCGAGGGACTGCGACACGAGCGACTGACACTCGAGGGAGGAGCGCACCTTTCCGGCACCCTCGTGGCTCAGCACCTGGGCAGTGCTCAGCGCGTGGCGGTCGCCTTGTGCACTATCGGTCCGGCGCTCGAAGACTACGCGGCGGAGGTCATGCAAGACGATCCGAGCCTGGGCCTGGCGCTGGATGGGTGCGGTTCGGCGGCCGCGGAGGCCCTGGCCAACAGCGCCTGCCGTTACTTCGAGTCGCTGGCGGCCGAAGCGAGCGAACAGGCAACGATGCCGCTTTCTCCCGGGATGATCGGCTGGTCGGTTGAATCCGGCCAGCCGGAACTGCTGGCGCTCGTTAATGCGCAGGAGATCGGCGTTCACGCAGCGACCTCGGGCATGATGCATCCGAGCAAGACAGTCTCGTTCGTGGTCGGACTCGGGCCCGAGGTGACCGCCGGCGGGCGCGCCTGCGACTACTGCAACCTTCGTGAGACGTGCAACTACCAGGACCATTACTCCTGAGGTATCTCGGGGTATTCTCTCGCATTCCCCGTCGGGCCCCACGCGCGAACCGCCCCGCCAGCGCAAATTGCGCGCGCTCACATGCTCGGCTCGCACAGCCGGGCGGGAACTGGCTCGGAATCCATCCAGTACATCTGCCTATTGCCGTGGTCTGCCGGGCCTTCTATACTGTTGGTGTCGGTGAGCGTTCCGGGTACAGGTGCGCTCGCCGAATGGACGTGACAGTTGAATACGGGGTCTGCGCGGAGGGGGACACCCATTGTCGACGGGGCGAGCTCAGAGGGGGCGCCCCGTTGACTGTTTAAATGGGCGTGCGCTGGGTCATGCGTGGATTCACGGTTGGCAGTCCGCGGCCAAAACAAGGCCCTGGCGAGCCTCCGGTAAGACGGCACGGATTCTGCAGCCTCCGACCCACACCAGAGAGTGACCTTATACCTCGGAGGGTGCCGTGTCGTGGGTGGAGATTGCCGGTTGGGCCGTGGCCGTGCTCGTGGGCCTGTGGCTCTTGCGTCACGTGATTCACTTCGTGGCCAGTTCGATTCGCTGCGTTGGCGCCCTGCTTCTCATCGCGCTGGCCGCCGGGCTGTTGGCCGTCATCGGCCGCTATGTCCTGGCGTGGACCGGGAGCGGATAGGCAACCGCAGCAAGGGAATATCGTTAGAACGCGACCGCGTGGTAGAGCCACGCGGTCGTTGCATATTTCGGAAGGTTCGAGAATACCCCGGCGAGTGATAGACCGAAGGCGGGAGGCCGATGGACAAGGAAGGTGCCCCGTTGCCGCCGATACCTGGCCTCGCCGGCCGTGTGCGGCATTGTGGAGTTGTGCCGGTGACGGTATAGTTGGGGAGGCAGGCGCCCCCGAGAATCCTCACGGCGCTTGGCGGACGGATCCTCGGAGAGAGGCATGACCCAGAAGAATAGCGTACTCATCACCGGTGCCAACGGCGAAGTGGGTCACGGGTTGATCGCCCATCTGAGCCGCGACGCGCAGCTTGCCATCGTGGCCACCGACATCCAACCCCTCGACCCGGCGCTGCAAGCCATTCCCCTGACTTTCGTGCAAGGCGATATTCTCGATCAAGCGCTGCTGCAACAGCTCTTCGAAGGCCGTGCCTACCAAACGATCTTCCACCTGGCCTCGATCCTCTCCACCAAGGGCGAGCGCAGCCCGGAGCTGGCATTCCGCGTGAACGTCGACGGGACTTTTGCCCTGCTGATGCGTGCCGTGCAACAAGCGCGCGAGCAGGGGCGCACGATGAAATTCCTCTACCCCAGTTCGATCGCGGCCTACGGCCTGCCGGATGCGGACACCAAACGCGCGGCGGGGCAGGTTGCGGAGGACGCTTGGTGCTTCCCAGCCACGATGTATGGCTGCAACAAGCTGGCGTGCGAGAGCCTGGGCACCTACTTTGCCCGGCACTACCGTCGCCTGGATGAGCCGCGGTCGGGCTACGGCCTCGACTTTCGTTCGGTACGCTTCCCGGGATTGATCAGTGCGCAGACGGTGCCCACCGGCGGCACGAGCGACTACGGCCCCGAGATGCTTCACCATGCAGCCCAGGGCCTGGCCTACGAGTGCTTCGTCCGCGAAGATGCCTGCCTGCCGTTCATGGTCATGCCTGATGCTATTCGCGCGCTGCTCCTATTGGAGGCTGCCCCGCGCGAACGGTTGGCCCGTTTGGTCTACAACGTCTCGAGCTTCTCGCTCTCGGCCGGCGAGATCTATCGCCTCACGCTGAAGGCCTTCCCGGCCGCGGAAGTGCATTTCGCCCCGGACGTCAACCGCCAGGGCATCGTCGACTCCTGGCCCTGTGATGTGGACGATACGGCAGCGCGACGGGAATGGGGCTGGTATCCGGAATACAACCGGACACGCGCCTTCGATGAATACCTGATCCCGGCGATTCGCGAGCGCTACCTCGCCAGCCCCGGCTAAGCGCAAGGTCCAGCCCGTGCGAATCGCGCCGGTAACGAAACCACACCTGCACTTCGTTGGGCCGTTCCGCTGTGGAGCGTGACGACCCGGCCCTATCCAACGCGAGTCCCCTCTGCACGGAGGACATCCTCATGGAAGCCAACGGCGGTCTCCGCATCAATCGCAGGGCATTCCTTCAATCGCTGTCCATCCTGTTCGTGTTGATGGTCTTGGCCGGCATTCTCACGCGCGTCATCCCCTCCGGCCAGTTCGCGCGCACAACGGCCGAGGGCCGGGAGTTGATTGTCCCCGGGTCATTCGAATACACAGCGCGCCCTGCGTACGCCGTTTGGCGCTGGTTCACCGCCCCCTTCGAGGTGCCCTTCGCGCAAGGCGGGCTGACGGTCATTGTCATCATCGTCTTCATCCTGCTGGTCGGCGGCGCGTTTGCCGTACTCGACAGCAGCGGGATCATCCGTGCCGCCTTGGCTGGTTTAGTGAAGCGCTTCGGCGGGCGCAAGTACCTGCTCTTGATGCTCATCTCCCTCTTCTTCATGGTGCTGGGTGCGTTCTTCGGCATCTTCGAGGAGGTGGTGCCGCTCGTGCCACTGATGGTGGCGCTTTCGTATTCGCTCGGCTGGGATGCTCTGGTGGGGCTGGGCATGAGCATCCTGGCGACCAACCTGGGATTCTCGGCTGCGGTGGCCAATCCCTTCACAATCGGCGTCGCCCAAAAGCTGGCCGGGCTGCCGCTCTTTTCGGGTGCCGGGCTGCGCCTGGTGATCTTCGCCGTGGTGTACGCCATCCTGGCGGTCTTCCTGGCGGCATACGCACGGCGCATCGAGCGTGACCCGAGTGCTTCGCCGCTACACGGACAGGACGAGGCCGAACGCCGCAAGTATCAACTGCCGTTAGGGGAGACGATTGCCGGCAGCCCGCGCATGGGGAGGGCCTTGGCGTGGTTCTTGGGAGCCACGGTGCTCATCCTGGTTGTCCTGGTCGCCAGCCCGATCGTGCCTGCGCTGTCCGACCTCGCGCTGCCGCTGGTGGGTGTCATTTTTCTCATTGGCGGCGTGGGAGCGGGGTTGCTTTCGGGTGCGGGCGGCCGCAATGTGTTGGCCGGGCTGGCCCGCGGCGTGGTTAACATCCTGCCGGCCGTGCCGCTCATCCTGATGGCCGTGTCCGTCAAGCACATCGTCGTGCAGGGCGGCATCATGGATACGATCCTGTTCGCCGCCTCGCGCCCCTTCGCGGCCGCCAGCCCCTTCCTGGCTGCACTGCTCATCTACGGACTGGCCCTGATCATCGAGTTCTTTGTGGCCTCGGGCTCGGCCAAGGCATTCCTCATGATGCCCATCCTGCTGCCGCTGGCGGATTTGATCGGGGTCACGCGCCAGGTGACGGTGACCGCTTACTGCTTTGGCGATGGTTTCTCGAACCTGGTCTACCCCACCAATCCGGTCTTGCTGATCTGCCTGGGGCTGACGGTGGTCAGCTTCCCGAAGTGGTTGCGCTGGTCGCTCGGTCTGTGGATGTGGATTCTCCTGGCAACCATCGGGTTCCTCGGGCTGGCGGTGGCTATCGGATATGGCCCCTTCTAGCAGCGGGCCGAAGATACGCTTCTCATCAACCCGTTGCAGGGTGATCGACGATGAGTGAACAGCCGCTTCCTCCTGGTGAGGCGACATTCCGTGTTGCGGAGGCTCTCGAGGCAATCCGGCGGCAATGGCCTGTTGCGAGGCTCGAGAGCCATGCTGTTGGCGCGGGCAAGGACTTGACCAGCGACGTGCTGTGGGCTGAACCGCTGCAGCCTGAACATTGGCTTGTGCTCACCAGCGGGTTGCACGGCATCGAGGGCGGCCTTGGAGCGGTGATGCTCGACCTTTTCGTGCGGGAATTTGCGCCGCGACTCGACCCGCGCACGACGGGCATTGCGCTGGTGCATCCGGTCAACCCATGGGGTATGCGTTTTGGACGCCGGACGAACGCGAGCGGAGTCGACCTCAACCGCAACTTCGTGTGGGACTCGACCGGCAGCACGCCTTCCGACCGGTTGTATGACCGGCGCTCCAACCTCGAGTACGGCGAACTTGGCCTTCTCAACCCGAGGCGGCCGGTACACAGCCTCGGGCGCAGCGCCCTTGAATTCGGCGCGGGGCTGGTTTTGGGGCTGATGCGAATAGGGCCGCGGCGGCTGAGCCGCGCGACGCTGCTCGGCCAGTATGCCGACCCGCAGGGTGTGTACTTCGGCGGCCACGAGCCTCAGGAGGAGACAAAGCGGCTGGTTGAGCTATTCGAGCGGGCGCTCGCGCGTTCAAGCCGCGTTGTCTTGCTCGATATGCACAGCGGCTATGGACCGCGTTATCAGATGAGTGTCGTGGCCTCGGCGCTGGCGCCCGAGCCCGCGGCGGAGACCGCGCGCCGGATCCGATACCCGCGCGTGGTCAAATCCACGGGCGAGGAGTTCTACGCCATCAGCGGGGATATGATCGACTACATCTACAAGCTGCGCGAAGCACACTTTCCGGACCGGCACCTGTTCGCGGCTGCATTCGAGTTTGGTACATTCGGTGAGTCCTTCGGCGCACTGCTGCGGAGCCTGCGAATTACCATCTTGGAGAATCAGGCTTACCTCCATGGAGTCTCCGATTCAGCAGGGCGGTGGATCCAGCGTGAGTGGCGCGAGTTGTACTATCCGGGGGAGGCACGCTGGTGGGGAAGGGCGCGCGCCAACGCGCGACAAGCGTTCGAGGGAATCCTGCGGGCGGAGGGGATGTTGGCGTGAGCACGGCGGTGATGTGAGCGGCCACGATGCTCCGGTGACCCCTCACGGGGTCGCCCTGTTTTTCGCGGCAGGTGGGAGGCGGCCGCCTCAAGGGCGCGATGTGGCCCTACGGTACAATCGGGACAGTAGGGTTTGGGATGAAGGTTTGGATGCAGTCGCGATGATTTCATCGTGCGGATGGAGATGTGGCCCGCGTGACTCCTGAAGAGGCGATGCCCTCTCCAACAACGCTGCTCGACATGCTCGAACGCCGGGCGCAGAGTGCAGGCCAGCAGCCTGCGATTCTCGCGCCAGGGCGCGAACCGCTTTCGTATGAGGCGCTGTACGTGCAGATCACACAGACCGTGGCCTCCTTGCGCCGGCTGGGTCTGAGCTCGAAGGACCGCGTCGCCCTCGTGCTCGAGAATGGACCAGAAGCGGCTGTAGCGTTCTGCGGTGTGGCGGCAGGACTTGGGGCGGCGCCCCTCAACCCCAACTACCAGGCCGAGGAGTTCGATTTCTTCTTGAGAGACCTGCAAGCACAGGCCGTCATTCTGCCTCTGGGGGTTCCGTCACCGGCGCGAGATGTGGCTGAGGCGCGCCGCATTCCAGTTATTGATTTGGAGCCTCTTCTGGGTGACGCGGCTGGCGCCATCCGCCTTCACGGCCCGCAATCCAAGGTTTCGGCGATTGAAGGCAACCCCTCGGCGGAGGATGTGGCCCTCCTGCTGCACACCTCGGGTACGACCTCGCGCCCAAAGCTGGTGCCCCTGACGCACACGAACCTGAGCACTTCCGCCGCCAACGTGGCGGCTGCACTGGCCCTCTCGCCAACCGATCGCTGCCTCAATGTGATGCCGCTCTTTCACATCCACGGCTTGGTGGCCGCGCTGCTGGCTTCGCTGACGGCCGGTGGCAGCATCGTGTGCACGCCCGGTTTCTATGCCCCACTGTTCTTCGACTGGATAGCCGCTCACGCCCCCACGTGGTATACCGCCGTACCGACAATGCACCAATCGATTTTGGCTCGAGCGCGTGCCAACTCCGAAGGGCTCCAGCGCGGTCGTTTGCGTATGGTGCGTTCCTCGTCCGCCTCGCTCCCGCCCAGCGTCATGGCCGAACTGGAACATCTCCTTGGAGTGCCGGTGATCGAGGCCTACGGCATGACTGAAGCAGCGCATCAGATCGCCTCGAACCCTCTGCCTCCGGGCGTGCGCAAGGCGGGTTCAGTGGGTATTCCAGCCGGGCCGCAAGTGGCCGTAATGGACGACTCCGGCCGGCTCCTGCCGCAGGGAGAGCGAGGGGAGATCGTGTTGCGCGGGGCCAATATCACCGCTGGATACGCCCACGCTGAAGAGGCCAACGCGCGTGCTTTCACGGATGGCTGGTTCCGAACAGGCGATCAGGGCTACCTGGATGCCGAAGGGTACCTGTTCATCACCGGACGTCTCAAAGAACAAATCAATCGCGGCGGTCAGAAGATCTCTCCACGCGAGATAGATGATGTCTTGTTGGCTCACCCGGGCGTGGCGCAAGCGGTGACCTTTGCCATCGCGCACCCAACACTGGGAGAGGAGGTCGGGGCCGCGATTGTGCCGGCGCAAGGGGCCACACTCGCCCCAGCCCAGATCCGCGAGTACGCCGCAGCGCGTTTGGCTTTCTACAAGGTCCCCAGCCAGGTGGTCATCCTCGACGAGATTCCCAAGGGGCCCACCGGGAAGGTGCAGCGGATTGGTCTGGCCGCGAAGCTTGGTCTCACGGCGGGCGTGCAACGTGCTCCGGCCGGCGAGCAGGCACGGGTCGGGCCGCGCACACCGCTCGAGGCGCACATTGTGCAGGTCTGGCGCGAGGTGCTGCGCGTCGAGCCGATCGGCGTGGAGGATAACTTCCTGGCACTGGGCGGCGACTCGATTCTTGCGGCCCAGGTCGTCGGCCGATTGCGGAAGGCACTGGGCGTGGACTTGCGCCTGGTGCACTTCCTCGAGACGCCAACCGTGACGGCCATGGCCCTCAAGATCGTACAGTTGCAGGCAGAGCGACTGCCGGCGAGCGAACTCGAGCGGATGCTCGAGGAGATCGAAGGGGAGAGGCAGAACGAATCTCGCAGCGCGACGGCCGCGGACGAGTGACAATTTCGTTTGCGCATGTCCTGGCAGACGGGTTCACAGCGTGACCGACAACAAGGCTTTCGCAGATCGCATCGCCCGGCTTTCGCCAGAGCAGAGAGCCGTGCTCGAGCAGCGGCTGGCGCAGAAGGGCGCGCCGGTCCCCTCTGAGGCCATCCCCGCTCGCCCACCCGAGCGCTCCGCGCCCCTCTCCTATTCGCAAGAACGCCTGTGGTTCCTATCGCAATTGGAGCCCGAGAACTACGCCTTCAACAGGCCATTTGCATTTCGACTGCGTGGACCGCTGGATTCTGCCGCATTGCGGAAAGCGATCAATTCAATTGTTGAGCGGCACGAGGTCTTGCGCACGGTTTATCCCAGCGAAGATGGGCAACCTCGCCAGGTGGTGTTGCCTGCGCAAGAAATCCCGCTGCCGCTGACAGAGGTGAGCGGGTCCGCAAGCCGCTCACCCGAAGACGTGTTGCACGACCGGCTGCAGGCGGAGAGCCACAGGCAATTCGACCTGGCACGGGGTCCCATCCTGCACGCCAGCCTCTTCCGCCTGGCCGCGGACGACCATGTGCTATTCGTCAATGTGCATCACATCGCCTTCGACGGCTGGTCGGCTTCGGTATGGCTGAACGAGATGTCCCGGCTGTACCGGGCGTTCGCCGCAGGCGAACCCGGCAGGCTGGAGCCTCTCCCCGTGCAGTACGCAGACTACGCCGCGTGGGCTCGGGATCGTTTCGGCGAACGGACTCTCGAACCACAGCTGGCCTACTGGCGGCAGAAGCTGCGCGCGCCATTGCCTCGCCTCGACCTGCCCTTTGACCATGCGCGTCGCTCCGCCCAAACCCATCGCGGTGCCCACCTCGATCTCCTGCTTTCAACCGAGCTGACGGCGAAAGTTGCGGCCGAAAGCCGGCGGAGGCAGATCACTCCCTTCGTGCTGCTTCTGACGGCATACTGCGCCCTGTTGCATCGGTACACCGGGCAGATGGACATCGTCGTCGGAAGCCCGACAGCCAATCGCGATCGGCCGGAGACCGAAGGGCTTATCGGCTTCTTCGTTAACACCCTGGTGTTGAGAACCCAGGTCGAGGGGGTCCAATCCTTCCAGGATCTGCTGGCCACCGTGCGCACGACCGTTCTCGAAGCTCAGGCCAACGGGGATGTGCCCTTCGAGGTGCTTGTCGCCGACTTGCAGCCTCAGCGCGACCTGCGTTTTCCTCCCCTATTCCAGGTGCTCTTCAACTACAAGAACCTGGGAGCGGCAGAGGCGGCGCGAACCGCGGATCTTGCGATCCACGACCACGATTTCCAGAGCGGGATCGCGCAGTTCGATCTGGGCGTGGAGATCACACCCGCCGATGGGCGGCTGCGCTGCCGGTTCGACTACAACACGGACCTGTTTGACGAAGACACCATCGTGCGCATGATGGGACACTATGCCACGCTGCTGGCCGCGGCGCTCGACAAACCGGGCGAGACCATTGCTGCACTGGATCTCCTCAGGCCCGGGGAAATGCAGCTCCTGCTCGGGCAATGGACACAGACGAGTGCTCCGTACTCGGAGCAGGAGACGGTTGTCGACCTGTTCGAGGCATGCGCCGCTAAGCACCCTCGGCGACCGGCGCTCCTGCAAGGGGATCTTGCCCTCTCCTACTCGGAGCTCAATCAACGGGCGAATCGATTGGCCCGCCTCATGCAGTCGCTGGGGCTGACCGAGGATCAGAGGGTCGCAGTGTACTTGGAGCGGTCAATCGAGTCGGTTGTGGCGGTGTTGGCGGTGCTCAAGGCGGGCGGGGTCTTGCTCTTGCTCGACCCCGCCTACCCTGCCGAGGTGATTCGCCACGCAGTGGAGGATGCGCGGGCGGGCATGCTCGTGACCCATGCAGACCTGCTGGAGAGGCTGGAGGAGTTTGGGGGCGTGACGGTCTGCCTCGATGAACTGGGCGGCCGCCTTGCGGCAATGGAGAAACGCAATCTGGGTGTGCGACGGCCCTTGGATTCGCTGGCCTACATCATCTATACCTCTGGAACAACGGGCTGGCCGAAGGGCATTGCCATCCCTCACCGACAACTGGCAATCGGCATGGCCTGGCTCGGGCGGGCCCACCCTTTGAGCGAAAGTGATGTTGGCTGCCACCGCGCGCCGTTGGGTTTCCAGGATGCACTCTGGGAGATTTTCGCGGCGCTGACGCTGGGTGCGCCGCTGGTTGTTGTGGCTGAGGCGGAGGCGGGAGAGCCACGCCGGTTGGTGGAGGTCCTTGCGCGGCACCGTGTCACCCGGTTGATCGCCGTGCCGGCGATTATCCGGGTACTCCTCGATCTGGTCCCGGACCTGGCGGCCAGCCTGCCGCACCTCACGACCTGGATCGCGACAGGCGAGACCCTTTCGGGCGACCTGTATCGCCAGTTCATGCAGCGCATGCCTCACACGCGGCTCTACAACTTCTACGGTACGGCGGAAGCCGGCGATGTTGCCTGGTACACCCCCGACCCGCGCTACGACCACTTGTTGCGCTGTCCCATCGGGCGCCCGATTGCGAATGTGCGGACCTACATCTTGGATGAGACTCAGCGGCCGGTGCCCATCGGCATCCTGGGTGAGTTGTACGTAGCCTCCTCCGGCCTCGCACACGGATACCTCAATAACCCGCAGTTGACCGCCGAACGGTTCCTGCACAGCCCGTTCGGGCAGCCACCCGGCGAGCGGATGTATCGGACGGGGGACCTGGCCAAGTACCTCGCCACGGGTGACATCGATCTTGTCGGGCGTGTCGACCAGCAAGTCAAACTGAACGGCATGCGCATCGAACCTGAGCAGGTCGAGGCGGTCCTGGAAGAGCACCCGATGGTGGAGGGCGCCTGGGTGGATGTTCGCGCCGACCCCTTGGGCGATCGGCGGCTGGTGGCCTACGTGATGGGCCGCGCCGACCCCGAATCCTTGCTGGCATTCATCCGCCCGCGGTTACCGCGCTACATGTTGCCACAGCTTTTTGTCCACCTTAACTCGCCTCCTCGAACTCCCACCGGCAAGGTGGATCGACACGCGCTGCCGGATCCCGACTGGGCCTCGCGCACCGCGACGCGTCGCGCGGTGCCGGCGCGTAATGTGGTTGAGAGGCGCCTGGCCGCGATCTGGTCCGAACTCCTGGGTGTGGCCGAGGTCGGTGTCGAGGATGACTTCTTCGAGATTGGCGGCCACTCGTTGATGGCCGCACGACTGATGGCTCGCATCGAACGCGAGTTCGGCACGTCGCTCCCGCTGGCACTTCTCTTTGAGCACTCCACCATCGCGGGCATCGCCGAGGCGCTGAGAGCCAAGGAGGGTCCACGTGGGTGGAGCCCGTTGGTGCCAATCCAGGCGGGAGGTGAGCTTGCCCCGCTGTTCGTCGCGCACGGCATGCTTGGCAATGTCCTTCACCTGCGCCATTTGGCGCAGGCGCTGGGGCCCGACCAACCTTTCTACGGGTTGCAGGCCCGAGGCCTTGATGGTCGGGAAACGCCGCAGGATCGGGTGGAGGATATGGCCTCCGACTACCTGCGGGCCATTCGCCGCGTGCAACCGCATGGGCCATACTTTCTGGGTGGCTACTCGTTCGGCGGGCTCGTTGCTTTCGAGATGGCGCACCAGTTGGCCGCGGAAGGAGAGCAGGTTGCCGCCCTGGTGCTGTTCGACACAAAACTGATCCGGCCGCCTCGACCGGCCGGTGCGCGTCGCAGGCTGGCGGTTGCACTCAGGCGGGAGATTCGTGCGTTGCCACGGACTCTGGAATACATGCGAACATTGCCCCTGCGTCAGCGCCTCTCGTTTTTGCGGCGCAAGGTCGAGATCTTCAGCGGATCGAAGCTGGGTGTTCGCCTCTCGCATCGCCGCTTGCCCCGCTTGCCTCGCAACCTGCCACAATCCTCGCTGGCCGTGCTGCAAGCCTGCCGGAGCGCCATGCGCCAGTACACTCCCCGGCCGTATCCAGGCTCGGCGATCCTTGTTCTTCCAGAGCTGCAGCCGGACTATTCCGTTCGAACGGACGAGCAGAAGGTGGTGGATTGGAGTGCGCTTGTAGATGGCGGGCTGGATGTAGTGCGCGTTGGGGGGAGCAAAGGGACCATGATCGCTCCGCCCAAGGTGACGACGCTGGCGCGGCTGCTCGTCGAGCGGTTCGAACGCGCACGCCTCAATCGCTCTGGTAAGTAGGCCTGCCGCGTGCCCCGTTGCGGCAGGAAATCCTCGAGCGCGGCCGTCGACCTTCCGCAGGTCTATCTGCGATCAATGGCCCAGCACCACGCGTGACAAACCCGCTTTGCGCGGCGACGGCCTAGTGGATCTCAAAGAAGGCTGGGTCATACATCTGCAGCCGAATCGTGAGAGGTTCTCCTCGAACCACGACCGCACCGACGAAGCCTGCCTGGGGGGTGAGGCGAACTGCAGACCATTTCGCGGAGTCTTCGCCTATGTCAAGCGCAAACCATGCGGAGGGGTCAGTGGGTAGACGCGGCAAGATTGTGACGCGTGGTAAGTCCAGCGACAGGCCCAGACCAGTCGCCTTGGCGTACGCCTCCTTGCAAGACCACAGCATATGGAGGACGACGCGACGATCCTCCGTGGATAGCGCCTCCAGAGGGGCGATTTCCTCTCGCGAGAGCATCTGAGAGGAGATCTCCTCGATCTCTGCCCCCAGCCGAATCTTCTCAACATCCACGCCCACCTCGACATGCGCGACTGCGCAAAGGGCAAGGCCCTCTGAGTGTGCGAGGTTGAAGTGAAGTTGAGGGTGCGCCTGGGGGCTCGTAAGGCCTGGTTTGTCGTACGGCCCAGGCGCGAAGACGAGTGAAGCCGGCGAGGCCCTAAGATAGCCAGCCAGGATACGGCGCACGGCGACATGCGAAGCCAGGAAGCGTGCGCGGCCGAGTTCATCGCGGACCGCCTCGGCGCGCTGCAGCTCATCACGTGAGAGATGACCACGCGAGGCGTGTGCGGAGGCACTTGCTGCGTCGAGGTCAATTCGCCACAGGTCGACAAGTCCCTGCCGGAGAGGCAGGCTGCCTGTCGGGGCGCGCCAGTCAGATTCGTTGTTGGGTGGCAGTAGCGCATCCATCACGACGGTTCGGGCCACAGTTCCGCTGGCGTATCGATGCACCCACCCGTTGGTTGGCGAAATGTCTGGTGGAACTCCTCCACGGACATGGATGTGACTTCTTCGAGTGGCCTATACCAACCCTCCTTCACAGCCCAGTCCGTTTGGCCCAGCAGTTCGTAGAATTGGCCGCTGTTTCCAGAAGGAAAAAGCTCCAGTTCGACGTGAGCATTGGAGGGGGATGGGCACCCACGCACATTGGATCCGATCAAGTGCCTCTGGGTCTCGTAGTTGGCCCAAATGCCCTCATCTGGGTATAGAAGAACTATGAGGAAATCCCCGACTTCCACATTCCGCAATGGCCCACCCTCGGTGGCGATCATCACAGATGTTGGAATACCCTGCTCGGAGAGGAGACGCGGAAGCATATAATAGCCGGCCCGCTCGGCAAAGGACGGCGAATCAAAGACACTAGGAAATCCGATCTCTTCCAGTTCGCGCGCCCGGAGGCCAATTTTGTTGACAGTCTGTTCTGTGGAAAGGAGGTCTATGCTGAAGCCTACGATGACGTCGAGCACCAGGTCACCCTCAGCGTACGTTGGGGAAAGGGCTACCCCCTCAGGTCCGACGTATGGCGGCAGGTCCGAGATACTGCTGAGGTACGCTATGATGGTCTGGGTATCTTGGTAGGTACTCTTCCCCGGCGTGATGCCCCACAAGCAGGGGAGGCTGCAGCCTCCATTGTCGGACAGCAGCTCCAGTAACCTGGCACGCGCCTCCTCTACTGGCAATGCAGGAACGGCTGTTGGCGTCGTTGAAGGGATGGCGGTACTTGTGGGGAAGGCCGTCGAGGTCAGCACAAGTGTGGCGCTGCTTGCTAATTTGGGTGTGACTGTAGCCGAGGGTGTTCCCTTCCAGCTGTGTGATGTTGCGCATCCCCCAAGGGAGGCGGAAGTCCCCATCAAAGCGACCAATAGAACGAGTTTCCGAATCATCAAGCCCCCCTTGGTCGTCGCCTTTCAATTCGTAATGGTCGGTGGGAGGTTGTTCAGGGGATTCATCGATCGAGTCCACAACTTCCCGCGCATACTGTTTGCTCCGTTGAGCATCGCCAAGTGCGGGAATCTGAGCGTCACAGGGTCGAGGAGCGGGTGACGGGATTCCCAGGCCCGCGGCCCGGGCGGGCGTACCCGCGAATGCTTGTTTGGGAAGAGGGCGACTCTCAGATCACCCGAATCCCTTGCTCTTCCCTGATTCTCAGCGACGACTCCGTCGGTGACTCGACGAATAGAGCGTCTCACTTCTACTCGTTTCTTACGTCCTACGTGCGCACACCGACCAGACCTCTGCCGCGTCACGTTGTCAGCTGGATTACCGTTGTCCGCGGCACTCGCCATTGCCCGGAGGCAACTTAGAGTATTGGAAGAGAAGTCTTCGACCAAACGCGATGGTCAATGTTACCGCATGGTAAGCCGCAAGTCGAGTTATGTGCGGTGTGCGCCAAACGATGTAGGAAGCGGGGCACCGGTCGGTTCATGGCCCCGACGGAAGGGCAGCGGTACGTGCTCTTGGTCTTGCTGTTGCTGGCCCTCGTTGTGGTGGGCTCGATCCGTCTCCTGGAGCGGGAAGAGGTCACGCCTATATGACTCAATGTGAGCCCATCTATGGATGGCCCCTTGGCCAGCGGGCCTGCCGTTTGATTCCGCAGCCGTGGTCCTTTCCTTGAGGCCACGAACTGGCTGGGGACGACACATGCCTGCTCTGACAATCCGAGAACCTCAGGCAGCCGATTCGCGGTGTCCGACCGGGTACAACCCTGGGATCGAGACCGGCAGGCGTCCAGGGAAGCTGGCCTGGCCGGTCAGGGCGCGGGCCAGGGCATCCATTGATGGTGGGAGGATGCCGTAGGTGCAGGCGTACGTCGGCGCCTCAGGGAACGCGGCCAAGTCGTACGGCAGCCGCAGGCCGATCACGACCGTCGGATGCCCGGCTCGCAAGACGGCCCGAACTAGCGCCGCCTGACCGTCTTGCTGGCAGGCAGCCAGCGTGCCCACGATCACGCAATCAAAGCCGGGTAGTCGCTGCAAGATCGCCGCGATGTCCCCTTCGGTTGGATTCGCCGGAAGCATGAACTCCTCCACGTGGGGCAGGTAGGCCCGCAACGCGGACGAAAGGCTGATATCGACAGTTGACGACGTGTCGGCCGGGGTGAGGTCGATCGGTTGGGGCAGGACGACGGCCGCCCGCTGATCGGAACGAAGCTTAATGGGCAGGCGATGGGCCTGATCGCGAACCAGCGTCATCGCCCTTGAGGCAATGTCGATGGCGACCTGGCGGTGGGCTGCGCAGCCGACGACGTCCAGGTCGGGTTGCACCGGTGCGGCCGAAAGCCAGTCCTTGAGCGCCAGCACGCGCCCGACGGCCGCGTCCAATTCCGTCTGGTCAATAGCGCCTTGGCGGAGCGCTCGAGCCAGGCTTGCATGGACGCGTCGTTGGTCGTCGGGGTCGCTGGCCAGCAGCAACAAGTCCGCGCCTGCCGAAAGCGCGGTGAGCGCTTGTTCGCCCAGAGCCGCTCCCTGGAGAATGGCCTGCATGTCCATGGCATCGGTGACGATCACGCCGTCGAAACCCATCTCGGCACGCAACAGACCCTTCAGGATGGCCGGGGAGAGGGTGGCCGGGAGGTCGTCGCGGGCGGTCAGCGCCGGCAGCGCAACATGGGCCGTCATGACCAGCCGGACGCCGGCGGCAATCGCGGCCCGGAACGGAGGCAGCTCGACGCGGCGCAAGCGCTCTGCGGCATGGGGGATAATGGGCAGCGCGCGGTGCGAGTCGCTGGACGTATCGCCGTGCCCGGGGAAATGCTTCGCGGTAGCCGCCACGCCGGCGGACTGAATCCCGCTGACCAGCGCCGCCGTCAGCTCCGCCACGGACTCCGGGTCTTCCCCGAACGATCGAATGCCGACGACCGGGTTTTGCGGGTTGACATTCACATCTGCGCATGGAGCATAGTCGACATTAATGCCCATCGCCGATAGCTCCCGCCCGAGGACCTCGCCGGCCCGCCGAGCTAATTCTGGGGAGCCGACCGCCCCCAGCGCCATGTTGCCCGGAAGGCATGTGGCGCCCTCACCGATCGCCATCAACTGCCCACCTTCCTGATCAGCCGCGATGAGCAGCGGGGGCAATCCAGCCTGGCGAGCGGCGGCCTGCAATGCCGCCGTCAGCTGCCGCACCTGGGCGGGATGGTCCACATTGAGGTGTCGGAACAGCGTGACTCCGGCCGGTCGGTAGGCGCGCAACCCGTTGAGGACGTCTTCTGGGAGATGGTCCTTGGCAGCGAACGCCACCAGCATGCGTTGGCCGAGCTTGCCTTCGGTGGTCAGGGTCTCACCCATTCGGTCTAGCTCCCGCCTCGGGTCTCACCATATCGGACAATCGGCCAGCGCGCGCTCCGGTTGAGGACAGGATCATGAGCGGCCACCCCCCCCATGCGGAGACGGAGCCATAGATCGGAGGCATGAATCGTGCGCGCTGGGGGCCTCTCATTCCGCAAGACCCGGCATCCCGGCCCGAGTCCTTACCCCTTTCGAAAGCAAGTATTGCACCCGGCGCGGGGTCGGCCCATCCGCATCCAACCCGGGTGATCTCCGGCTATCCCTTGACTGCGCCGGTCAACCCGCGCACGAACTGGCGCTGCAACACCACGAACAGGACCAGGATTGGCACTACGGTCATGACTACGCCGGCGGCGATTCCGCGGGTGTCGGAGGCAAACATCCCCTGCAGCGCCACGAGGCCGACCTGAAGCGTCATGCGCCCGCGGGTGTGCAGCATCAGCGACGGCCAGTAGAAATCGTTCCACTGATTGACGAAAGTGATGATGGCGACCGTCGCCAGGGCCGGTCGAACCGATGGCAAGAGGATGTCCCACCAGATGCGCAGTTCGCTGGCGCCGTCTATCCGCCCGGCATCGAGCAGGTCGTCGGGGACGGTCCGGAAAGCCTGGCGCAGGAGGAAGATGTTGAACACGCTCGCCAGGCTAGGGAAGATCAACGCCAAGATGTTGTCGTAGTAATGGAACACGTTGACAGCCAGGACGAACCCGGGGATAGAGGTCAGCTGCGGCGGCACGATGAAGGTCGCCAGGAGCAGGTAGAAGATCACCTCTCGCCCAGGGAATCGCATCTTGGCCAGCGGGTAGGCCGCCAGCGACGTGAATACCAGGTTCAAGACGACCGTGCCCCCGGCCACCAGGATGCTGTTCGCGAAGAAGCGGCCGATCGGCAACTGGTCCCAGACGCGGACGTAGTTGGCGAGGGTGGGGTTGCGTGGGATGAGCTGCGGCGGCACGGAGAAGACCGCGTCGTTGGGGCCTTTGAACGAGGTGAAGACAACCCAGACGAAAGGGAAAACGGTCACGGCGGCGACCAGGCACAGGATGATGTACCAGGCCACGGTCTCGAGGGCGCGGCGCGGCGCCGCCGGGTGGGCCCGCCTCACGTGCCGGCCTCCGCCCCGCGTTCGAGCAGCCGTATGTTCACGATCGAGAACGCCAGGGTGATGACCAGTAATACCAGGGCTACCGCCGAGGCGTACCCGGCGTGCTGCAGCCGGAACGCCTGCCGCCACAGGTAGAACACGATTGTCACGCCGCTGTTGAGAATGCCGCCGAGTCCGCCGGTGAGGATGTAGATCTCGTTGAAGACTTGTAGGGCGGCCAGGCTCGAGATCACGGCAACAAAGGTGACCTGAGGGCGCAATCCTGGTAGGGAAACGTACCAGTGCTTCTGCCAGCCATTGCAGCCGTCTATCACCGCTGCGTCGTACAGTTCCTCCGGGATGTTCTGCAGCCCGGCCAGGAAGATCATCATGTAGTAGCCGAGGCCCAACCAGATCGTCAGGAGCATGGCAATCGGCAGCGTGTAAGCTGGCTCAGCCAGCCACTGGATCGGCTCCCGAATCAACTCCAGCGACAGCAGGATGCCGTTGAGGAGGCCATTCGTGTCGAGCATCAGCCGCCAGGCGATGCCCACGGCGATGCTGCCGCTGATGACGGGGATGTAGTAAAGCGCCCGAAAGGCGTAGATGCCGGGAAGTCGCCGGTCGACGACGATCGCCAGCAGGATGCACAGGAAGATCAGGATCGGGGTGACGAGTAGATAGACCAAGGAATGCCAGAGGGCCTGCCAGAAGATCGCGTCATGGACCAAGGTTTGGAAGTTCTTCAACCCGATCCAGACCGGCGGGGTGATGATGCTGTAATCGGTGAAACTGTAGTAGATGACGGCGGCGATGGGATACAAAACAAACACGGCGACGCCCAGCAGGGCGGGACCCAGAAACAGGTAAGGCGTCAGCGAGAATCTCTTGGTCACGGCGTTCCCCGCCCTCGCCAGCCCTCTCCTGTTGCTGGAGAGGGCTGGCGGTAGATGGCGGCGGCTTACTTGATCAAGGCGTTTGCCTTGGTCACCGCGTCGGTCAGCGCCTGTTGCGCTGGAACGTTGTTGAATAGCGCCTGTTGGATCGCCTGGAGCAGAATCTCGTTGACGTCCTTGAAGCTGGGGATCGTGGGCTTCAGGTCGGTCTGTCTGGAGATGATGTCCTTGGCGATCGGCTTCGCGCTATCCTCGATGGCGACCGGCTTGGCCGAGAAGAATGGATCGTCGTAGGAAGCCGGCGTCGACGGATAGATCGAAACGACCTTGGAGAACTCGAGCATACTGCGTGGGTTGGTGAAGAACTGCGCCAGGGCGATGGAGGCGTTCGGGAACGGGGTGTCCTTCTTCACCGAGATCGCCATAGCCGTCGGCGGCATGGCGCCGGAGGCTCCGAGCGGGGCCGGCACGACCGCCAGGTAGCCGTACAACCCGGGGTTGTTGGTGCGCACCTCGCGGATCAGCTGCGGCCCTGTCTGGAAGAAGGCAGCTTTGCCCGTGGTGAACAGATCGAGCGCCACCCGGTCCTGATCGGTCATCAGCGCCGTCCGGTCGACGACGCCCGCCTTGACCATGTCGACGTACATCTGCAGCCACGTGACGGCTTCCGGCGAGTCGAACGTGAACTTCTTGCCGTCGTCGCTGATGAACTTGACCCCGCCCTCATAGATCATCTGCGACGGGAGGTCATTGACGGTCAGACGGATGTCGCACAACGTGCCGGTCATGGCCTTGATCGTCTTGCACAAAGCCGGCAGACCGGCGACGGTCTTCGGGAACTCCTCGACCTTCAGCCCGGCCTGCGTGTAGAGCTGGGTGTTGATGAGTTCGACGGCGACGGCCGCGTACCAGGGGAACTGGTAGTTCTTGCCGTCGACCAGCGAGACTCTCCACAGCCCGGGGAAGTATACATCCTTCACGCTCTGCGGGACGGCGTCATCCAGATTGAGCAGCACGCCCTTGGTGGCGAACTCGCTCACCCAGCCTTCGCCGTTCGACAGGTTGGCCACGTCGGGCTGCGTGCCGGCAGCCACGGAGTTGCGGTAATCATCCAGGAAGGTTCCCTGATGATCTTCCCACTTGACCGTGACCCCGGGATAGGCCTGCTGGAAGCGCGCGATCGTGCCGTTGATGAAATCGTCGAAGGTGGGGCTCAGCCAGAAGGTCCAGAACGTGATCTCCGCGTTCGGCTCAACGCCCTGGATGACCGCCTCCGGGTTCGGGCCCGGGGTGGGCGTGACGACGACCTCCCTGATGATCGTGACCGGGGTCGGCGGCACGGAGGCCTCGGTCGCTGGTGCCGGAGTTGCGGCCCCGGCGCACGCGGCGAGGACGATGCTCGCCAATACGAACAGGGACAGCACTTTGGTACGCATCTCGTGTCTCTCCTTCTTGCTCCTGCGCTAGGGTGGTTCGGTGGATCTGGCGGCTCAACGCCGGCCATCGCTATCGGCGCTTGGCCGGGACCAGGGTATGCTTTGGGCCCCTCCTTTCTTTCATCGCTCTTGGAGCTGTTGATGATTAGGCACGATGTCTTCCCTTTGCGGTCGCGCTAGCCGAGGCGGGCCATGCGCCCGCGGACGTCTTCGGCAAACCGGTCGATGTGTGCCAGGACGAAGGCAGCAATGTCCAGGGTCGTATCCCGGATCAGCGGGGTTAGGTCCATGGCGTAAGCCAGCCCCTTGGCGGTGTCGACGCCGTGGGATTCGAAGTAGGTGGCGTTGGCCCGTCGACGGCCCATCGTGGCCAAGTCGTAACGCTTGCCGCCGCTGATCTGCGAGTCGTGCACGCCCAGCAGCGCCGCTTGCAGGTTCTCGTGGGCGGTCAGGTCGAACGCGGCCTTGTCGGCCTCGATCATCCAATCCAGGTCGCGCCACACCTCGCAGCCAAAAAGCTTCTCGGGGCGCTCGGTCTCAGGCAAGCTGCGTAGCGCGGCGATCACACGCAACGCGACAGCCACATGGGTGTCGTGCTTGTCGGCCGGGTTGTGCGTGAGCACCCATCCAGGCCGGGCGGCTTTCACCAAACCGGCGAGATCGTCGACAGGTTCACGACGCTGGCCGTCCTTGACAACCGCGCTTGGATAATCCAGGATCACCTGCGCGGCGTACTCGCCGACAAAGGCCGCCTTCCACTGCTCCTTGAAGCGGACGCCCCGCATGGCCTCATCTGAGTAGTCCTGGTACGGGCCATCTCGCGGGGAGCCGCGGCCGTCGGTGACGACGATGCCGGTGAACCAGCGATCCGGCCGTTGAAAGCACTCGAGTATCGCCCCAGCCGCCATGATCTCGAGATCGTCCTGGTGGGCGCTGACGGCCAGGTGAGTCGTGCGCGCCAGTGCCGCCTCGAGGGGCAGGCCATCGGGGACGAAGGTCTCCGCCGTGGGAAGATGAAAACGCATGCAGCCTCCTATATCGGCGGGGCGGTCGCCGGCAAGCTGGCCGCGGCGATCGCCTGTCCGACTCGCCGGCTACGCTCGTCCGGCAGCCGAATGCGCGTCCGTCTGGCCAGCTCGGGGAATTCCGTCAACAACACCGCGCGGGCGCCATCGCGGATCAACTTCCCACCGCCACCCGACGTGCAGCGTCCGAGGATCAACACGTGATCGATTGGATAGAAGTCGGCATAGTGGGCCAGGGCGTAACCCAGATAGATGCCCATGGTCTCCCAGATCCGGCGTGCTCCGTCGTGCCCGGCCTCCAGCCGCTCCTGAACCGACGCCAATTTCTCCGCGTCGGTGACGCCGCCGGGTAGCTGCAGGCCCGCGCGGGTCGCCAGCCGGAAGACGCATTGTTGCGAGAGATACTGGGCTCCGCACCCGGCATCGCCGGACCACTCGTCCGTGGGAGCCTGAGGGTTGTAGTCCAGCGGCGCAAACGCCAACTCATTGAGCCAGCCTTTCAAGTGTCCGTCACGATCCACGTAGCCGGCCGCCTCGCTCGAGCCCATGGCGATCCCCAGGACGCCGTTCTCGTTGAGCGACATCGAACCGGCTAGTGCAGTGACGTCGCCATCATTGATCACTTCAAGCGGGACGCCCATTGCCTCCCGCAGGCGCTGGAAGAGGGAGCGGACCTCGCCGAATCGCTCGGGCGGGACGCCTCGGAAAAGCGACGCTACCATCGGCCGGTTGTCGATATAGATTCCGGCAGCGCTCCCGCCGATCGCATCCACTCGGGGCAACTTCGAGGCGGCGCTGCGCAACCCGGCCAGGATCTCACGGTAGTGGTACCCGGGATCTGATTGCTGGCGCGGCTCCCACACAACCTCCTCGCTGTACACGACGCGTCCGTCGATCAACGCGCTCACCTTGCGGTCGGAGGCACCCAAGTCGAAGCCAATGCGACAGCCGTCCAGGTGACGCCCGAGCGGCCTCACGGACTCGCAGCCTGCGGGCACCTCAGCCGCATCGCAGGCCACAACCCGGAAGGTGCGTTCATAAACCTGCTCGCCCATGAAGTGAGAATCGAACCGGCGCTCACCCTGTGGGGAGTAAAGCCGTTGCAGGGCCTCACCGATCGCGCGTGGCCCACCCACATGCAGGGTGTGACCTCCACGTTGCCATAGGAGGAACTTAACCAGCCGCTCGATGTAGGGCAGGTTGTCGGCGGCGCGCGGGTGATTCTCTGGGAAGATGCACGTCTCGAATCGCGACAGTTGGCCGGCTTCGCGCTCGAGTCCGATCACCACCGGGGTGCCATCCTCACCGACCTCGGTCCGATAGGCACGGTTCGCTAGGGCGGCGGGAAAGAAACCGTCATCAAGCGGCGGCCTGATCTTGGGACTGACGCGCTCTAGGTTGTCTCGCATCCCAACCAACTTGACTTCAGAAGTACCGGCAAGCGAGGACGTTTCACTGTGCCCACTCACGGACCCAAGAGCAACGAGTAGTCGCCCAACAATAGCGCCGAAGCGCCCAAGATCACCCGGTTCCCGGACACTTGGCCGATCTCGACCTGCGTATCCTGGGCAAGACGAGAAAGGGAACTTCTGGCCAGCGTCTGTCGGATGGCGTCCAACCAGGCTGCCCCGAAACGGGTCATGTCGCCTGACAGCACGATCTTGCGGATGTTGAGGGTGCCAACCATGCTGGAGATAGCCAGGCCGAGGTAATTGCCGGCCTCCAGCACGACCTGTCGAACTTCCGCGTCGCCAGCGGAAAAGGCGCGTTCGACGAGGTCCAGCGCGACCTCGCCTTGGGCCCCCGCCAGGAGCGGAGCGGTCGAGTGCGCTCGCATCGCCTGCACGCGGTTGACGACCGCTTGAGAGCTGGCAACGGTCTCCAGGCAGCCGCGGTTGCCGCAGTGGCAGACGAGGCCGCCCTCAGGGACGACCACGACGTGGCCGATCTCACCCGCCCCGCCGCCGTCCCCCTGGAAAAGTTGGCCGCCGATGATGATGCCGGCCCCGATGCCGTGCCGGACGCTGACCACCACCAGGTTTTCGCTGGTGTTGTTACCCTGGCCGTAGGTGAACTCTCCCATGGCCGCTGCCTGGCTGTCGTTTAGGACATAGACCGGCAGCTCATAGCGCGAGCGGAGCAGATGCGCCAGAGGCAGGTCCTGCCAGTCCAAGTTCACGGCGTTAACGACGACCCCATCGCGGGTGTTGACCAGGCCCGGTGTGCCGACGCCGATCCCGACCGGTCGCTGCTGGTCGATGCGAAGAAGGCGGTCGATGATCTCGTAAACCTGGGCTAATGCCTCGTCGCCGTTGCGGCCGCGAGCTGGCAGGGTGACAGCCTGCTTGACCTCGCCGCGCAAGTTGAGGACCGCCCCGCTGAATAGGCTCTGTCCGAGGTCGACGCCAATGAGGCGGCGGGAATCGGGAACAAGGCTGAGCAAGATGGGCGACTTGCCACCAATCGAGGCCCCCAACCCGGTTTCCTCGACCAGCCCTTGAGCCATCAGGTCCGCGACGATCTCGGAGACCGTTGTTCGCGTCAGGCTGGTGCCTCGCGCGATGGCGGCCCGGCTGGTGCTGGCATGCTCGAAAATGGTTTTGAGGACCAGACTTCGGTTGTGGTGTTTGGTCTGCTGACGCGTGGCCTTCTGGGTGGGGAGTTGACCTGAAGCCAAGGGGACCCCCTTGTTAGTTCATTAGACTTACAAAGTCTACAATAGCATGCTTTTGAGGAATGTCAATACGCAGAACCGGATTCGGAAGGGCTCTACGCCGGGCAGAACGCAGAAGTCTGGCTGGGCGAGGGTGGTCGCCGAATACCTCCGTCCAAGCCATTCGAAGTTGCAGAATCGGACGGAGGACGACGGGCACGATCCTGGCGGGCTGTGATCAGGGGGCAATGACGCTCCCGGGAGTCGAACTTGAGCTCAGCGCCACAAGAGGCCAAACGAGAAGAACCGAGGCTCACAGAACCTCGGTTCTTCATTTAGGTAGCGGGGCCAGGATTCGCCCGTCCTGCTGTCCGGGTCGGGGAACCTCGGACCTCCAGGTTCCGAAAACGACAGTGCTCTCTCGACTCCCGAAGATGGAGGCAGCGGTTGTGCATGCGGGCTGGGCACGAGCCGGACTACTCTCAGTGTTGATGAGAGGCGGGAACGCGCTGAGACATGGAGCGGTCAGTTTAGCCGGAGGGGGCGCGCGAATGGGTCAAAGCGGTTGCGTTGACCCTCCGAAGCAAGTACTCACTTTCGATGTTGGCCTGCTAGTCGGAGGCCGGGTGGTCTTGTTCCTAGCTGTAAGAGCGGGTGACGGGATTCCCTGGCCTGCGGCCTGCCTGCCCCCTGACCAAGTGCGTCAGGACAGGCTGAAGCGGCAGGCCAGGGGGCGGGCGAACCCGCGAATGCTTGCTTGGGAAGAGGACACCTCTCAGATCACCTGGATGACTTGGCTTTCCCTGATTCCCTGCGATAAGGCCGTCGGTGAGTCGACGAATAAAGCGTCTCCGGTCTGATCGGTTCGCACGGCATGTGCGTGCCCGCCTAATCCTCCACACTCCCGTCTTGTCTTCTGGTCGACTGCTGTCTGCGGCACACACCATTGCTGGAGGGCCACTTGGAGGAGTTGTAGAGTAGTGTTCGGCCAAGCCAACTCGCTAATCCCATCTCATCGTAAGTGACATGTCAAGTACCGCGAGGACCAAGACGGCCTGGAGCCATGTGTCCAGGCCGTGCTTGTTGTCTGCCACAATCAGATCATGGTCGAGCAATCCCATGTAACGGGATCTCATGGCAATGTCGGCGAGGCACAGTAGACGTTGGCGTCTTGCCGAATGGGGTCAGAAAGGGCCCCAAAGACTCTCCGCGACTCTCAGGAATCAGCTAATAGCAAGCTGCGACTCTTTATCGAAAACGTGTATGTGGTTCATGTCGAAACTGAGCGGCATCCGATCGCCAATGTGCGCTTTGGTGCGCGGATCCACCCGCGCAATGAAGGGCCGATCACCTGCGAGAAGATGCAGGAAGACCTCGTTTCCCATGAGCTCGGTGACATCCACCGAGGATTCGACGCGGGTTTCAACAATCCCCGGCGGCAAGAAGTTCGGGTCGTGAATATTCTCCGGGCGAATGCCGAAGACTACTTCGCGCCCTGCATAGGACTGATACTTGGATGCCCGCCCGTCGGGAATCTGCACATGAAACGCGCCGCAGTCGATGATGAGCTTGCCTTCGCTGCGCTGGAGCTTCGCATCGAAGAAGTTCATCGCCGGCGAGCCAATAAACCCGGCCACGAATACGTTGGTCGGGTTGTCATATAGCGCTTGCGGCGTATCCAACTGGTGCAGCAGTCCGTCACGCATCACGGCGATGCGCGTGGCCATGGTCATGGCCTCCATCTGGTCGTGTGTCACGTAAATGAAGGTCGTCTGCAATCGTTGGTGCAGTTTGGAGATTTGGGCCCGC
>DATEAT010000154.1:0-4670 GCA_035288225.1 Anaerolineales bacterium | reverse complement strand
CGCATCACGACGACGGCGCGTTCGAGCAGGTCGTCGCTCGCGCGGGCGTATTCCAGATTCTCTTCGAGGTAGTCGGTCAGCTCGTCGAGCGAGTCGAAGAAGTAGCGGTAGTCGAACACGGTCGAGCGTTCGAGGAGGAAGCGGCGCTCGTCTTCCAGCGCCTCGGCCAGCACGTCGGTGGCAGCGGTGAAGTCTTGCAGCATCTCAACGTCGTGATCGAGATACCCGACCGGGACGCGTTGAATGGCTTCGAGGTTTTCGGCGGCCTCGACGAAGCTGCCTTCCGCTTTGTACCGTGCGTGCCACACTTCGAGCGAGGTTAGCTCGTCGGTGGGGTGAATGTCGAGCAGGAGGCCGCCCCGCCTGAGCACCCGGTGCGCCTCGGCGACCGCCGAGGCCATTTCCGCCCTGGGGATTCAACACAATGACCAGCTGAAGAACGCGATGTCGAAATAATCAGAGGGGAGGCTCAGGCTGCGCCCGTCGCCCACGAGCAGGAGCGCATCGGGGAAGGGGGGCAGGCGCACCGCTTTCGCCGCCTCGTCCACCTCGCATGGGTCGGGGTCGAGCGCGACCCAGCGGGCGGCCTCGGCCACGAAGGGCCAGGTCAACCGCCCGTCGCCCGCGCCGATCTCCACGACGCGCTTATGTGCAAAATCCGTGAGGGCGCGGATGGTCTTGAGCTCGAGGTTGGAGGGTTCGGTGAGGGGCATTACTTGCTTTCCATCTTGGCCTTGAGCGCGGCGAGGGCCTTGTCCATTTGGGGTTTGCCAATCATGGGAAAGATGAAGTTCCTGAATGCGAACGCGACGAGAGGGTTCACTTGCGCCGTGACAGTGCGCTCCATGAGCGTGCCGTTGTTTTGGGGCTGGAAAGTGAAGTCGTGCGTGACTCCGCCGAAGCTGGGGTCCTGGGCGACAAAGGAAAAGCGCGTCGGCGCCTGATATTGCGTCACACGCAGTTCATTGGGGCGGCCTTTCTGTCCGGGCAGGTCACCGCGCGAGCGGTATTGACTGCCCACGGCGATTGGCCCGTTGGAGACTGCCTCGACGGTGAGGGGCGCGCCGCTCCATTCGCCATGCCGCGTGAGATCGGAGACATAGGCAAACACGTCTTCGGGCCTGACGTTGATGAAGGTGGTAAAGGTGTTGACGACCTGGGTCATGGCAATTCTCCGTGGGATAGATGGCGGATGGCCGCTTCGCATGGCAAAGGCGGCAGGGCAGGCGGCTCGCCCCGTCGGAGCCACGGCCTGCGGTTAGCCCCCAGGTGCGGGCATCAGGCCAAGTTGTTGCATGATGCCGATGGCGTCCTCCAGGCTCCAGTGTTCGACGATCTTGCCGTCCGCGATGCGGACGATGTACATGCCGCCGACTTTGAACGACTTGCCGGTGGGCGGGACGCCGAAAGCCTCTTTCTGCGGCGTGGCGCTCACAGTGACGCGGGCCGCCACGCGGTCGCCCTCGGCGATCAGGTCTTCGATCTCCACGCGCATGTCCGGCCAGGCGTCTACGGTCAGGCGATGGAGTTGCTTTAGTCCTTCCAGGCCGGACGGAAAGCCGGGGAGCATCATCGGCGTTGCGATGTCGGCGGCGACGACCTCATCCAGCACGTCCAGGTTGTTGGTGTTATACGCCTCCTGATACCGGCGGACGATGGCTTTGTTTTCTTCAGTGGACACGGTTAGCTGCCTCCCGGCGCGGGCATGACCCCAAGCTGTTGGAGTATGCTCACGACATCCATTTGGGACCAGTGCTCGACGATCTTGCCGCTGGCAATACGGTAGATGCTGATCCCGGTTATTTTGACCTTCTTGCCGCTTCCGGTTGGAGCACCGAACATCGAGACGCCTGTGTGCGTCATGGTTTGGGTCCAGCGTTCCACCACCTTATCTCCTTCGGCGATCAAATCCTCGGTGGTCACTTGCGCATCAGGAAACGCGGCCAGACCTCCCAGGTGAACCATCTTTGCGCCTTCAAGCCCGGATGGCGCGCCGGGCAGCAGCGCGTGACCCACAAAGTCGGCGGCGAGGACTTCGCCAAGTTGATCGAGTTGGTTCTTGTTGTGGATTTCACGATACCGGCGGACGATAGCTTCGTTTTCTTCGGTTGACATGGGTGCTCTCCTAAACAGGGTAGCGGAAGGAGTGGATTGAGATGCAAAATAACAATCGGGTCTGGCATCACTTCCCGGTCATCTCTAACGCCGCGCGGATGCGCGGCTGGTTGAGGAACGAGGCGCGCAGGTCGGGCGCGCAGTGGTCGGCAATGTAGGCCATGAGGGCGCGGGCTTCGGCGCGCAAAATCTCAGCCTGCGGTCGGCTCCCCTCGCGGGCTTCGATCTCGCTCAGGGCAATCAAGATAGGCCACAAGCTGCGCCGCGCCCCAAGCGCCTCGGCAACGCCCCGCGCTTCTTGCCACACTTCTCTGGCCTGGCCGGTGCGGCCCTGGGCCAGCAGAGCCTGGCCCCTGATGTCTAACGCATCCACGACGAAAGGGCGCGTCTGCATTCGAGCCAACTCGGCGAGGAGGCGCTCGGTGGCCACCCGCGCCCGCTCGTAATCCTGCTGGGCCAGCGCCAGTTCGCCTTCGGCCAGCGCCAGTAAGTAATGGCCGAACAAGAGCAGGCTGGCCGGGTCGTAGATGGCGCGGCCCTCCTGGAGCATGGCCTGCGCCGCGGCGTAGTTCCCGGTGAGCACATGCAGGCGGACCAAGACGGCGATTGGCCCCACCCGCGCGGCGGGCAGCGGTTCGGCGGCGCTTCGGATATACGCTTGCTGGGCCGTCTCCAGCCCACGCTCCAGCGCGCCGAGGCTCGCGTACACCCATCCCAGGTCGGCGCGCAGCAGGAGCGCAAACGAATGCCCGATCGGCTCGCCCAGTTGGATCGCGGCTTCCATGCTGGCGATGGCCTCGGCGGGATGCCCGCGGTCAAAGTGAATTTGCCCCACCGCCAACTGGCTGCTGGCCTGCCCCCAGCGGTTGCCGATGGACTGGCTGATGCGGAAAGACTCGGCCGCGGAGGCCAGCGCCTGATCGTACTCCCCCGCGAAGAACTGGCGGATGGAGGTGTTGGCGAGGTTATCCGAGAGCATGGGCAGGTTGCCCAGTTCGCGCCACAGGCCGCGCGCCTCTTCGAGCGCGGCCAGACTTTCCTTGGCTTGGCGGGTCAGGGCGTAGGCATAAGCGATGTCGTTGAGGGTGAACGCCATTTGCTCGCGCAGGTTGAGTTCCCGCGCGATGGCCAGCGATTGCTCCCCGTAAACCACCGTCTGGCGCGGGTCGCCGCCGCCGAAGACCTGCAGCAGCATCAGGTTCCACAGGATTTTGCTCTCGGCGGCGCGGTCGCCCAGATCGTGCGCTAAGGTAAGGGCGCGTTCCAGCAGCGTCTTGGCTCGCGCCGGGTCGTGCCACTGGTGGGGCGTGGAGTGAATCTTGGCGCGCGCCATCACGGCGGCGAATTCCATCGCCTTGTCGTGGCGGGTCTGCGCCAGCGTTTCCATCTCGGCATAAGCGGCCAGCGCTTCGGCGTGGCGGACGGTCAATTCCAGCGCCTGCCCATAGCTGGCGTAGAGATGGATGAACTTTGCGCCGTCTACGCGCGCCGTGCGTTTGGCGATTTCCAGCGCGCGGGAGTAGTGCAGCGATGCCTCGGCATTAGCGTAGAGGCGCAAAGCGGCGTCCCCGGCGAGCGTGAAATAATGGAGCGCGCGCGCCTCGTCTCCGGCCTCGGCGAAGTGTACGGCGAGGATGGGCGCGAACTCCCGCGAGGCGAGCCGGTCCGGGTAGGCGCGTTCCAGCGCCTCGCCTACAGCCCCGTGAAGCCGCTTGCGCTCGGCTTTCAGCAGCGTCTCATAAGCCGCCTCCTGCACCAGCGCGTGCCGGAAGAGATATTCGAGTTCCGGCTCGACGGCGGCAAGGCGAATGAGGCCGGAGGCTTCGAGGGCGGCGAGGTGGCTAATCAGAGCCATCAGCGAGTCAGTCGTCGTATCCAGTCGCTAAAGGTAGCGCATTTGCTCTGCCGCGGCAATGGCCTGTTGCAGACTTACCCGCGCCGAGTCCGTTTGACCTTGCTCGAAGAACTGGACTGCCTGTGTCAGCGGCGCATCCAGTGGATCAGGGAGGCGTTGCTGCGTCGGCTCAAGCAGCGCGCGCGCATATTGAACTCCCTCGGCGACCTCAGCGTTGCGCAGCGCCACGGCGATGAGCGGCAAGTACGCCGTCCATTGAAACGGATAAACGAAGGACGACTGCGACCATAGCTCAATCGCGGCCAGCCCATGCTGGTGGGCTACCTCCATCTTCTGTTCGCGCAGGCAGAGCCACGCCAGGTTGCCTTCGGCCACCGCCAGGTGTGGGATGATTTTTTTCGCCTTCGTTGCGGCGTGCGCTTGCAGGATATACGGTCGGGCCGCGTCGGGCTGTCCACGCCGCCGGTACAAGATACTCCAGTAAGTGAGCACGAAGGCCAGGTAAAGTTCATCGCCCATGCGCCGCATGATAGCCTCGGCGGCGCGCAGTTGTTCTTCTGCCTCGTCGAAGTCGTCGTGCACCAGCAAGCAGAAGCCCAGCTGAAAATGGCCCTCCCCAATCAGACGCAGCTCGCCTGACTCTTGCGCGGCGGCCAGCCACGCCCGCGCGTGACCGAGCACGTCATTTGAGATCACGTAG
>DATEAT010000153.1:0-2833 GCA_035288225.1 Anaerolineales bacterium | reverse complement strand
TGGCGAGGAGCGGGAGAGGCACGTGGTGTGGGTGAGGCCGGCATAGGGGTTGACTGCGCGTGCGGGGCTTCAATTTAAGGGGGGCCGTGGGGGTGACCGCTGCGGGCGGTGTACGCGAATACTCGTTCCTGCGCGGCTGCTGCGGGGCGCCGGGCTGATGGAGGATTGGGCTGGGATTCGCCCGTCGAATTGCCAGACTCGCCATATTTACATTCCGTGCCATAAGTGATAATATAAGATTCCGTCAGAACATAGCTGTTAGTTACGCATGGGGGACGCCCTCGATGGATCCACGCCGCTTTCGCTCAAGCCCAGCCGGGCGCATCCTGCGCGCCCCCTCCGGCTACTGGGCATTTGTGCCCAACCCTCTGCCGCCTCCAATAAAGTGGACAGATAGCCTGGCGGCTTCGCTCTCGCGCGCCGACAGGCTCCTCGGAGAGCTGGCGGGCGTGGGGCGAACGATGGCCAACCCGAACTTGCTCATCGTTCCCTTCGTGCGCAAGGAGGCAGTGCTCTCATCAGCCATCGAGGGCACGCAAGCCTCGGTTTCCGACATCTACGCTTACGAGGCGGAACAACTTTCCTTCCTCGAGCGACCGGCCGACGTGAAGGAAGCCCACAATTACGTCCGCGCGATGGAGCGAGGCCTCATTCGCCTCGCATCCTTGCCTGTAAGCCTGCGGCTGATTCGCGAGCTGCATGCAGACCTGATGCAGGGAGTGCGGGGGGAACGTGGCACGCCCGGGGAGTTCCGGCGCACCCAGAACTGGATCGGCCCGCCCGGCTGCACGCTGGAAAAGGCGACGTACGTACCGCCCCCGCCCGAGAAGCTGAAGGACGCCCTGGCTGCGCTTGAGGACTACCTTCACTCGGCGAGGGATCAGCCCGCGCTCATCCGCCTGGCGCTCGTTCACTACCAGTTCGAAGCCATCCATCCATTCCTCGACGGGAATGGCAGGGTGGGCAGGCTCCTGGTCGCCTTGCTGTTGTGCGAGTGGGGCATGCTCCCGCAACCGCTGCTCTATCTCAGCGCTTTCTTTGAAGCCAACCGTGACCGCTACTACGACCTGCTGCTGGGCGTCAGCCAAGGAGGGGATTGGCACGCGTGGTTGGTCTTCTTCCTTGCAGCGGTTGAGAGCCAGTCGCGCGACGCCATGCTGAGAATTGACCGCCTGCAGGCGCTGCACCGAGAGTATCGCTCGAGGTACCAATCGGCAGGTCCGGCGCGAATGCTACAGGTCATCGACCATTTGTTCGCCCGTCCGGTGCTCTCGGTTTCGCAACTCTGCAAATTGCTGGAGGTGCAATTCCCGGTGGCCAGCCGTTACATCAAGCGCCTGGAGCAGGATGGCGTGATTGTGGAGGTCACGGGCAAAGGTAGGAATCGGCTCTTCATCGCGCGCGGGATCATCCAGGCCATCGAAGACCCGGTCGAAGAGCAGAGCAGTCCGGCGCACAAGGTGGCCGAACGCGCGCGCCCACGCAAGGCCGAGGGCACTGTGAGCTGAGGTGTCAGACGGTGGCCGGCGAGCCGCTGCGCATGTACTTCGACATGCGCACGCGCGAGTTCGTGCTCGAATTCCGCCACGACCCGCGCGCCACCGCACCCACCGAGATCTTCCTGCCGCGGCTGCACTACCCACATGGCGCGAAGGTCGAGGTCTCGGACGGAACGTACGAGGTGCGCGAGGCGGAGCAGGTCCTCGTGTACCGCCATGGCGAAACGCGTGAGAACCACGCGGTGAGGGTGAACCCAACCTGAAGATCGCGCGCGTCGGAATACCGGTTGCGCGCGCTGGTCAACTGTCGCTTGCAGGATGCGCGAATGGAAAACGAGAGGGTGGCCGCCATGGCCACCCTCTTCCGTCCTCAATATGGTAGGGGAGATCTCAGACCACCGCTACAGCGAGAGCAACAACCCGACCAGGTACGGCGCCCAGGCCAGGAGGGCCAGCGCCGGGTGGCGGCCGCGCGTCACGTTCTTGCTATCCCATTTGAATAGAAAGACGCTCATGGCGAAGGCCAGCAGCCCGCCCGCCGCGAGCACGCCGAGCGACAACCACGGGTCGATGCTCGGCGCACCGTGCATGGCCAGGCCGTCGAACGCGCTCATCGCATACGTCGTCGGCAGGATCAGCGCGACCTTGGCCAGCGAAGCCGGCAGCGCGCTGGTGGGGAGCATCAGCCCGCCCAGCAACATCGACGGCAGGAAGAGCAGTTGCGACCACAACACAGTGATGCGGCTGCTCGAGGAGATCACGCCGATCAGGATACCGATGCCGGCGAAGGCCAGCGCCATGACCAGGTAGACCAAGAAGAACGCCACCCAGTTGACCGGTGCCACGGCACCGAAGAACAGCGGTGCGGTGATGGCGATGATGACCGTGACCAGCAGCGCGTGCAGCATCGTGGTCAGGACCGGGATGACCAGGATCGAGAGCGTGGGCACGCCGTTGATGCGGTAGCTGCGGAAGATGCCCGCCTCGCGCGCGGTGACGTGCGGATCGGGCAGGCCGAGCAGCGCGCCGCTGAGCACCGCGAAGACCGACATGGCCGGGACCATCACCAGGATGAAACCCGGATTGAGTTGGGCGAAGAGAACACCCATCAGCGCGTAGAAACCCAGCGGGAACAGATAGTTCATGAGCAGCAGCGTCCGGTTGCGGATGCCGGTGCGGAATTCGAAGGCGAAGTGCTGGGCGAAGGCGTTCATCGAGCAGCCCCTTTCGTCGTGATCTCCAGGAAGCGGTCCTCGAGCGATGGACGCTCGACGCGCAAGTCGATGAGCGCGTCCCCCTGCGCGGCCAGGTGCGAGATGAGGGCCGAGATGGTC
>DATEAT010000152.1:0-17772 GCA_035288225.1 Anaerolineales bacterium | reverse complement strand
ACAGGCTACACCCTCCGCCGTGCCCGCGCCGACGCCCCTTCCAACCTCCATGCGGCCGCCGCTCATCATTCCGGACCTCGGCCCGAACGCGACCTCGGCCGATTACGGCGAGCGGGCCTACATCCTGGTGTGCTCGGCCTGCCATGGCGACCGCGGCCAGGGTCTGACGAGCGAATGGCTTGCGCAATGGGCACCCGCGGATCAGAACTGCTGGCAATCGAAGTGCCACTATCTCAATCACCCGCCAGACGGATTCGTGTTGCCTCGCTACGCCCCGCCGCTGCTCGGGCCCAACACACTGCTGCGCTTCAACACAGCCCTCGAACTGCACGACTACATCCGCCAGGCAATGCCCTGGCAGGACCCCGGCAACCTGTCCGAAGACGAGTTCTGGAACATCACGGCCTACCTCGTGCGCCAGCGCGGGCTGGACCCGATGCGCGATCCGCTCGACGCGAATCGCGCGGCGAACGTGCGCCTGCACCCTGGGGCGCAGAGCGAGCCCACCGCGAGCGCCGTGCCCGCGCCGCCCAGCGCGGCCGGGCCGCCGCGCGCTTCGGGCTACGTCGTGGCAGCGATCGTCATGCTGATCGGCCTGCTGGGTTTGGCAGCCGGGTTCCTGCTGCGCCGGGCGCGGCGTGGGGATGCGTGAGGCTCGACGCCTCAAAAACCTTGACGCTCCCCAGTGCGTGTGCTATAGTCCGCGCGACTCTGCGGAGAACCCTCCCACGAGGTCCTTGTGCCAAGCGAAAACGAAAACCTGCTTGAGGTGCGACGCCTCAAGACCTACTTCTACACCCAGGACGGGGTGGTCAAAGCCGTCGATGGGGTAGATTTCAGCGTGCGGCGCGGGGAAGTTCTCGGGCTGGTGGGTGAATCCGGGTGCGGCAAGAGCGTCACCTCGCTCTCGGTGCTGCGCCTGATCGGCCAGCCGGGCCGTATCGTCGAGGGCGAAATCATCTTCGACGGGCAGGATCTGCTGCGCTTGCCCGAGTCGGAGATGGTCCACGTGCGCGGCAACCGCATTTCGATGATCTTTCAGCAACCCCAGTCCGCGCTCAATCCGGTCTACCGCGTGGGCGGGCAAATCGCCGAAGTCCTCGAGATCCACAAGAACCTCAAGCGCGAAGCGGGCGGGCGGCGCGCTGTGGAACTCCTGCAGATGGTCGGCATCCCGGACGCCGACCAGCGCGCGCAGGCCTTTCCGCATGAGCTCTCGGGCGGGATGGCGCAGCGCGTGATGATTGCCATGGCACTGGCCTGCGCCCCCGAGCTGCTCATCGCCGATGAACCGACGACCGCGCTGGATGTCACCATCCAGGCGCAGATTCTCGACCTGATGCGCGACTTGCGTTCCAAGACGGATACGGCCATCGTCTTGATCACCCACGACCTGGGGGTCATCGCCGAAATGGCCGAGCGCGTGGCGGTGATGTACGCCGGCCGGATAGTTGAAGAGGCAGAGGTGGAGACCCTCTTCGCGCATCCGCTGCACCCGTACACCCAGGGTTTGATCGGCTCGATCCCGGTGTTGGGCGAGGTCAAGAACCGCTTGGAGGTGATCCCCGGCACGGTGCCCAACCTTGTGGGTTTGCCGCCGGGGTGCCGCTTCGCGCCGCGCTGCAAAGCGCGCCTGGAACACAAGCTGGAGGTATGCAGCCAACTCGAGCCGGAACTGCTGCCCGTTGCCCCTCAGCAAACCGTGCGCTGCTGGCTGTATCACGACAGCCCGCAGCATCGCGCACCCTTGGCCGGCTCCCCCGGCGCGCCCCGCGCGCGTGCGAGCTGAGGTCTGCTATGCCCGCCACTCCTGCCGCCGTCTCCGCTCCGCTGGTTGAAGTCCACGACCTGGTCAAATACTTCCCGGTTCGCGCCGGGCTGCTGCAGCGCGTCAGCGGGTGGGTGCAGGCCGTCGACCACGTCTCGTTCTCGGTGCAACCGGGTGAGACACTCGGCCTGGTGGGCGAATCCGGCTGCGGCAAGACGACCGTTGGACGGACGATTCTGCGCCTGGTCTCGGCCACCGGCGGGCGTGTGTTGTTCGAGGGCCACGACGTCTTCGGGGCCTCGGGCGCGGACCTGAAAGTGCTGCGGCGCGATATGCAGATCATCTTCCAGGACCCGTTTTCCTCGCTCGACCCGCGCATGCCGGTGGGAGAGAGCATCGGCGAGGGCCTGCTCATTCACAACGTGGGCAGTCGCGATGAACGCGACGACATCGTGTTCGAAATGCTGCGCAAGGTCGGGCTCGAGGAGTACCATGCCCGGCGCTATCCGCACGAGTTCTCGGGCGGCCAGCGGCAGCGCATCGGAATCGCACGAGCCCTGGCGCTGCGCCCCAAGTTCATCGTGTGCGACGAACCCGTCTCGGCTTTGGACGTCTCGATCCAATCGCAAGTCATCAACTTGCTCAAGGATCTGCAAGCGGAGTTCGGCCTGACCTATCTGTTCATCGCGCACAACCTCTCGGTGGTCGAGCACATCTCCGACCGGGTGGCGGTGATGTACCTGGGCAAGGTGGTCGAGGTGGCCAGCCGTGAGGAGCTGTATCGCAACCCGCTGCACCCCTATACCCAGGCCCTGATGTCGGCCATACCGGTGCCGGACCCGAAACTCCGGCGTGAACGAGTCATTCTCAAGGGCGACGTGCCCAGCCCGCTTAACCCGCCCACCGGCTGCCGCTTCCATCCGCGCTGCCCGGTGGCCATGGCCCATTGCGCCCAACAGGAACCGGCGCTGACGGAAGTCAGCCCGCGCCATCACGTCGCCTGTTGGCGGGTTGAATAACTGCGCCACGTGCCGCCCCTCATCGAACGTACCATGCTTTCTCCCTCGCCCCGGCTGCATCCACTGATCCGCGCCAGCGTGTATTACGTGGCGGTCATCTTCGGTTCCCAGTTGGTGGTGGGTGTCCTGCTGGGCGTTGCGGTCATCGGGATTTCGCTCATCGGCGTGACCAGCTGGCAGGGCGAGGTGCTCGAGGGGCGATTGCCGGCCTGGCTGCTCGCACTCTCCACCTGGATGGAGCTGGGCGTTCTGGCGCTAGCCACCTGGGGCTTCTTGCGCTTCTTGGACCGCGCCGGCTGGCGAACGCTGCGCATGGTTCGCACGCATTGGATAGCGAGTGCACTCTCGGGCGTGGCGCTGGGCGCACTGGCGATCGGCTTGTTGGCGGCGCTGTTTGCCATCGCCGGCTGGGCCCAGTTCCACAGCGGCTGGACCCTCAATGGCCTGGCCACGAATGCCATCGTCTTATGGCCCGCAGCGCTCGCCGAAGAAATCGCCTTTCGCGGCTACCTGCTCTCCCTGCTCGCTCGCTGGCGGGGCTGGTGGCTGGGGGCCGTGGGATCTTCGATTCTCTTCTCGTTGGCGCACCTGCTGAACCCGAGCCTGAACTTCGTCGCGCTGGTGAATATCGCACTGGCCGGGGTGGCCTTTGCCCTGGCAATGCGCATCAGCGACAGCCTGTGGTTGCCCACTGCGTTCCACTTCGTTTGGAATTACCTCTTGGGGCCGGTGTTCGGGCTTCCGGTGAGCGGCCTGACGGAATTCTCGGCCGGCGCAGTAGCCCAGGTGAGCGGTCCGCCGCTGTGGACCGGAGGTGCCTTCGGGCCGGAGGGTGGATTGGCGGCGACCCTGGCACTGATTGTGGTCTGCCTGGTGTTGCAGGTGTTCCATCACACACGGCGCGCGAGAGGTGAGCGGCTCGCTAACCCGTAATCCCCCATGTTACAATCCGCGCGCTGGCCGGAATGAATCGTTTGCCGAGGGCGTGAAGCAGGGCGCGCCAGATGGTGCGCGCTGCGGACACGTGCGGCAAGACCACCCGATGGGGCGTGGTGCAACGGCAGCACACCGGACTTTGAATCCGTGGATCTAGGTTCGAATCCTGGCGCCCCAGCCTCTGCCCTCTGGGCAGGATTGCATCACGCTGTCTCCCTCTGATGTGCCCCGCATGTTCTTGTCGACCGCCGGGCCTCGTCGGGCTGCGCGGCCGATGTCGAGCGAGAGCCGGACTCTTCTGCGCGGAAAGGACTTGCCATGAGGATTCGCGCCGTTGTGCTCGCCGCGGGCCTGGGCACCCGCATGAGGTCGGAGCGCCCCAAGATGCTGCATCTGTTGGGCGGGCGTCCGCTCGTCCACTTTGCGCTGGAGGCGGCGCATGAAGCCACCGGCGCGCTGCCCATCCTGGTGATCGGCCACGGTGCAGCGGTGCTGCAGGCTGAGGTTGGCAAGAAGGCCGAATGTGTATTGCAGCCGGAACTCCTAGGAACGGCCGATGCTCTGCGCCGCGCCGAGCCGTTGCTGCGCGGCACGGTCGACTTCGTTCTGGTGACCTACGGCGACATGCCGCTGCTCCAGGCCGCCACGCTGCGCCGGCTGATCGAGGGCATGCAAGCCCATAGCGGACCGCTGGGCATGCTCACCGGACGGGACCAGAATGCTCGCGGCTTCGGACGTATCGTGCGCGATGAGACGGGCGCCGTGCAGGCGGTTGTGGAAGAGAGCGACGCGGACTCCCATCAGCGAGGACTATTCGAAATCAACCCCGGGGTCTATGTCGCGCGTGAGTCCTGGCTTTGGCGGGCTCTCGCGCATGTTCGGCCTTCGCCTAAAGGCGAGCTCTATCTGACCGACCTTGTGGAAATGGCCGCGGCGCAATCCGGCGGTGTACTGGCCACAGCCATCGAAGACCCGAGCGAGTGGATCGGGGTCAACACGCGCGTGCACCTGGCCGAGGCCGAGGGCGCGCTGCGTGCGCGAGTCAATCTGCGCTGGATGGAAGCCGGCGTGACGATGATCGATCCAGCCACCACCTACGTCCAGGCCGGGGTGGAGATTGGCGCCGACACGGTGCTGCTGCCGAATACTCGCCTGGAGGGCACCACGCGCGTGGGGCGGGGCTGCCAGATCGGCCCCGACACGACGCTGCGCAATGCAATCCTGGGTGACCGATGCCGGGTGGAGGTAGCCATCGTGGAGGGGGCCAAGCTGGCGGACGAGGTGAGCGTGGGTCCCTTCGCTCACCTGCGCAAGGGAGCGGTGCTCGAGCGCGGTGTTCACATGGGCAACTTCGGCGAGGTCAAGGACTCCACCCTCGGGCCGGGGACGAAGATGGGCCACTTCAGCTACATCGGCGATGCGCACATCGGAGCCGAGGTCAATATCGGCGCCGGAACGATTACCTGCAACTTCGACGGGCAGAAGAAGAATCCCACCGATATCGGGGATGGGGCATTCATCGGCAGCGATACGATGCTGGTCGCTCCGGTGAAGATCGGCCGCGGTGCACGCACCGGCGCGGGCAGCGTCGTGACGCGGGATGTACCCGACCATACTCTGGCCGTGGGCATGCCGGCGCGCGCCATCCGCCGGCTTGCGCCCGCCAAAGAGTAGCCGAGACTGACGGACGATACATGCCCAACTACCTCTGGACGACTGCGCTGTTGCTGTACGGCCTCAACCTGCTGCTGGCTGCCGGCCGGGCGGCGATGGTCAATGCCCGGCGGACGCTCCTCGAGCAATGGCGCGATGCGGGGCGACGCGGGGCCGGATTGGCGCTGCGCCTGGCGAATGAGTCCACCCGCCTGATCGCCGCCTCGCGCGGCGCCCAAATGGTGTGCCGCGTAGCCGTCTGCCTCACGGCGGTGCAGGTCTTCTCGGGCCTGTGGGCAGCCGTGTTGCCCGGCCGCGACGTGACGGGTTGGGGTTGGCTGGTTGCGGTGCTGCTCCTGGCGGCGCTGATCGCGCTGGGGGAGGTGGTGGCTGAGGGACTGGCACTGCGCGCGCCGGAGGCCGTAAGCCTGACGCTGGCCCCACTCATCGGCCTGACCGAGATCATCTTCTGGCCGTTCACCTGGAGCTTGTTGCGCGTCGGCGGCGGGCGCATTGGCCCGCGCGGCGTGCCAGCGGTCGTGACCGAGGAAGAGATCAAGACCCTGGTGGATGCCGGCGAGGAGGGCGGGGCGATCGAGGAAGAAGAGAAGGAGATGATCTACTCCATCTTCAAGCTCGGCGACACGCTGGTGCGCGAGGTCATGGTCCCGCGCATCGATATCCAGGCCGTCGAGGTGAAGATGCCGCTGCCGGCAGCGGTGGATATTGCCATTCGACACGGGCATTCCCGACTGCCGATCTATGAGAACAGCGTGGACAACGTGATCGGTCTGGTCCACGTCAAGGACTTGCTGCGGGCAACGCGCGAAGGGCGCCCGGTGGCGCTGCGCGACATCCTGCGCCCGGTGCACTTTGTGCCGGAGGCCAAGAAGGCCGACGAACTCCTGGCGGAGCTCCAGTCGCAGCGCATTCACATGGCCGTGGTGGTGGATGAATACGGCGGCACCGCGGGGGTGGTCACCATCGAAGACCTGCTGGAGGAAATCGTTGGAGAAATACGCGACGAGTACGATGGCGCCGAGGAAGCAGCCATCGTTCGCACCGGAGAAGACGAGTATTTGCTCGACGCCGGGCTGAACGTTAATGAGGTCAACGAGGAACTGGGCGTCCACCTGACGGATGAGTTCGGTGATACGCTGGGCGGCCTGCTTTATGCCCAGCTGGGCAAAGTCCCCGAGCGCGGCGAGTCGGTGTGGGTGGAAGGCTTCCGCTGGATTGTCGAGCAAGTGGCGGGGCGCCGCATCCGCCGTGTGCGCGCCGTGCGCCTGCCCCAGGCTCCGGTGCCCGAGTCGGAGGTGTAAGGTGAAGCTTGAGATACGCGAGCAACTGACCCGGCGGGCGGCCGAGGCGCGCGCGCATGCCTATGCCCCGTATTCTGGCTATGCCGTCGGCGCGGCGCTCTTGGCCGAGTCGGGCGTGGTCTTTGGCGGGGCGAATGTCGAGAACGCGGCCTACCCGACCGGCCTGTGTGCGGAACGTGTAGCGCTTTTCGCAGCCGTTGCAGCCGGCGAGCGGCGCTTCTCGGCGCTGGTGGTGCTGACCCGCGACGGCGGGACGCCCTGCGGTTCGTGCCGCCAGGCGCTGGCGGAGTTCGGCCTCGAAACCGAAGTGGCCATCGTCGATGAGAGCGGCCACGTGAGCATTGAGACCACCGTGGGCGGGCTGCTGCCGCATGCCTTCGGCGCCTCGAATCTGCGCGGCCGGTAGCCGCGCCCGCGTTCACCCGTGAGCCCACGCGAACACGTCGTCCGCACTGAGGCCATCGTCCTGCGCCGCCGCAGTTGGGGCGAGGCCGACCGCATCCTCACCCTGTTCTCACCGCAGCGCGGGAAGTTCCGCGCCAAGGCGGTGGGCATCCGCAAACCGCGCTCGCGTAAGGCCGGCCACCTGGAGCTCTTCATGCGCAGCATGCTGCTCGTGGCGCATGGGCGCGAGTTGGATATCATCACTCAGGCCGAGACATTGGCCGCGTACCGCCCGCTGCGCGACGACCTGCTGCGGTCCGCTGCGGCCTCCTACGTGGTTGAAATGCTCGACCGGTTTTCGCCGGATGAAGCGGGCGGCCCGGCCGCGTATGCCTTGTTGTGCGAGACGCTGGAGAGATTGTGCGTGGTACCCGCGCCGGATGTGGTGCTGCGCTTCTACGATCTGCGGCTGCTGGAGATCATGGGCTATCGCCCGCAGCTGCACACGTGCGTGGTAGGCACGGAAACCATCGTGGCGGAGGACCAGCACTTCAACCCCGGTCTGGGCGGGGTGGTGTGCCCGCGCTGCGCGAAGTTGACCCTCGAATGCCTGCCCCTTTCTTTGCCTGCGCTCAAGGTGATGCGCCACTTGCAGCGTGAGGCGCTGGCCGCGGTTGTCGATCTCACCATCCGCCCGGGGGTGTTGATCGAAGTAGAGATGTTGCTCCGCCAGTACACGCAATTCCACCTCGAACGGCCCATTCGCTCGGCCGACTTCCTGCACGAGGTGGCGGCACACAGGCCTGCTACTCGCGCCTCATAGCGATCGGCTCGCTCTCGGCGATCGATATCGGGTCTAGGCCTCTCGTCCTTTGACACCCTGCGATCACAACCTCTTCATCATTCCGAACACGCCGCGGTCATTGTGAGGAGGGCGGAGCCCGACGAAGCAATCCTGGAGATGCTTGCGCCGGAAGAGGAGCGCCTCGACCGCCGAGGCTCCCGGATTCCTTCGCCCCGGAGATCGAGCATCGCAATGACAGGAGTATCTACACCGCGGGCACGCCATGGCGTGCCCCAACACGTCGCCCGCGCGCGGGACTCAGCGCGTATGCCGAGCGCACGCGGTCAACGGTAATGCATGCTATGCCCTCATCCAGAGGTCCGGCTCGAAGCAACCGTGCTTGTTATAATCTCTCCGTGCGCCGCTTCTCACCCTCCGCGCGCGCAAAGGATAACCACACTCGAGCATGGCCGCCCCAACTTTCCAGGAAGTGATCCTCGCGCTGCAAGCCTATTGGGCCAACCAAGGCTGCTTACTCTGGCAGCCGGTCAACACCGAGGTCGGGGCCGGCACGATGAACCCGGCCACCTTCCTGCGCGTGCTCGGCCCCGAGCCGTGGCGAGTGGGTTACATGGAGCCCTCGGTGCGGCCGGCCGACGGCCGCTACGGCGAAAACCCAAACCGCCTGGGGCAATACTTCCAGTACCAGGTGATCCTCAAGCCCGACCCGGGGAACCCGCTCGAACTCTACCTGCAGAGTCTGGAGGCGCTCGGCGTCTCGCTGCGTGATAACGATGTGCGCTTCGTCGAAGATAACTGGGCGGCCCCGGCGCTCGGTGCGTGGGGGTTGGGTTGGGAAGTCTGGCTGAACGGCCAGGAAATTACTCAGTACACCTACTTCCAGCAGGCAGGGGGCATCGAGCTCAAGGTGCCCTCGGTGGAAATCACCTACGGCATCGAGCGCATTCTCATGGCGCTGCAGCGCAGCACGCACTTCAAGGAGATCCGCTGGACGGGTGATCTCACCTACGGCGAGATGTTCCTGCAGAGCGAAGTTGAAAACAGCCGCTACAACTTCGAAGTGGCGGACGTCGAGCGCCTGCGCGAGGTGTACACCCACTACGACGGCGAGGCGCGCGCCGCGCTCACCGCCGGCTTGGTGCTGCCGGCGCACACCTACCTGCTCAAGTGCTCACACACGTTCAACGTCCTGGATGCGCGCGGCGCGGTGGGCGTCACCGAGCGCGCCCAGTTCTTTGCCCGCATGCGCGAACTGTCCGCGCAGGTGGCCCAGGCTTATCTGGCACAGCGCGAACAGGCCGGCTTTCCGCTCGTCGGTAAATTTCCCGCGGCGCGTTCCACGCCAAAGTCCGCCGTGGAATTGGGAGCCGCGCCCAAGAAGAGCGCATCCTTTGTACTCGAGATCGGCGTGGAGGAATTGCCGTCGGATGACCTTGAGACGGTGCAGCGTTGGATGCGCGAATCCTTCGAGCGCGATGTGCTGGCGGCCAACGATCTTGCGCACGGTGCCGTGCGTGTCGCCGCTACACCGCGCCGCCTCATCGTGCGGGTGGAGGATCTCGCCCCGGCGAGCACAGAAAGCGAAAAGGTGGAGCGCGGCCCGCATGAGGCGGCCGCCTTCGATGCGCACGGCCAGCCCACGCCGGCCTTGCTGGGATGGGCGCGCAAGATGGGCGTGCCGAACGAGTTGCTCAACCGCGGTCTGCTAAGCGAGGTGGGAGGGAAGAGATACGTCACGTTCACGCGGCGCGTGGGCGGACGCTCGACCGCCGAGGTCTTGATCGAGGCGTTGCCCCGTTGGTTGGAGAAGATCAAGTTCGACAGACCGATGCGCTGGGCAGAGAACGTACCGGCCTTCTCGCGGCCCATCCGTTGGCTGCTGGCGCTCCACGGTCTGCAGGTGATTCCCTTCGCCTATGCCGGCCTGACGGCCGGGCGCACAACGCGCGGCCTGCGCTGGGAGAAGCCGACCGAATTCGAGGTGCGCGACGCGGCGGACTACGAGAAGAAACTTGCTGCACAGGGGATCGCCCTCGATCCGGACCAGCGGCGCAGGATGATCCGCGAGCAGATCGATCGCCTGGCGACTGAGATCGGAGGGCAGGTGGCCGAGGATGCGGACCTGCTGCGCGAGGTGGCCAACCTGGTCGAGCAGCCATTGGCCCTGCGCGGGGAGTTCGACCCCGCCTTCCTTGCTCTGCCGCCCGAGGTATTGGTGTCGGTGATGAAACGCCACCAGCGCTACTTCCCCGTGGAGCCTGCTCTGCGGCCCCTGGCGGAACGCGATGGCAAGCTCATGCCCTACTTCATCGCGGTGCGCAATGGGGACACGCGCGGAATGGATCAGGTGCGCGAGGGCAACGAACATGTGTTGCGGGCGCGCTTCGCCGACGCGGATTTCTTCGTCCGCGAAGACCGCAAGCACAAACTCGAGGCCTTCCGCCCCAGGCTGGCGACGCTCGCCTTCCAGAGCAAGCTGGGTTCGATGCTCGATAAGAGCGAGCGCATCCGCCTGCTGACCCAGCGCCTGGCGCCGCTCGTTGGGCTGGAGCCCGGCGAGGCGGAGACGGCCCTGCGCGCGGCTTTCTTATGCAAGGCCGACCTGGCCACCCAAATGGTGATCGAGATGACCTCGCTGCAAGGGGTCATGGGCCGCACCTACGCACTCGACTCGGGCGAGAGCCCGCAGGTGGCGCAGGCCATATTCGAACACTTCCTGCCGCGTGGTGCGGAGGATGCGCTGCCTGCGTCAGGTGCCGGGTTGGTGGTGGGCCTGGCCGACCGTTTGGATTCGCTCGTGGGGCTGTTCGCGGTCGGCCTTGCGCCGACCGGCGCGCGCGATCCCTTCGCGTTGCGCCGCGCGGCACTGGGTATCCTCCAGGTCCTGCTTGGCAAGAACCTGGCGCTCGATCTGCGCGCGGCCGTGGACCTTGCGGCCGAATCGCAGCCGGTGAGGGTTACCCCCGAAGTGAAGAGCCAAGTGCTCGAGTTTTTGGCCGGACGCTTGCGCGGGGTACTGGCGGACCTGGGATATCGCTACGACATCGTGGAAGCCGTGCTGGGCGAGCGCGCCCACAACCCGGCACTCGCGCGACAGGCCGCCGACGAGCTGGCCGCCTGGGTCGCGCGGCCCGAATGGCCGCAGGTGCTCGCCGCCTACGCTCGTTGCGTGCGTATCACGCGTGAGGTGAAGGAGATCTTCACCGTGGACCCGGGCCGCTTTGCGCACCCGGCGGAAAGCGCGCTGTGGCAGGCGCTGCAGCCCCTTGAGCAGCAGGTGGCGGCGTGGCGGGCGAAAGGCGAACTCGGCGCGCATCGCTTCCTCTCGGCCTTCGTTCCGATCATCCCGGCCGTGTCGGCCTTCTTCGAGGACGTGCTGGTCATGGCCGAGGAGCGCATGCTGCGCGAGAACCGGTTGGGCCTCTTGCAGCGCATCGCGCGCTTGCCGCAGGGTGTGATCGACCTCTCCAAACTCGAGGGCTTCTAACTTCGCGCGACGCGAGGGGCCTGGGATGGCTGTGCTATACTGTCTGCGACCCCTTCCTACGAGCGAAGAACAATGCCCGGACGTCGCGAGGTATACGAGCAGGCCCTGCGCCAGGGCAACAGCGCGGCATGGGACCAGAAGTGGGAGCATGCAATTGCGGCCTACCGCCGCGCGCTTGAGGAGTTCCCCGGCGATGCGACTGCGCTCGAGCACCTTGGGCTGGCCTATGTACAAAACGGCCAGCTCGATTTGGCTCTGACCGCCTACCAGCAGGCGGCCACGGCCGATCCCAGCAATCCTATCCCGCAAGAGAAGATGTCCGAAATCCTCGAGCGCAAGGGGCGCGCTCCCGAGGCGATACGCGGCTACATGGCGGCGGCCGAGTTGTATCTCGGACGGCACGAGGGCGACAAGGCCATGGACGACTGGCTGGCGGCGGCCCGCCTCGCGCCTGAGAACCTGCTGGCGCGCTCACGGCTGGCATTGTCCTTCGAACGCACCGGCCGCACGTTGCATGCCCTGACGGAATACCTGGCGCTAGCGGCCATCCTGCAGAAGAACAACCAGCGCGACAAGGCGCTGCAAGCCGTTGATCAGGCAATTCGTCTGCAGCCGGCCAACCAGCAAGTGGCGCGGGCGCGCGCCGCCTTGCAGGCCGGAGAGACGCTGGCTGTGCCTCCGCCCCTGCGTCTGCGCGGCACGGCGCCGCTGGTACCTCCCAAACCGGCCCCGGCCCCGGCACCGATTGGCGAACCCGGGACCAAGCCCGAAGAAGAACCTCCGGCGAACGCCTTCGAGGACGCCCAGCTTCAGGCCTTGGCAATCCTGGCAAACCTGACTTTTGAGTCGACGCGCGAGCCGGCCGCGGCGCGCCGCGCCGGGCTGGAAGAATTCGACCGCGATGCAACCGCCGATGAGGGCGGGTCGCACGACGAGGTGCTGGTGCAACTGGCCAAGGCGATCGACGCCTTTGCCCGGGGCAGCCAGCAAGAGGCCTGCGGTGCGCTGGAGCGGTCGATCCGCGCCGGGTGCGACTACCCGGCAGCCCACTTCATGCTGGGCGCGCTGCGTCTGGCGTTGGGCGAACCGGCACGAGCCGTGCCCGCCCTGGAGCGCGCGGTCGACAGCCCCGAACTGGGCATGGGCGCGCACTACGGTTTGGGCTTCGCGCTGGGCCGGCTCAACCAGTCCTTCAAGGCCGTGGGCCATTACCTGGCTGCGCTGCGCATGGCCGATTTGCGCACCGTCGCCGCCGAGCAGCGCGATGCGCTGCAGCGCCAGTACGAAACCTTCTTCGAAGTGGATGAGAAGAGCCAGGATGCGGCCAAGTGGCAGGAGAGTTGTGAGCGCATCGAGTCCTTGATGAGCGGCGTCGACTGGGAAAGCCGCCTGCGCTTGGCGCGTGCGCAGCTCGACTCGCAATCCGATGGGCAAGGCGTGGTGCCGCTGGCCGCCATGCTCTCGCTCGGTCGGCCGCAGCAGCTGATCGAGGCGATGGCTCACGTGGAGACGGCGCTGCGCCGCGGGCTGATGCGGACCGCCATGGAAGAGGCCATGTTCGCCCTCGACCATGGACCCTCCTACCTGCCGCTCCATCAGCGTATCGCCGAAATCCAGTTGCGCGAAGGAATGCAGGAGGCCGCCCTGCAGAAGCTCACCATCATCGCCCGCACCTACGTGGCGCGCGGCGAGAAACCTCAGGCCGGGCGGGTGCTCGAGCGCATCCTGCAGCTCAACCCGATGGACATCGAGGCGCGCCTCGAGCTGATCAAACTCCTCACGGCGCAGGGCGACCTGCGCGGCGCGCTCAGCCAATCGCTCGACCTCGGCGAAACTTATTCGCAATTGGCGGAACAGGAAAAAGCCCGCCTGTGCTACGAGAATGCCTTGCAGCTGGCTCGCGCAAACCGAGTGGATGCCTCCTGGCAGATTCAATTGCTCTACCGCCTGGGAGATCTGCACCTGCAACGGCTGGATTGGCGATCGGCGCTGCTGTCGTTCTCGCAGTTGCATGAGCTCGATCCTTCCGACGAACGCGCCTCGACCCAGGTGGTGGAACTCTTGCTGCGCCTGCGGCGAACGAACGAGGCGCAGTCGATGCTCGATTCGATCGTGGCCGAGTGGAACAGCCAGGGCCGGGCCGACCAGGTGGTCACCTGGCTCGAGGAGATGGTGCGCCTGCGCGCCGAAACGCCCATGCTGCGTCAAAAACTGGCGGAGATCTACTTGCAGCGCGGGCGGGTGACCGAGGCCGTGTCTCAAATGGACGCCCTGGGTGAGATCCACCTGGATGCCGGGCACACCAAGGAGGCGATCGCCGTCGTGCGGGCGATCGTGGGCCTCAACCCGGCGGGGGTTGAAGAGTACCGTGCCCTTCTCAAGAAGCTCGAGGGCGCCGGTGGCGGCTAATCGCGGCTGCGGGCCTTCGCGTCGCATGCAACTCGTTGGCGTTGCGGCCTGCCAGGAATCATGAGCGGGCTTTCGGGAAACCTCCTCTTCCTAATGCAGCGGCTCGATTGGTACAGCCTGATCGACATCGGGCTGGTGACCCTGCTTTTCTTTGCCATCCTTTCCCAATTCCGCGGCACGCAGGCGGCGGTCGTCCTGCGCGGTATTGCGATTCTGATTGTGATCGTGGCCGTGCTTTCGGGCATGACCCGCTTGCCGGCCTTCTCCTGGCTGCTGCGCACGGCCCTGCCGGCGCTGCTCATCGCGCTGCCGGTGGTCTTCGCGCCGGAAATCCGGCGCACGCTCGAACGGGTGGGGCGCGCCGGGTGGCTGCGCCGGCAACGCGCAGCCGGCGGGTTGCCGCAGCGCGTTCGGGCGGTCGTGACGGCTGCGCAGCGTCTGGCGGAGCGCCGCCATGGGGCGCTGATTGTGCTCGAGCGAGATGCGCGCCTGGAAGATTTCGTCGAAACGGGCGTGCGCCTGCAGGCGGACCTGAGCGCCGAGCTGCTCTTGCAGATCTTCTATCCCAGTACGCCTTTACACGATGGGGCGGTGATCATCCGCGATGACGTGGTGATGGCGGCCGGGTGTGTCGTGCCGCTATCCTCGGTGGGCAGCCTTTCACCCTCGCCCGAACGCACGATGGGCCTGCGCCATCGCGCCGCGCTCGGCATCAGTGAAGTCAGTGATTCGGTGGCAATTGTCGTCTCGGAGGAAACCGGAATCATTTCACTCGCCCATAACGGGCGCATGATCCGCCGCTTGGACGCAGCGCGTCTGGCCAATCTGCTCTCGGCCTTCATTCGCACTCCGAGTGTGCCCTCGCCGGTGGAGTGGTTGCGCGGCCGGCTGGGCCTGCCAACCCGCAGTCCGTCGCCCGCCGCCGATGCGACGCTGCCGCCGAGCGAAGGCGAAGGGCACGGGGTCAGTTGATGCGAGTCTTGCGTTGGTTCACAGGCAACATTGGATCGCTGGCGCTGGCCATCGTCCTGGCGGTCACCGTGTGGGCAGTGGCCGTCGCCAGTGACGACCCGGATGAGGTGCGGACGTTGTCGGTTTCGTTCCCGGTGGAGGTGGCGCACCTGGACGAGAACTTGGTGGTGCGAGGCGCCGTCGGCCGGTCGGCTACGGTTACCTTGCGCGCTCCCCAATCGCTGTGGGCGCAGATCTCCGCCGAACGCCTGCATGTCGTGGCAGATCTGACGGGCCTCGGCGCGGGCGAGCATCGCGTGCCGCTGCACCTGGAGACCGATCTGCACCCGGTGCGCCTGGAAGAGATCGCCCCGACGGCCATCGAGGTGGTGCTCGAGCCGCCCGCCAGCCAGACCCTCGCTGTTCAAGTGCGCCTGACGGGGACCCCGGCCGCCGGGTTTGCCGCCAGTGCGCCGCACTGGACGCCGCAGCAGGCCACGGTGGCCGGCAGTGCGAGCGAAGTGGCGCGCGTCACGGCCATAGTGGCCGACCTGAGCGTCGACGGCCTGCGCGCCGATGTGGACCGCGAGGTGGCTCTGACGGCCAAGGATGCCGCAGGCAAGACCATCGACACCGTGAGCCTGACCCCGGCGACCGCCGAGGTCACCCTGGCTGTCGAACAGCAAGGGGGTTACCGCGATGTTGTGGTAAAGGCCGTGATCCGCGGCCAAGTGCGGAACGGTTACCGGCTGACAGGCATCTCGGTCTTCCCGCCGTTGGTCACACTCTTCTCTGCGGACCCGGCGGCCGTGGCGCGTCTGCCGGGATACGTGGAGACCGAGCCCCTGGATATCTCCGGCGCGCAAGCGGATATCTCCGGCTCGCTCAAACTCACACTGCCGGCGGAGGTAACGGCCGTCGGCGAACCGGTCATCTTCGTCCAGGTGGGCGTGGCCGCCATCGAAGACAGCGTGACGGTCACCCGCGACGTGCGCTCACAAGGGCTGGCCCCCGGCCTGAGCGCGCACCTTTCGCCCGCCACGGTGGATGTCATCCTCTCCGGGCCGGTGCCGCTGCTCAAAGCCTTGCGCGCCTCCGACGTGGAAGTCTATGTGGACCTTTCGGACCTGACGCCCGGCAGCTACCAACTCCAGGTTTCCTACCGTGTCTTGCTGGAGGGCGTCCAGGTGGAAGCCTTGTTGCCGGCCCAGATCGCGGTGACCATCACCGCCGGCGCCTCTCCTGGATCGTAGCCTCACAACCCTTTGCCCATGGCGATACGCAAACCCGTCGTGGCCCTGGTGGGCCGTCCGAACGTCGGAAAGTCCACGCTCTTCAACCGGCTGATTGGCGAGCGCCGCGCCGTGGTCGACGAGGTGCCGGGCACCACACGCGACCGCCTGGTTGCGGAATGCGAATGGAGCGGGCGAGTGTTCGACGTGGTGGACACGGGCGGCATCGACCCGAGCCACATGGGCGCGCCTGGGGCAACGCCGCTCTCCATCGGCTCGGCGGATTTCATTCCGCAGATTCGCGCGCAAGCCGAAATGGCCATTCGCGATGCCGAGGTGGTGCTTTTCATCACCGACGGGCAAAGCGGAGTGACCCCGGCGGATCTTGAGATCGCCGACATCCTGCGCCGCCATCAGCACAAAGAGGGCGATCGGCTGCAGCCACCGGTGATCCTGGTGGTCAACAAGTGCGAGAGCGCCATCGTCCGCCAGAACGTGTTCGCCTTCTACGAACTAGGGATGGGCGAGCCGCAGGCCGTCTCGGCCTTGCACGGCACGGGTGTGGGCGACATGCTGGACGAGCTGGTGGAGGCGCTGCCGGCCGTCGCCGAATCGGCGCCGGATGCACGCATTCGGTTGGCCATCTTAGGCAAACCCAACGTGGGCAAGAGCAGCCTGCTCAACCGGCTGCTGGGCGAGGAACGCGTGATCGTCAGCCCCATCCCGGGTACGACTCGCGACGCCATCGACACCCAGCTTGAGTTTGGCGGCGTGCCGCTCACCCTGATCGATACCGCGGGGATCCGCCGGCGCGGGAAGATCGAACGTGGCGTCGAGCAATACAGCGTGTTGCGCACACTCAAGGCCGTCGAATCAGCGGATGTCGCGCTGCTGATGTTGGACGCGACTCAAGGCGTCACGGCTCAGGATGCGCACATTGCCGGCTACATTCTCGAAGCTCGGCGCAGCACGGTGCTTCTGGTCAACAAGTGGGATGTGGTGGAGAAAGACTCGCAGACCATGGAGATCTACACGGCGCAGGTGCGGCAAGCGCTGAATTTCATGGACTATGTTCCGGTGCTCTTCATTTCGGCGCTTACCGGGCAGCGGGTGGATCAGGTGCTGCCGCTCGCGCTGCGCGTGCAAGAGGAGCGCCTGGTGCGAATCCAGACCGCCGAACTTAACCGTATCGTGCGCGAGGCCCTGGAGCATCACGCCCCGCCGGCGCACGCCGGACGCAAGCTCAAGTTCTTCTTTGCCTCGCAAGTTCGCTCCGACCCCCCGACTTTCTTGTTCCACGTCAATGAGCCGGCTCTGGTGCATTTCAGCTACCGGCGCTACATCGAAAACCAGCTGCGTGAGCGGTATGGTTTTCTGGGAACCCCGATCCAGCTTTCATTCCGCGCCCGGCGCTGAAGCCGGAGTCTTGCCGCACGCCATTTGAAGCCTTATAATCGCTGGACACGCAGGCCGACCCGCGGCCTGTGCAGGATTGAGATTGGACACGACGCCCGCCACGCCTTCCTCACCGACCCAGCCTGCGGCTCGGCCCTCCGTGCGTGCCATTGCCTGGGAATTCGTGCAGACGGTCTTGCTCACGCTGGCCATCTTCGCCATCGTCAACCTGACCACCGCGCGCGTGCGCGTGATCGGGCCGAGCATGCAGCCCACCTTTCGCGGCGACGGTTCGGAGCTGATCATCGTCAGCCGCCTGTCGTACGTGTGGGACACACCCCAACGCGGCGACGTGGTCGTGCTGCGCATGCCGGCCTCGGGCCGCGAGGATTTGATCAAGCGCGTGGTGGG
>DATEAT010000151.1:0-3875 GCA_035288225.1 Anaerolineales bacterium | reverse complement strand
ATCGCCAATGCTGTGATGCGAGGCCAGATCGAGAACGTTTGCCGGACCGCCGGTTACGAGCCGCCGGTGCTCTGCACGCCAGAGGAACTCATGGAGGATTGACGCGATGGCCAAGGACCCAATTGTTGAGGAGGTGCGGCGGATCCGCGACGAATACGCGGCACGGTTCGATTACGATTTGGGTGCGATCTACCGCGACCTCAAAGAGCGTGAGCAACGCGGGGAGTTTTGTGTGGTATATCGCCGACCGCGTCCTGCGCGTAGGCAACGTGGGCTGCAACCGAAGCGTAGGGCACGGGTCTAACTCTTAGTGGTTTGGAGGGGCCGAGCGAAGCGCGACGCCGGCGGGCGCGCCGCGGCGCTGACGCGAGCGCCGCTCCAAAGCGCGGTTGAACGAAGCCGCGGTTGCCGGGCGGCTTGCACTGGGCAGAGTATCTTATGCGGAAATTGGTGCGGGGAGAGGTGTGGGCAGCGGTGATAGCGTGCGCCGCACCTGCCAGCATGGCGAAGGAGATCGGGGGTGCGCGAGTTGCTGCGGCTGCGGCATAGCGAAGTGGGGGGCGAGTTGTGGATGCTGGGCGCACGGCGACGACGCTGCTCGAGACAGCCAGGCGCGGCAATCGTAATCGGCAGGAAGGGACAGCGTCATGTCGTCACGTGTCGGGCGGTGGTTGCGTGCGGCGACGACGCTCGCGGGGCAGTGTAGCGATGCGCGAGAAGGTGGTCCCCTGGCAGTTCGGGCAGCGTAGCTTGGGCTTGGCAGGGTCGTTGGCTGTGCCGTCACTGTGGGGCTCGGTGGTGGCGGTGGCGGCCGTGTCGGATTGCGGTGGTAATGATGGAGGTGCCGAGGGAGGTGACGGCGGTTGGTTCTGCTCGATCAACTCCCGGGCGCGTACGAGCTTGGTGTTGACGTTGCTGGCGGCGAGCAAGCCGTAGTGGCGGATCTTGGTGTAGCGGTCGGGCAGCACGTGGAGCAGGAAGCGGCGGATGAACTCGTGCGGGGGCAGCGTGCAGGTGTTGCCGTTCTTGGTGCGGAAGGTGACGGCGTCGTGGGTGACCGAGACCAGCCGGCTGTTGGCGATGCCGGTCCGGTGGGTATAGCGGCCGAGGTACTTGACGATTGCGGGAGGGCCGGCAAAGGGCGGTTTGACGTAGACGTTCCAGTGCATCTGGTAGAGCCGGTCAAGCAGGGTCTGGAAGCGCGTGTGGTTGAGAGTCGTGTGGGCGCTGAAGGCCCCATGCGCGTACGCCTGCTTGAGGCCGTCAAGAAACTTCCCGCGAAAGACCGCTGAGAGGACATCGACGTGAATGAGGAACTTCTTGTCGCATGCCACCCAGCGATCCTGGTGCGGATCGGTGGCGCGGGCGAGTCCACCGCCTGGGAGGATGCCGTGTACGTGGGGGTGAAAGGTGAGTTCGCGGGTCCAGGTGTGGAGGACCAGACTGAGGCCGATCTCGGCTCCAAGGTGGGTGGGGTCACGGCACAGATCGATCAACGTGTGGGCAGCCGCCGCGAACAGGAGATCGAAGACAACCGCTTTGTACCGCCAGGCCAGCGGGCGCAGTGCGGCGGGCAGGGTGAAGACGGGATGGAAGTAGTGCGTCGGGAGCAGGCGCTGTTGGCGCTGCGCCATCCACTGGTACTGGGCGGGGCCCTGACAGGTCGGGCAGAAGCGGCTCAGGCAGGAGTTGTAGAGCGGCACGTTGCTGGCGCAGGTCTGGCACTGGTAGAGGTGGCCGCCGAGCGTCTGGGTGCGGCAGTGCTCGATGGACCACATCGCCCGGTGCTGCTCATCCGAGAGCGTGTTGGTACGCCGAAACGCGTCGCCGTGAGCGCGGAAGATGTGGGCGATGTCAAAGCGTGGCGCACCCGGTTGTGCATGCGCGTGCACGCCGGAACTCAGTGTTCGGGGGGCGGCGGGATCTGGGCGGCGATGGCGTCGAGCGGGGAGCGCGTCGCGGCAATCAACCGGGTGCTGACATGCACGTAGCGCGTGGTGGTGCGGATGGTAGCGTGACCGAGCAGCACCTGGATGACGCGCAGGTCGGTGCCGGCTTCGAGGCTGTGGGTGGCAAAGGCATGGCGCAAGGTGTGGGGCGTGATGCGTTTGGAGACACCGCTGTGGGCCAGCGCCAGGCGCAAGGCGGTCTGCACCGCTTCGGGGCGCACGGGCTGGCCGGGGATGCCGCCGGGGAAAAGATACGGTTTCGGTGGCTGCTGGACGCGGTAGTACTGGCGCAGGGAGTCGCGCAGGACCGGACTGAGCATGGCATAGCGGTCACGCCCACCCTTGCCGGCGCGGACGTGAATGACCATGCGCTGGGAGTCGCTATCGCCGACGCAGAGGTTGCAGGCCTCGGTGACTCGCAGTCCAGCACCGTAGGCGCAGAAGAGCACCATGCGGTACTTCGGGGAACTCATGGTGCCCAGTACTTTGGCCACTTCGCCTGGGCTGGGGATGTCGAGCAGGGGACGCGGCACTTTGGGATACGGAATATGCTCGACGAGATCGGAACGCTTGAGCGTGACGGTGTAGAGAAACTTGAGGGCGGCGATGTGGATCTTGAGGTTGGCGGGGCGGTAGCCCAGGTCGCGAGTGAGATGCAGCAGATAAGCCCGTATCTCGTCGGCACCGAGATCGGCGGGCGAGCGGCGGTAGTAGGCCGCCAAGTGACGAGCGCAGCGCAGATACTCCGAGCGCGTGGTTTGCGCGACCGCTCGCAACAGCAGATCGCCTTCCATTCGATCACGTAGTGCTCCCATGAAACACCTCCTGTGCGGTTGACCGGCCTCCGTCCATCGGAGGCGGGTGGGAGGTGCGAGAGTGATGCAAGAGCCGCGGCGCGTCACGCCTTGACGGCCAGCATCGCCAAAGAGCACACTACGTCGGTGATAGCACCGATCCCAGCTGCCGCGCAGCGGCTTAGTTCAACCCGGCGATCAACGCGACCGGCTTGAGCGGTGGGACCTGTCGCGAAGCCATTTGCGCCGGCGCGTTATCGCCAAGCCGTTCGGCTGACCAATAACGATTTGCCGACGCGTGCTGCGTGGACATCCGGAGCGTTCAAGGTCGACGAGGATCCCTCGCACACCAATAGGTGTACATTGCCCCAATGAAGAGGCGGGAGCTGGAGCGGCGGTTGATGAGCCTCGGATGGAGATTCGTTCGGCACGGGGGAAAGCACGATGTGTGGTCCGATGGTGAGCGCGAGGAGACCGTGCCGCGCCATACAGAGATCAATGAGAAACTGGCGACGGTCATTTTGGCCCGGGCCAAGAAGGTCTGAAGATGCGATTTCAAGGCAGGCTTTGCAGCGAAGGCAAGTTTTGGTTGGCCGAGGTCCCGGTCTTTGACGCGATGACGCAGGGCCGCACCCGGAGGGAAGCGCTCGACATGATCGCGGACTGGTTCGTGACCATGGCTAATCGCCAGGGCTTCTGCGTCGAGATCCACCCGGCCGGAAACGACGAGTTCGAGGTCAGTTCCGCGGATGCGCGGACGATGGTGAGCCTGTTGCTAAAGAGGCAGCGCCAAAAGAGCGGTCTTTCGCTGGCGCAAGCTGCCCAAAGGCTGGGCGCGAAATCTCGGAATGCCTACGCGCGGTACGAACGAGGCGTGTCGGCTCCCACGGTGGAGAAGCTCGATGAACTCTTGCGCGCGGTTGCGCCAGGGCGGGACATTGTGCTTCAGCAGAGCGCTGCAGCGTAAGACAGCGCGGGGAACATGTGTTGAGTGGCCGATGCTCCAACTCAGCGCTCCAGCCGACCGCGGCCACGAGCCGGCTGGTGTAAAGCGGAATGTCGCGATCTGGCCGCGGCGGCTGAGCGCTACGGCGTTGGACATAGCGGCGCGGCGCTGCAGATGACGCGAGAG
>DATEAT010000150.1:0-2617 GCA_035288225.1 Anaerolineales bacterium | reverse complement strand
ATGTCCTGCAGCATGGCCTTGCGCCGATCGCCAAAGCCGGGGGCCTTGACCGCCAGCACGTTGAGCATGCCGCGCAGCTTGTTGAGGACCAGCGTCGCCAGTGCTTCCCCGTCCACGTCTTCGGCGATGATCAGCAGGTCACGCTTGCCCGTCTGCACCAGCTTCTCCAGCACCGGCACGATGTCGGTGGCGGCCGAGATCTTTTTGTCGTGGATCAGGACGTATGGTTCGGTGATCACGGCTTCCATCGTCTCGGGTGTGGTGACGAAATAGGCCGAGATGTACCCGCGGTCGAACTGCATGCCCTCGACGTATTCCTTCTCGAACTCGAGGCCTTTCGATTCCTCAACCGTGATGACGCCGTCTTTGCCTACCTTGTCCATCACTTCGGCGATCAGGTTGCCGATCTCGCGGTCGGCGGCGGAAATGGCCGCGACATTCGCGATCTCTTCTTTGGTCTCGATCTTGGTCGACATCTTGCGCAGAGCTTCCACGGCCGCCTGCGTGCCGCGCTCAATGCCCACCTTGAGCAGCATCGGGTTGGCACCGGCCGCCACATTCTTCAGGCCTTCGGTGACAATCGCGTGCGCCAGCACGGTCGAGGTCGTGGTACCGTCGCCGGCAATATCGTTGGTCTTGGTGGCAGCTTCTTTCAAGAGCTGGGCACCCATGTTTTCGTACGGGTCTTCCAGTTCGATTTCTTTAGCCACCGTCACGCCGTCGTGGGTGATGGTCGGCGCACCGAATTTCTTGTCGAGCGCCACGTTGCGGCCCTTCGGTCCGAGCGTGGTGGCAACGGCTTGCGCAAGAAGATCGACCCCGTCCTTCAGGCGCCGACGGGCGTCCTCCCCAAAGACAAGTTGCTTAGCACCCATGGTTCATTCTCCTTCTTCTCTTTCGTGCAGATGAGATGTGATGAGTGAGGTTCCGCTCGCAGGCCTCAGCCCACAACGATGGCCAGGATGTCGGTTTCCTTGAGGATCAACACCTTCTTGCTCTCGATCTTGATCTCGGTGCCGGCATACTTGGCGAACAGCACAGTGTCGCCCGGCTTGACGTCCATGGCGATGCGCTTGCCCTCCTCATCGCGCGCGCCCGGGCCGACCGCCAGGATCTTGCCCTTTTGCGGCTTCTCTTTGGCCGTCTCAGGCAGAACGATGCCGGACGCAGTGACCTCTTCTTGCTCGAGCGGTTCAATGACCACTCGGTCACCCAGCGGCTTGAGGTTCATTGCCATTGGTGCACCTCCGTACGATGATTGGTTGGGATTTTTCAAGACTTAGCACTCCGGTAGGTGGAGTGCTAACCTGGGTCAGTATACGCAACTCGCCCTTTTGTGTCAAGAGCGGCCGACGCCGGATTCGGACCCGGAACCACCACAGGTATAATCCTTCAGATGCTCACGATTCCGATGGACGGACTCCGCGCACCCGGGTACCTTCCCGCGGATTCCCCATTCCTTCAGCCAGGCCCCCGCGCCTCTCTCGCTCGACCCGGCGCCGGATGGGCCCGCGGCCAGTTCGCCCTGTGCGGGTTTGCACTGGGGATTCTCCTGACCGGCTGTTCCCAGGAGATCCCAGCGGCCGTCTCAACCGCCACTCTCGCGGTTTGGATGACCCCGACCCCCAGCGCGACCTCCACGGCCGCGCCCGCCTCCCCGGCCTCCTCCACCCCGCCCCTGCCTAGCCCAACGCCCTTCACCTACACCGTGCGCGAAAGCGACACTCTGATTGGCATCGCGGTTCGCTTTGGGGTCGGCCTGGACGATCTACGCGCGGCCAACCCGCTGGTCAACGAGCGATTCCTCTCCATTGGCCAGACGTTGACCATCCCTTTGGCTTTGGCGGCCACGCCCGAGGCGGCGGCCGCGACGCCTTACCCGCTGCAGCTCGATCCGCCGCGCTGTTACCCGCAACTCGGGGGAGCGGCCTGGTGCATCAGCCAGGTTCACAATCCAGGCGGGGCGCCCGTCGAAAGCATACTGGTCGAATTCAGCGTGTATGACGCGCAGGGCAAACCACTGACAGGACAACAGGTGACGCCGCCCCTCGCCCGACTCGCGCCCGGAGGCACACTGCCGGTGGGCCTGCTCGTCAGCGGACCTTCCGCCGGCATGCCGCGGGCCGAGGCCCGCCTGGTGCGCGCCGTGGCTGTCGCCCAACCCGCAGACTCCTTGCCCTCGATCGAGGTCGTGGAGGCCGCGGCCACTCCGCTCCAAGGCGGGTTGGAGGTGCGCGTGCGAGCGCGTGTGGCGCCCCAGGCGGCCGGCCCGGCCACTGCCGTGCGGGTGCTGCTGGTGCTATACAATAGCCAGGGCCAGGTCGTCGGCTGGCGCACGCAGGACCTGAGCGGCGAGTGGGCCATCGGCCAGACGCACGACCTGCAGCTGCGCGCTTTCTCGCTGGGAGATCCGGTGGCTCGTTACGAGGTCCTGCTCGAGGCGCACCCGTAAGGCAACGCACACTTCCTATATTCCTGTTCGACGGATCGGGCGATGTACAAATTCCTGCGGGCAATCGTCGGTGGGCTGATGCGAGTCTGCACGCGCGTGCAGATCCAGGGGCAGAACCACGTTCCGCCGAGCGGCGCATTCCTCTTGGTCACCAATCACCTCAGC
>DATEAT010000149.1:0-24714 GCA_035288225.1 Anaerolineales bacterium | reverse complement strand
TTGGCCTTGACCACCTCGATCCCGGCAATGGCCTCGGCCAGCCCGGCGTTCATCACGCCGAACTGGTCGCGCATGGCCAGGGTGACCGGGCTCAAACGCCGGCTGTAGTCGATGAGAGTGATCACCAGAATGGCCACAAATGCCAGCGGGACGACCAACAGCCGCGGATGGATCTGACCGATCAGGAGGATGGGGATGATCGTGTTCATCAGCGAGTCGGTAATCAACATCAGTCCCGGGCTGACCATGTAGTTCAGCGAACGCACGTCGTTGGTGGCGCGCGCCATGACGTCGCCCACGCGCTGGCGGCCGTGAAAGGTCTGGCTCTTGCCCAACAGGTTGAGGTACATCTCGTCGCGCGCGTCTCGCTCGAGCGACTGGGCCATGAACTCCGCGGCATAGTTGCGCAAGAGGCCGGTGACGCCCTGGCTGAGCGCCGCGACCAGAACGGAGAGGGCAACCGCGGTGAGCGCGGCTGTCGACCAGCCCGGTGCGGTGATCACGTCGAATGCCCGTCCCACGAATACCTGGACATAACTGAAGGCCGTGTTGTTGCCGATTGCCGCCAGGATCATCATCAGAGGAAACAACGGGTAGCGCAGGGCGTGCGAGAGAATCCAGCGCACGGGCCCGGCCACGTTGAAGCGGGGAGCACTGACAATCGAGAATTCGGCTTTGCTCATGGGAACACCCGGCCAGCGGGTTTGTGCCATTATACTCGGCAGGCTTCACGGATTCGGCTCTGCCGTGACGTTTTCGAATACCACGGCTCAGCGCCTCGTGCCGCCCGGCCCAACGATGCCAGGCCTATAATTCGGCGAGAGTTCGCCGCAAGGTCGGTGACTCCCGGCCGAGTGCGCACTTCGCCCGTACACTCAGACTGAATTGGAGGACCACGATGATAAAGGAATTCAAGGCGTTCGCAATGCGCGGCACTGTGCTTGATCTGGCCATCGGCATCATCATCGGTGGCGCCTTTGGCAAGATCATCACCTCCCTAGTAAACGACGTCATCATGCCGCCTGTCGGGCTGCTGCTCGGGCGGGTGAATTTCGCCGGCCTGTTTGTCAGCCTGACGGGTGTGAGATTCGCCTCGCTGGCAGAGGCCCAAGCAGCCGGGGCCCCCACGATCAACTACGGAGTCTTCCTGAATACGATCGTCGACTTCGTGCTCGTGGCCTTCGTTATCTTCCTGCTCGTCCGGCAAGTCAACCGGCTCAGCCCGAAGCCGGCACCCGCGGCACCGGCACCAACCAAAGATTGCCCGCACTGCCTTTCGAGCATCCCGCTCAAGGCCGCGCGTTGTCCGTTTTGCACGTCGCAATTGATCTGACATGCGCGTTGTCGGGCCTCGGCACGATACAGCGACCAGGACAATAGAGGCGGGAGGCATTGCGTGCGGCCGTCTCAAGCCTCGCAGCGACGCATTGGACAACCAAGGCCAATGCATCGCGCCGTTGACAAATCGCTGAAACCGCGTAGAATCCGCCCTGTTGCCGAAGTGGCGGAAATGGCAGACGCGCTGCGTTCAGGGCGCAGTGGCCGCAAGGCCGTCGGGGTTCAACTCCCCGCTTCGGCACTCACACGCTGGTGAACATATCGGGACTCCTCCCTGGAATCACGACCGGCCCTCACGGGCCGGTCGACGTTTTCCTGCGCGGTGCAGGGCCGCCCAGCTCAACGTTGCACGCGGCCCGAGGCCTCGCCCTGCGCCAGACGTTTCACTTCATCCACCGTGCTCAGGTTGAAATCCCCCAAGATGGAATGCTTGAGGCACGAGGCGGCCGTGGCAAAGCGCAGCGCCTCCTCAGCCGCCATGCCGGTCGTCAGCCCATAGATCATTCCGGCGGCGAAAGCATCCCCCGTCCCTACCCGGTCGACGATGGCACCCACCTCATAGCGCGGTGCGCGAAAGAAGGATTGGCGGTCGTGTAGGCAGGCCGACCACCCATTGTGGCTTGCGCTGAAGCTCTCGCGTAACGTGATCGCCTGCATTTTCAGGTTTGGAAAGGCGGCCAGCACCCTCTCGCACAGCGAGCGATAGTACTCGCTGCGGATTTCTCCTCGCTCGACGCCGGCCACGTTTTCGCCGCCCCCCGGCGTGATGCCCAGGGCGAGTTGACAGTCCTCTTCGTTGGCCAGGCCGATGTCTACCTGGCTCACGATGTCGCGCATCACCTCCGGCGCGCGCTTGCCGTACTTCCACAGATTCTTGCGATAGTTGTAATCACACGAAACGGTCAGCCCCAAGCGGCGGGCCGCCGTCACCGCCGCGAGGGTCATCTCGGCCGCTGCCGCGCTCAGGGCCGGGGTAATGCCCGTCACATGGAACCACCCCGCGCCGCGGAGGACTTCGGGCCAGTCGATTTCCGTGGGGGAGGCATCCATGATCACGGAATGGGCGCGGTCGTACACCACCACGGAGGGCCGCTGGTTAGCGCCGGCCTCGAGGAAGTAAATCCCTATGCGCCCCTCGCGCCGCACGACGTGCGAGGTATCCACGCCCGCACTTCGCAGGAAGGCCAGCCCCGCATCCGCAATTGGATTGTCCGGGAGCAGCGTCACGTACGACACGGGCAGGCCGAAGCGGGCCAACGAGAAGGCCACGTTGGCCTCGCCGCCGCCAAAGGTGGCTTCAAAGGCGGGCGATTGCAGGATCCGCTCAAACCCGGGCGGCTTGAGTCGCAGCATGATCTCGCCGAAGGTGACGATGCGTGCGCTCATTGCCTCCCTCCGTGCCCGCGCACGCGGGCCACAATCTCGACGGCTTCGCGCGCGAGGCGGGTCACTTCATCGAATGCACCCGCGGCCAGCAGCTTGCCCGAGACCAGCCAGCTTCCCCCCACGGCAAAAACCGATGGCAGCTTGAGGTGTGAGGGCAAGTTGTCTGCCATGACACCCACCGCTTGGGACAACGCCCACACCTCGTCAGGAGGAGGGATCTTGCCTGACGAGTCCAAACCATAGATCAGTCCCACTCCTCATCGCTAAGCACATTGCCCGCTCGAGTCAAGCTCGCGCCGCTTTGCTCATGGACCACCCCGTCCCCCTTACGTTCCGTAGCTACTTGGCGACAACATTCGCTGGGGGCGTGTCTCTGGTCCTCGCCTAGTATGGACTTGGTCAGATGAGATGGCGCCTCAAGTGAGGTAATTATACTCTGCAGGATTGCATTGAAATAAGCGAATCGCGAAACTACGTCCGACCTCATGTTACAATCCGCACCTGCCCAAAAGATGCTACCGGGCAACCTGGAGCCGTTCATCGATTGGAGTCCGCGATTGACCTTTCGTAAGAAAGCGAGACCCGTATTGTTGGCCGTCGTGGCACTTATTGCGCTCGCCCTGATCATCCTGGCGCCGTACGTCTACGTACAATGGCGGGCCCATCCCTTCCTGCGCGCGCCCGGCGAGGCGGTTCAGCCCGCGCCGGTCGCGATCGTCTTCGGCGCTGGGTTGTGGCGCAGCGGCGCCCCCACCCCGGTGCTGGCCGATCGGGTCACGACCGCCGTGGAACTCTACGAACAGGGCGTGGTCGAGAAGATACTCCTCAGCGGCGATAACAGCGACCCCGGCTACAACGAGCCGGAGGCCATGCGCCAACTCGCGCTGCGCCTGGGCGTCCCCGAGGAGGCGCTGGTGCTCGATTTCGCGGGCCGCCGATCGTACGATACCTGCTATCGCGCGCGCTACGTCTTCGGCGTGCAGCGCGCCATCGCCGTCACCCAGGCCTATCACCTGCCGCGGGCGGTGTACTCGTGCCGTGAGCTGGGCATCGACACGCAGGGTGTGGCGGCCGACCGGCGCCGGTACAGCCGCGGTCCCTACCTGTATTGGCGCCTGCGCGAAGTGGCCGCCACCCTCGGCGCCGTGCTCGACCTGCACGTCCTTCACTCGCAGCCAATCCTCGGACCGCTGCAGCCGATTGTCATGCGCGAACCGCGCTCACGCAGTTGACCGATGGACCGCGATCAAGCCCTCGCCATCGTTCGCGAATACGTCGCCAGCGAAAGCCTGGTGCGCCACATGCTGGCGGTGGAAGCCGCCATGCGTCACTACGCGCGCCTCTTCGGCGAAGATGAGGCGACCTGGGGCGTCGTCGGACTGCTCCACGATTTCGATTGGGAGATCCATCCAACTCTCGAGCAGCATCCGCAGGCCGGCGCGCCGCTCCTGCGCGCGCGCGGCGTTCCCGAAGACATCATTCAATCCGTCCTCAGCCACGCCGAGCACACCGGTGTACCGCGCACCGCCTTGCGAGATCGCGCGCTCTTCGCCTGCGACGAGGTCACGGGGTTGATCGCCGCGGTGGCCCTGGTGCGTCCCTCGCGATCGCTGGCCGACCTCACCCCGGCCTCGGTGCGCAAGAAATGGAAGGACCGCGCCTTTGCCGCGGGCGTCAACCGCGAGGATATCGAACGCGGGGCGCGCGAGCTGGGCGTCGATGTGTGGGACCACGTGGCCAATGTCATCGCCGCGATGCAAGGGGTTGCCGGCGAGCTCGGCCTGGCGGGCGTCACCACGGCCCAGCCCACCGCCTGACCCGCCAAACGCATCTGCCCAGTCAATTCCACGACCAGTAGCGCGAGTGGGCCGGGTTTCCCCGGCCCACTCTTTTGCATCACAATTCGCTCCGGCGTGCGTTGACGCAGCCCCGTCGTCTAAAGTGGCTTAGTCGTCGTACCCGCCGTCGATCCAGTCAAGGACCTCCTGGCGGTCGACTCGGTAGGCAAAATCGGTCCCACGGCAAAGAGCGTTCAAGCCGAAGGAAGTCACGGCGACGATCTTGTTCGAATCGGTGCCGCCCAGGAATACCGGGCCACCCGAGTCACCGGAGCACGTCCCGCCTCGATCATCACCATTCCCTTGTGTCTGCAAATTGTAGCCGTCATTATTGGCGCTGTTGAGGTTGACGAGAGTGGAATTGGCCATCAATCTCGAGCGGAAGGAGATGTTAGGAACCGCCGAGTGCTCCTGCGTACGGTAGGTCAGGCCGTATCCACTGACGGTGAAGGTCGTGTCCTTCTTCCCGCGCGCTGTTCCCAGGGCGTCGAGAGTTCCCGCTGAGGCGAGCTCCCCGTACTCGGCCATGGCGATGGGTTGGTCGAGGATCACAAGCCCGGTGTCGTGTGTATTCGGGAACCCGGCGAAGTTTGCGAACCCGTAGTTGAAGATTTGGCTGGAGGTGGCGCACAAGGTACCGAGGGTGCCAGCAGCGCAATCATCGGGATAGCCGGAAACCGGGTCGTGCTGCGAGACCGGATCATAGTTGGCGCCGGCATCCTGCTGGAAGTAGACGCGAGCCGAGGCGGCCCCCTCGGCCGTGTCGGCGCAGTGGCCCGCCGTGAGGAACTTGTCGGGCGAAATGAGCGAGCCGCTACAGCGCCAGATGAAGTCGCCGTCGGCGTTGTAGAAGACAGCCAAGCCGACGAACGGGTGCTCGTTGTCATCTACCCAATTGCCGGTGATAGCGAATGCGGGTGAGACAACGAGTGCAAGTGCGACCAGAGCGACCGCGGACGTCATCACGAACCTTCGCATTTCCTTGCCTCCTTCGGTATGGACATTCGAGAGAAGACCCGGGCCCGAGGTCGAACGCGGGGCGCAGCATAGCCTTCACCTGAGCCGACTTGTCCATCTCGAGTATGTGACATCTTTCATTTGGATGACCACGGGTTCGCGGTGCGGGCTTATCTTGTCGTCATCCTCAGGCAAGGCGAACGGGCCGTGGATGAGGATCCAAGTCTCGGCGCAGAGCTCAAGGAGCATTCGCCCTTGCTCTCCCCATTCCCTTACGGTCTGCGAGGGCTGTCGATCGTGCACGAAGTCGCAAAGCCTTGGGCCAGAAGGTTCTTTGAGCTAGGGTCAGGAGGCCCGCTGTCTGAAAGTTGGCCGGGATTCTCGCCAACACCCTAGCACCATGAGCCCTACCCGAGTGAGTAGCCTGGTGTTCCGCAAGGAGTATCTAATGGTGAAGTACTTCTCTTTGTTGACTCCCCTTCCGCGACCATGCTACATTGGGTCGTCCCTGTTCGTCGTTCTACAATTGAGATCCCGGACACCATCTGGCACGCGTGAGGAGGCACTCGGCTATCGGATAACCGTTGCGCACCCCGGCGTTACCCTGGAGTGGAGGCACTGATCCGGAAGCACGCGAGGTCGCTCGCCCGAGAGATCCTCGGGCGCGTTTCCGGGGAGCCAATAGCGAAACCGGCCACTATGTGGCCGGTTTGTCGTTACATGGCGGAAGTCGCCAAACGAGCGCGCGAGAGTGAGAGGGATTGGCGAATGGCCACCACGATCAAGAAAGGAGGTGCGGCCACAGGCAGAGGGAACTGATTGACCAGTATTGCCCGGATGAAATCCACTCTGTGAGGAGATGACGATGAAACCCAGGCTCATTCGCATTCTTGTTGCCGCAGTGTTCTTGACCGGCACGTTTGCCAGCGTCGGCATGGCTGGCGCCGGCCCTTTGACGTCGAGCGGCATTGACGACCCCCAGCCGGCGCCCAGGCAAGACAACAAGCAGGACCCACTTACAACCGAACGGCTGGAACTCAGAGCGCAGGCGCTTGAGGCCAAGCTTGAGGGCAAGGCCCATGGCCGGACGCACGAGGTGGCGCGCGGCCAATACGTAGAACTCGCTCGCGAAGGCGAGGGCGCGCTGTGGACCGTGCTAGGCGAATTCTCCGATTTCCCGCACAACAGCATGCCTGGACCGGACCGCACGACTAACAACACTACCATCTGGGTCCCGGACTTCAACCGGGACTACTACATGGATATGCTGTTCAACGACGCGCCCGGCGCCAATTCGATGCGCAATTTCTACATCGAGCAGTCGTCGAACCGCTACACGGTTTACGGCGATGTGACCGACTGGGTCACCGTCGGCAATCACCTGATCTACGACGACAACCCGGACACCAACGTCTGGCTCTTCCTCCGCGACACGGTTAACGAGTGGTACAACCAGCAGATCGCGGACGGCCAGACCCCTGCCCAGATCGACGCGTACCTGGCCGATTTCGACGTCTGGGACCGCTATGACTACGACGCGGACGGTGACTTCGACGAGCCGGACGGCTACATCGACACCTTCCAGTCCGTCCACGCCGGTGAAGGCGAGGAGGCCGGTGGCGGCGCTCTCGGAGACGAGGCGATCTGGAGCCACAGCTGGTACGCCTACTACGGCGACATCGGCAGCACCGGCCCAGCCTTCAACAAGCTCGGCGGAATCCAGGTAGGCGCCAGCAACTTCTGGGTCGGCAAGTACACCATCCAGCCTGAGAACGGCGGCGTGGGCGTGTTCGCGCATGAATACGGACACGATCTGGGCTTGCCGGACCTGTACGACTACTACGGCGAGAACGGCACAGGCTTCTGGACCCTGATGTCGTCCGGATCCTGGATCGATGAGGGCAAGGACACGATCGGGAACAAGCCCAGCCATATGGGCGCCTGGGAGAAGTTCCAACTGGGCTGGCTGAACTATGAGGTAGCCCGCGCCGGCGTGAAGTCCGAGCACAAACTTGGGCCGATGGAGTTCAACACCAAGCAAGCCCAGGGTCTGTTCGTTATCCTGCCTCAGAAGCCCGTGACAGAGCACCTCGCTGATCCGTACGCGGGCAGCTACTTCTACTTCAGCGGCTCTGCAAACAACTTGCGCAACGAGATGACCAAGGCGTTCACTCTCGGTGCAGGCGCCACCCTGGCCGCCAAGGTCAACTACGGCATCGAGGAAGGTTACGACTTCGCGAACGTGATCGCCTCGACCGATGGCGGCGCGACGTGGGTGACGGTGCCCACGGATCTGTCGAACTCGACCGTGGAGCCCAACGGCATCGAAGGGTTCTCCGGTGGATGGGTTGACCTCAACGTCGATCTCTCCGCGTACACTGGTAGCGTACGGCTCGGTTTCCGGTATACGAGCGACGGTGGCGTCAATTTCGACGGGTTCATGGTCGACGATATCCAGATCAGCGGCGTTGCCTTGGACGGAGCCGAAACGGACACCGGGTGGACGTTCACCGGCTTCCGGAGAACGACTGGCACTGAGGACAAGATGTACAGCCAGTACTATGTGGCCGAGTACCGCACGTACAAGGGCTACGACAGCGGCCTCAGGGTCGGCCCGTACTACTTCGGCTACCTGAATAACCCTCTCCTGGGCAACTTCGTGGATCACTTCCCCTATCAGGATGGCCTGTTGATCAACTACTGGGACACGTCGCAGGCCGACAACAACACGGGCTTGCACCCGGGCCAGGGCCTGCTCCTGCCGATCGACGCGCACCCACAGGCGCTCAAGCGTTGTGGTGGGCCTGCTATCTGGCGCAACCGCATCCAGTCCTTCGACTCGACCTTCACGCTGGATGCGACGGACGGCATTCCCAACATCCACCAGAACAGCGTGCTGTGCCCGGTCCCGAGCCTGCCGGCGGTCAAGGTGTTCGACGATCGCAACTCGTACTATGATCCCGCCAACCCTCTGGGCAGCGTGGTCACCCCGAACACCGGCACGCAGATCCGCATCCAGAGCATCAGCGCTCAGAACAGCTTCATGCAGGTCGAGGTCAGACCGGCGAAGTAAGGGCGCGCGACATAGCTAGGAATTGGAGAGCCTACCGCAAGGTAGGCTCTCCAATTGTCATGAGGTGAACGGCAGAAGAGATGAGCCCACAGACTGCACGTAGGAGCCCGGCATCCCTCGGTTGCGCTGAGAACGGCTGCTGAGCCCCTAGGTAGTTACGGCGGCGATCGTGCCGGGCGGCGCTGAGGTACCTCTACACCAATCAGCAGCCCTGGTAGTAGACTCCCCTTCTCGACCGCGGTCCACGAGCACGTCCGCAAGGCGCCGAGGAGGGAAACCCTTCAACGCCTCCGACCCTGCCCATCGGCTTCATCACGTCGCACTGGCTTCCTCATCTCGGAGCCTCCCATGTCCCCCTTCCCCCTGCTCGCGCTGGCTTCCATGCTCCTCGATTGGCTCGCCCGCTGGCGGGCCAATAAGTCGCTCGAGTACATTTCCAAGCCGCTCGCCATCCTCTTCCTACTGGCCTGGCTGGTCGAGCGCACTTATCTGGCCGGCGGCGCGCTATGGTTCGCAATTGCGCTGGGTCTCTCGCTCGTGGGCGACATCCTGCTCATGCTGCCTAGCGAGCGGTTCATCGGCGGGCTGGCGGCCTTCTTCCTGGCGCAGGTCGCCTACATTGTCGCCTTCAACGGCACGCCGCTCGGGAGGGGCGGGGTCACATGGATCACGGCGCTCCTTGTTGTCGGCGTCGGCATCTGGGTTTACTCCCGCCTCGCCGCAGGCCTCGTCGCCAACGCCAAACCGCGCCTGCGCCTGCCGTTGCTCCTCTACAGCATCCTCCTGGCCGCCATGCTATTCTCGGCACTGGCGTGCCTGGTGCGCCCGGCCTGGAGCCTCACTGCCACCGCGCCAGCCGCCCTGGGGGCGGCTCTGTTCTTCGTCTCGGATACGCTCCACGGCTGGAACAAGTTCGTAGGCCCGCTGTGGGGCGGCCGCTTGCTGGTCCACATCACTTACCACCTCGGCCAATTCGGCATCACGCTTGGGGCCATCTTGCACCTCAGCATCCACCTCGTCGCCTGAGGGGTCCGCGGCCGGCCGCGATACAATCGGGCGAATGAACGGCCGCATCCTCCAGACACGGTCAACGCAGGATCATCCGACGGAAGCAGACTCCGGGTGCAGCCAGCCGCTGCCTGCGGCGGTGCTTGAGGGCCTCGAGCGCTTCAACCGTGGCGCGTTCTTCGAAGCGCACGAAGCGCTCGAACTTGCATGGCGCGCCGAACCCGGCCCCGTGCGCGAGCTATATCACGGTATCCTGCAGCTGGCCGTCGCATGGCACCACGTGGAACGCGGAAGTTACCGGGGGGCGCTGCATGCCCTGGCGCGGGCCGGGCACTGGCTGGCCGGCTTTCCGGCCGCGTGCCAGGGGTTGCCCGTCGACGCCATCCGCGCCCAGGTGGACGCGCTGCATGCCGACATCGTGCGGCGCGGCGAACGCGGGCTGGCTGCAGTGGATCGCGGCCTGCACCAACCGATCCGCCCATTCGATCCAATTCGAAAGCCACCAGGGTAGGACGATTGCATGGATGACAACGGACATGAATTCGAGAACAAGGTCGCGCTGATCACCGGCTCGGGTCGAGGCATCGGCCGGGCGATCGCGCTCAACCTGGCGCAGCGCGGCGCAGACATTGTGGTCAACTTCTTCCGCAACCGCGAGCCGGCCGAAGCCACCGCCCAGGCCATCCGCGACCTCGGCCGGCGTGCGGAGCTGGTCAAAGCCAACATCGGCGAAATCGACGAAATCGAACATCTCTTCACGCAGGTCGAATCGGCTTTCGGCGGGCTCGACATCCTGGTGTGCAACGCCGCCTCCGGTTACAACCGCCCGGCCCTCGAACAAAAACCCAAAGGCTGGGAATGGACGATGAATATCAATGCGCGCGCCCTGCTCTTCTGCGCGCAGCTCGCCACCCCGCTCATGGAGAAGCGCGGCGGGGGTGTGATCGTCAGCATCTCGTCGCCCGGCGCCGCGCGTGTTTTGCCCGAGTATGTCGTGGTCGGCGCAAGCAAGGCCGCGCTGGAGGCGCTCACGCGCTATCTGGCGGTTGAACTTGCGCCCAAAGGAATTGTGGTCAACGCGCTTTCCCCCGGCATCGTGGATACCGAGGCGCTCAGGCATTTCGTTGCATTGCAGCAGGATCAGTGGCTTGAGAAGGTCCGCAAGGAGATCCCCGCCGGACGGATGGTCACGCCCGAGGACGTGGCTGATGTGGTGGCCTTCCTGGCTTCGCCGGCGGCGAGCATGATCCGCGGGCAAACGATCATCATGGACGGCGGGCACACCCTGCCGCTTGGCGGCCCAACCTTTCACCGCTAGCGGTTGCCGCCCAGCCTCTCCAAAACCACGCGGGCCGGCGCGCCGTCGCTGCCCAGGATCCGCAGCGGCAGGCACAAGACTCGATAACGCCCGGCCTTGACATGCTGCAGGTTGAGCCCCTCGACCACGGTCACGCCGGCGCGCAGCAGGATCTCGTGCGTCGGCCGGCCCTCTTTCCATGGCGCCACCGAGAGGTAATCCACACCCACGAGCTGCATGTGGTGCGCGACGATCCATTGCGCGGCGCTGGCATCCAGACCGACGAAGTTCTCATGGAAGGGCGCCTCGCCCACAGTCCAGAAATCGGAGTTGCGGGTGCGGATGAGCAAGCGGCGGGTGCGCGAGGGGATGCGCGCGCGCTCGAGTTCGGCCGAGGTCACTCGATCCACCTTGGGCAGGTAGACGACGTAGGCTCGCCCAAGCATGCTTTCGAGACGCAGGCTGTCGGCGCCGGCGCCGTCTTCGAAGAAATGCCGCGGCGCGTCGACGTGCGTGCCGCCGTGAACGCTCATCGAGAGGCGCGACACGTTGGACGAGGCGCCCGAAGCGATGCTTCGCAGTGATTCGAGTTCGAACGGCGGGTGACCCGGCCACGTCGGGAGGTTCGGCCCCAGCCCAAGCGTGATGTCGATGTAGCGATGGTCCTTCATACGCACTGCCTCCTGCGTGGGCACCCGTCGCACCCGCATACCGTATGTGGCCCGCGCGGCGAGAGCCACAGCAACTCTCTCTCGGCGGTGCGAGGGCCGGCGGTCATTCCTTGGCGAATGGAGAATCCACCATGAACCGAGATCTTGAAGCCCGGATGGACGCTTACCTCGACCGCCACGAGGCGACGATTGTAGCCGAACTCGCACAGCTGTGCGCGCAGCCGAGCGTCTCCGCCACCGGCGAGGGCATCGCGGCAGCCGCTGAAGGCGTGGCCGCCGCGCTTGCCCGACGCGGGTTCAAGGTAGAGGTGGTGCCCACCCGCGGGCATCCGGTGGTGTTCGCCGAACGGGCCGGTCGCGCCCCGCGCACATTGCTCTTCTACGACCACTACGATGTGCAGCCGCCCGAGCCGCTCGAGGAGTGGATCACCCCGCCCTTCGCGCCTAGCCTGCGCGAGGGCAAGCTCTTCGCGCGCGGCGCGAGCGACAACAAAGGGCACATTGTCAGCCGGCTGGCGGCGCTGGATGCCCTGCTCGAGGCGAGCCCCGAACTGCCCTGCCGCGTCAAGTTCGTCATCGAAGGCGAGGAGGAGATCAGCAGCCCCAACCTGCCCGCGTTTGTCGAGGACAACGCCTCGCGCCTAGCCGCCGACGGGTGCATTTGGGAATTCGGCGGCGTGGATGAAGAGGGCGTGCCGCTTCAGACACTGGGGATGCGAGGCATATGCTACGTTGAACTCCGCGCGCGGAGCGCCGCCCACGATGCACACTCCGGACTCGGCGGATCGATCTTTCCTAATGCGGCCTGGCGCCTGACCTGGGCCCTGGCCAGCCTCAAAGGACCGGATGAGCACATTCGCATCCCCGGCTTCTACGACGCGGTCGTCCCTCCCTCGGCAGAAGATCTCGAGTTTCTGCGTGCCCTGCCCGACCCGGCCCCGCACTACCTGGCCCATTACGGACTGAGAGGCTTCATCAAAGGATTGCAGGGAGGGCTGCCGTTGCGCCGCGAGACCGTTTTCTCGCCGACCTGCACAATTTGCGGGCTGACGTCCGGTTATCAAGGAAAGGGATCGAAGACCGTACTGCCCGCTCAGGCTCGAGCCAAAGTGGATTTTCGGCTGGTTCCAAATCAAGAACCGCAGGACATCTTGGAGAAACTGCGCGACCATTTGGTGGCACAGGGTTTCGAGGACATCGAGGTCGCGCTTCTTGGAGGCGAGCCGCCAGCCCGCACCGACCCCCGTCATCCGTTGGTCGGGTTGGTGGTCGAGGCGGCGCGGGATGTGTATGGCGTACCGCAACGGATCGTTCCTATGACGGGCGGGTCGGGACCGAACTACCTGTTTGTCCGCCGGCTGGGAATGCCGGTAGTCACGCTCGGCGTCGGCTACCCCGGCGGCCAGGTGCATGCCCCCAACGAGCACGTCGTCGTCGCCAACCTGCTGCAGGGGGCCAAGCATACGGCGCGCGTCGTCTCACGATTTGCGGAGGGCGCGTAGCCCGCGCTTGACGTCCGACTCGCGCGATGCTACATTCCTCCAAGCCCATTCACCGGGCGCCGCCATGGACTCACTCACGATCGTCTTGCCCACCTATAACGAGGCCGAGAACCTGCCAGACATGGTGCAGGCGTTGTGGGCGCTTGGGCTGCCCAACGTGCGGCTGATCGTCGTCGACGACTCCTCGCCCGACGGAACGGGCCAGGTGGCCGATCTGTTGGCTGGGCAATCGAATGGCACCCTGCAAGTCATCCACCGGCCGGCAAAATCCGGGCTGGGGACGGCGTACGTGGCAGGCTTCCGCCGCGCCTTGGCGGACGGCGCAACCCTTGTGGGTCAGATGGACGTGGATTTCTCACACGCGCCGGCAGATCTCCTCAAGCTGCTCGGCGAATTACGCGATCACGACGTGGCCGTCGGCTCGCGCTACGTTCCCGGGGGGAAGCTCGACTCGCGCTGGGGCGCCGGCCGGCGATTGCTCTCATGGTGGGGCAATGTGTATTCGCAGGGCCTGCTCGCACTGCGCGTTCACGATGCGACGGCCGGCTTCAAAATGTGGCGCCGCACCACTCTGCTAGGAATGGATCTCGGGCGCATTCGCTCGAATGGGTACGTCTTTCAAGTGGAGATGGCCTACGTCGCCCAGAGGCTCGGCTACCGCGTGTGCGAGGTGCCGATCTACTTCGAGGATCGCCGCATCGGCCAGTCGAAAATGTCGACTCAGGTCAAGCTGGAGGCCGCGTGGCGTGTGTTCGATGTGTGGCGCACACACCACCGGCTGACACCGGCCGATCGTGTGCCGCTGCCCTCCGTCGAACGAATTGCATGAAGGGCGCATCTTCTTGTGCGTCTTGTCGCAAGCACCTTACCTCACCAACCGGGGTTTGCTTTCCGTAAGCGCCTGCAACCGCGATATTCAACTGGAGGAGGCTCAGCGATGTTCGGTCTTCCGACGATCAATTGGCTTGCGGTACTCGTCACGGGTGTCGTGTACATGGCGATTGGTTTCATCTGGTACTCCATGCGTGCCTTCGGCGGGCCGTGGAGCCGCCTGATCGGGATATCTGAAGAGGACCTGCGTAAGGGCGCAAAACCTCTCCTGTACCTCGGCACCTTTGCCTTGGCGCTGGTGGGCGGTACGGCCCTGGCCGTGGTCGTGCGCTCCGTCGGTGCCACGACCGTGCTGGGCGGGTTCAAAGCCGGCTTACTCGTCGCGGTGGGGTTCGTCCTGACGACCTTTGGCAGCGAATACATCTTCTCGCGCCGCCCGTTCAAGCTGTACCTCATCACCGCCGGCTACCAGGCCGTGGCGATCGTGGTCAACGCGATCATCCTGGCCGTTTGGCGGTAGCCTGCCTCGCGCGCAGCCCAGATCGCACAGAGCATGAGGGAGAGGGCATAGCACGCGTTACGCTCGGCCGCGTTCGGGCGCTGTTCGCGGGCATCCCGCTCAGCGCGAGCGCTCCTGGCCTGGGTCGATCCTGCGGTGGGCGAATCGCATCGGGAGAGCCATCGCGCGCTGGAGAGTTGGGTTCCGCTTCATTGACGAGGTTGCAAACGGGCTGCCGGTTCTCCGGCAGCCCCTTCTCGCGCGTCCATCCCCTGTGAGCGTTACCCGGGCGGCTGCGGCACGTCGCGTTGCAGCTCCCGGCTCAGCGCCCCCCACTCGTCGAGCGAGAGCGTCTCAGCGCGGCGAGTTGCCTCAACTCCGGCCCGGCCCAGCGCAGCGAGCGTCTCCCCGCGCGAGAGGGCCATCCCGCCCGCCAACGAATTGACCAATTGTTTGCGGCGCTGGGAGAAGCCCGCCTTCGCTACGCGGAAGAAGGCACGCCGCTCGGCGGGAGGGGGAATCTCAGGATCGACCGTGATGCGAACGATGGCCGAGTCCACTTCCGGCGCGGGGACGAAGCTGCCCGCCGGCAGGCGCTCCAAGATCTCGGGTTGACCGAAATATTGCACGCTGACCGCCAGCAGGCTCATCCGCCCGGGGCGGGCACAGATGCGCTCGGCCACCTCCCACTGCACCGTCAGAACGATCGTCGCCGGACGCGGATCGGACTCGAGCAACCTCTCGATGACGGCCGAGGTGATGTAGTACGGAAGGTTGCCCACCGCAATGTAGCGTCCGGCTTCACGGTCCTCCAGCAGCCGGCCGAGCCTGAGCTTGAGAATGTCGCCGGGAACAACCCGCACATTGCCCAGGTCCCCCACCGTCTCCTCGAGCAGCGCCAGGAGGCGTTCATCAATCTCCACCGCCACAACCTGGGCCCCGCTCGCAGCCAGGTGCCGGGTGAGGTTTCCGATCCCCGCGCCGATTTCAAGTATGGTATCCGCGGAGGTTGCGCCGGCTGCCTGCGCAATGCGCGCCAGCGCCGCTTCATCAATCAGGAAGTTTTGGCCCAATCCCTTCTTAAGGCGCAGGCCGGCGCGATGCAGTCGTCCAGCCAGGTCGAGAGGCGGAAACGAGGACGCCATCAACGGAGGGGCAGTGCGGCGACGTAGCGGATCGCGTCTTCGCTGGGAACCGGTGTGCGGAAGTAGAGCGTGGTCGTCTTCGGGCCAGAGCCCCCGAGGGCGACGAAGGTCTCATAGTCGGGGAAGGCCACGTCGATCCAATACTCGTTGCGAACGTTTTGGCCGACGTCCTCAATGTGCGCCGGTCCGTAGCGGTCGACGTAGACCGGCCAACCCTGCATGACCCGGTACCACGAGAGGACGACGGCAATGATGCCCACATCGACATCTTTGCCGCTGGCCGTGTGAGGATAGCAGCGACCAGGTTCACCGGCCGAGCCGCACGGCCAATAGGCTGAGCCGTACACGGTGATCGAATGCCAGTAGTCGAAAGTGCCGTCGGGGGTCGACACGCTGCGAATAGTCACCTTCGTGCCGTAGCCCATCGCCCGATCGACCGGCGGCACAGCCACCCGTTCGCCCTCGGAGGTGCGCGCGGTTTCCTCCCCATCCTCGTAGCGCACGCGAACCGTGCTTTCCTGGATGCCGTAGACACCCGGCGTCACCAGTTGCTGCGTCCCCAGGTCAAGCTCGGGCAGGTACTGGCGTTGCTCTCCGAAGGCAATCGGTTTCTGCTCGCGGATGAACTCCTCGCGCACGCGAACGACATGGATCGTGCCGTCCGCCGGTGCCGATTCGGTTTCGACCGGCCGGCTGTAGTCGAGATTCGTCAGGGCGACCCCGGCCTGCGCCAGAATCTCGCCTACCGTCAGCGCAGCCGATTGGACGGTCAGCGTCTGCGCATCGACCGTGAGGCGGAACTCTCGCGCCGAACGGATGACAATCGTGATCGAGTCGGCGCCAGCGATGTCCGCCAGGGGCGTCGTGGTCGCGGGCTGAACCAAATCCGAAGGATGTAAGGGGATTCCCAATTGCCAAAGAGCCTCGCCAACGGTTGGCCCGGCAGCCCGATGTGCTTCTGCGAGCCCATCGCGAACAACGAGCAGCGCGTGCTTCGGAGCAAGGCTCAGCTGAAGGGGGAGCTGAGCGAGCGGCGCCCGCGCATCCACCAGCCGCCCGTCGGCCACAACCGCGTCTCCCGGGAGAAGATGGATCCCAGCTTGAAGGAGCAGGTTCGCCGGAATGGCCGGTTGGCCGTCGTGGGCCAGGATGGGCGAGGACCCTTGCTCGGTCGCTATGTCGATCCACCGCCCGCGCCGAACGCGGACAAGCATGCCGCGCGTGACGGGCGACGCGGGGGCCGGCTCGACGACATCCTCCGCGTTCAACTCGATTCCGGCGTCGCGCAGCGCGAGTGCCACCGTTCGCGCATGGGTCAACACGGTGCGCGTGACTCCATCCGCCTCCAGGCGGAGCGAGCCAAGCGTCAGGCCATAGGCGCCCACCGCTGCCAGAAGGATTACCGCTCCGAACGCAAGGACGAGGCGTAGCTTCATAGTGGTGAGGCGAGCGAGAGTTGAGCCTGACCAGGAGCCCCGGCGGCACCCGGAAGCTCCTCCTTACCGTTGCTTCCTTCCGGACCTGGCGGGGTTCGAAGGTTTCCGCCGCGCCGGACCCGGCCAGGCTCGCCGGTGATGGTAACTGATGGAATGGGGCATGTCAACATCGGTGGCGGAGGGGTGCGCTTCCCGGCCGACCTCACGGGAGTGTCGCTGGAAATATGGACGAACGCCAGACGTGGAGGGGCCCATCCGCAACTGGAAGTCAAAGAGCCGCCAGTGATGGCGGCCCTTTGCGCGCTGCGGCAACCTATCCTCGGCCGGCTTACGCCAGCACGGGGAGGAGGGATGCCGCAGCGCTTGGACTAAAACTTGTACTCATCGTGGGCATCACCTCCTCCTTTCTTGGGATAGCATGAGGAGGCGGGAAATCGCTCCCGCACGGCGAGTATGACATACTCTGGGTGTCTTGTCAAAGGGAATGGCCGGAGGGTACCACCGCACGCGGGGCAGATGGGTGCACGGTGCCATGGCATGGGCCGGCATCGCACTCCCTTCGGAGTCGCACCGCGAGCCCTCCCTTGCGTGGAGCCACGGGTGTTGGCTGTATAATCAACCTGTAGCAGCAGACACGGGCGACGATTTGGCGAGGCTGCACCTGGCAATCTGCTCCCCTTCACCCTCTGGACAAGAGGCGCTGTGGACGACGGCAAGGCGACACATAACGCCGCCGAACCATGTGGCGCGCAGACTGCCCAAGGCAACCGTTTCTGCGTGTCCGAGCCGCGACGCCGGAGGTCCACGCCGGAGTTCGCTTCACAGGCTCCGCGGAAGGCCCGGGCTGGGCCCGTATTCCCAGGCCCGCCCTCAAGTCGTATCCAGTGCCGTTCGACCCACGCTAAACGGGGGCGGCCGCTCGAGCCTCAATCGGAGCGCGCCTCACCGAGCGCAATCGCAGCCATGGACCATGGTTCATTCGGTCTGTGGCCCACTGCCCGGCGCCGCAGCCGGCCAGTCTCGGTTCCATACACCCGTGCGTCATTTCCCGCGTCAATTCGCTACCCGAGATGGTGGGGGTGTGCCATGAGAAGCAGCGCGACCCGCTCTGCCTTTCGCGTCGCGGGCCTGTACTTGATCGCCGGCGCCATTTGGATTGCCCTCACCGACCAGCTGCTCGCCCGCCTGGTGAGCGACCCTCAACTGCTGACCCAGATTCAAAGTTACAAAGGGTGGGTGTTCGTTCTGGGCACGTCGCTGGCATTCTTTCTATTGATGAAGCAAGAGTTCACACGCGCCGAACAGGCGGAAGCGGAAGAACGCAACGCGTCCTCCCGCATGAGCGACATCATGGAAATGGTCGGCGAGGCCATCGTTGCCATCGATAACTCGCAACGCATCGTCGTATTCAACAAGGGGGCCGAAGCGGTCTTCGGCTATTCGGCCGAGGAGGTGATCGGCCGGCCGCTCGACCTCCTGCTTCCCGAAAGTATGGCCGATGGGCACCGCCCATTGGTCTCGGCGTTTGCCCGCTCGCAGGATACGTCGCGTCGCATGGGCGAACGACAGCACATTCGCGCGCGCCGCAAGGATGGGACGGTCTTTCCGGCGGAGGCCTCTATCTCGAAATTCGGCCGGGCGGCGGAAATGCTGTTCGTCGTGATGCTCATCGATATTACCGAGCGCATGCGCGGCCAACAGGCACTGCTCGCCTCCGAAAAGCGCTACCGCATGCTTTTCGAGGATCTGCCGGTGGCGCTCTACCGCACCTCGGCGGACGGAACCATCCTGGACGCGAACAATGCCTTGGCGCAAATGCTCGGCTACCCAGACCGCGCTTCGCTCTTGGCGGCTAGCGTCCCCGATCTGTTCGCCGACGCAAAAGACCGCCAGCGCGAGATCGATCTTGCCTCCGGCACCCCGATCGTGCGCAATCAAGAGGTCTTGTTACGGAGGCTCGACGGATCCTCGATCTGGGCCCTGGACCACTTCCGCGTGGCCCCCGATGAAACGGGCAAAGTGGACTTCTTTGAGGGCAGCCTGGAAGACATCACGGAACGGAAGCGCGCCGAGCAGAAGCTGCGCTTCCTCAGCACCCACGATTCGCTGACCAGCCTCTACAACCGCTCGTTCTTCGAAGAAGAGGCCGCACGCATGGCTCGCGGTCGCGAGCTGCCCATCAGTGTGGTCATGGCCGACGTCGACAGCCTGAAGGCCACCAACGACACGCAGGGTCACGAGGCGGGCGACGAGCTGCTACGGCGGACGGCGGACGTGTTGCGGGCGGCCTTCCGTGCCGAGGACGTCATCGCCCGGATCGGCGGCGACGAATTCGCCGTGTTGCTGCCGGGCACCGATCCTGAGAGCGCCCGACTGGCGCTGGATCGTGTGCGCATCGAACTACGCGCACAGAACCTCGCCCACCCGGCCTCCGCGCTCGACATTTCCCTGGGAAGCGCCACGGCAGAGCGCGGCGAACGTCTCAACGATGCGCTCAAACAGGCCGATGCCGAGATGTATCGCGAAAAGGCGGCCCGCCGCGGTGACGGAACCGACACGCCGCCAGCCGGTTGAAACAGGCCAAGCCGAAGACCATGCCCTCTGCCCGCCGTTCCGCTACTCCAACCCCGCCGGATGCTGCCTCAGCCTCCGACATCACGCGCCTCGAGCTTGTGCCGCTGCCCTGCGTCATCGTCAACGACGCGGGTCTCATCGTCGCCGGCAATCGCAAGTGGTTCGACTTGCTTCGCCCGCCGCCTGGAGGGGCAGCGAGCGGGGAAGTCGCCGAACGTGCCGAGGTTGCGTATCAGGCGGCGCTCGGTCCCCTGCTCGGCGAACTCTTCGCCACGGGCGCCGTTCACCAACATCAGGTTGAGATACAACGGCCGGATGGAGCGGCGCTGAGCCTCCTGGTGGAGGGCGAGCTGTTGGCCGGCTCCGAACGCGGCGGTGTGCGCGCTACGCTCGTTTTCTGCGACGTGACCGCACGAGTCGGATCCGAACGCGCGTTGGCCGAGAGCGAGCGCTGGTTCCGGCTCTTGGCCGAGCACGTCCCCGAAGCGATATTTGTCCACGATCTTGAGGGAAAAATTCTCGAGGCGAACCCGCAGGCCTGCCACATTCTGGGGTATTCGCGAGAGGAATTGCTGACGCGGCGGATCGCCGATATTGAAACCGACTACGATGAGCAGGCCATGCGCGAGATGTGGCGCGAGGTCTTCGAAAGCGGATCGCGCACGCTCTCGGGAACCCATCGCCGCAAGGACGGCACACACCTGCCTGTCGAGATCCGGCTGACCGCGTTTCGTGTCGAGAATCGCGATGCGATATTGGCCGTGACCCGCGACGTCAGCGACCGCAAGCGGGCCGAGGACAGCCTGGTGGCCACCAGCGATGTTTTGCAGGCGCTGATCCAGGCCTCGCCCCTGGCGGTGTTGGCCCTCGACCGGCAGGCCCGCGTCACGCTGTGGAACCCGGCCGCTGAGCGCATATTTGGCTGGAGTGAAAGCGAGGTGCTGGGGCACCCCGTCCCCTTTGTCCAGCCCGGCAAGGAAGCCGAATTCCAGGGTCTGATCGATCGCGTGGTGGCCGGCGAACACCTGACGGGGATTGCCTTGCAGCGCGTTCGCAAAGATGGACGGCCCATCGAAATCAGCCTCTCGGCGGCCCCGCTGCGCGATGCCGGGAATGCCGTCACCGGCACCATGGCCCTGATCGACGACATCACCGAACGACGCAAGGCGGAGGCGGCGCTGCGCGAAAGCGAAGCTCGCTACCGCACCCTGTTCGACGACTCGCCCATTGCATTGTGGGAAGAGGATTTCTCCGAGGTCCGCACCTACCTCGACCGGCTGCGCCTCTCGGGCATCCGTGACGTCCGCTCGTACCTCGAGCGACATCCGGAGGTCGTGACCCACGCTCTGACATTGGTGAAAGTCCTCGACCTTAACCGTCGCGCGCTGGAGTTCTATCCCGCGCGCGATAAAGAGTCCCTGCTGGGCAGCCTGGACCGTATCCTCGGGCCGGCCAGCCTCGATATGTTCCGGGAGCAATTGGTCACCCTGGCCGAGGGCGAGCGCACGATGGAGCGCGAGTTCCTCAGCACCGGCCCCGACGGCGCGGTGCGCTTGCTGCATCTGCATCTGACCGTCGCGGCCGGCAGCCGTGCCAGCCTGCAACGCGTGCTCGTCTCGTATGTCGACACCACCGAGCGCCATCGCGCCGAAACGGCCATCCGTGAGCAGACAGCCCTCTCGGAGGCGCTGCGCGATGCTGCGGCCGTGCTGACGAGCACTCTCAACCGCGACGAGGTCCTCGAGCGCGTGCTCGCTGAAATCGGGCGGGTGGTGCCCCACGACGCGGCGGACATCATGCTGATCGAGGGCGGGCAGGCCCAGGTTGTGCGCATGCGCGGCTTCCGCGAGAGCGTCTTGGCCGACCTGTCGGGAACGCGGCGCCTGAAGATCAGCGAGGCCCCCCACCTGCGCTACCAGGTTCAAACCGGGCTGCCGGTCTCGATCCCCGATGTGCATGCTTACCCGGGCTGGCCGCAGTCTCCCGAGACCGACTGGGTCCGCGCCTATGCCGGGGCCCCCATACGGGTGAAGGGCGAGGTCATCGGATTCATCAACGTGGCCAGCGCCAACCCCAATGCCTTCACTCAAACCCACGCCGACCGCCTGCAAGTGTTCGCCTCGCAAACGGCTGTGGCGCTCGAGAATGCACGACTGTTCGGAGAATCGCGCAAGCGCGCAGAGGAACTGGCCGCGCTGGCCGAAGTATCTTCGGCGCTGCGCACGGCGCCTGCACGGGCCGAGATGGTGCCCATCATCCTCGACAAGCTGACCTCGCTGCTCCAGGCGCGGGGTGTGGCGTTGGCCATGCGCGATCGGAATTCCGGCGAGACCGTCATCGAACTCGCACGAGGTCTGTGGACGCCTATCTCTTCCACGCGCCTGCGTCCCGGCGAAGGCCTCATCGGGCGTGTCATCCAGATGGGCCAGCCGATGATCACCGACGACATGGGGACAATGGCCGGATACTCCTGGCCCCCCGGGCTGGGAGCGATGCCCAAGGCCCTGGCCGTCATCCCGCTCGTGGCCCAGGGGTCAACCATTGGCGCTCTGTGGGCCGGCAACGACGATGGCTTCTCGGAGTCGCAGGTGCGCATCCTCCTGGCGGTGGGCGACATTGCAGCGAACGCGATTCACCGCGCAACGCTGCACGAGCAGACCGAACAGCGCCTGCAGCGGTTGATGGCGCTGCATTCGATCGAGATGGCCATCAGCGCCTCCACCGATCTGCGCGTGAGTCTGGAAATCCTCCTCAACCAAGTGACCACCATCATGGGCGTGAGCGCCGCAGACGTGTTGTTGCTGGATTCGCACAGCCAGAGCCTGCACTACGCCGCCGGCAACGGGTTCCGCGGTGGAAACATGGCCAAGACGCGCGTGCGTTTGGGCGAAGGCCTGGCGGGGCGGGCCGTGCTCGATCGCGCGCTGGTCCATGTGGCCGATTTGGGCGCCAAGTCGTCGCCTTCCGATGGCCCGCGTCGATTCACACGCGCGGCGCTCATCGTCGGCGAAGGGTTCCAAACCTACTTCGCGGTGCCGCTCGTCTCCAAAGGCCAGGCGCTGGGCGTCCTGGAAATCTTCCACCGCGCCGCGCTCGACCCCGATCCGGAATGGATGGAGTTCCTGCAGACCCTCGCCGGACAAGCCGCCCTGGCGCTCGATAACGCGGCCCTGTTCGAAAAGCTGCAGCGCACCAACGTCGACCTCGTGCTGGCCTACGACGCGACGCTGGAGGGATGGTCCAAAGCGCTGGATTTGCGGGATCGAGAGACCGAAGGCCACACGCAGCGCGTCACGGAACTGGCCATGCGTCTTTCACGCGCCATGGGCGTGAGCGAGAGCCAGTTGGAGCAGATTCGCCGCGGCGCACTCATTCACGACATCGGCAAGATGGGTATTCCCGACAGCATCCTGCTCAAGCCCGGGCCGCTGACCGAGGATGAATGGGGCATCATGCGCCGCCACCCCACCCTAGCCTACGATTTTCTTTCCTCGATTGCCTTCCTGCGCCAAGCGCTCGATATCCCCTATGCCCACCACGAGCACTGGGATGGCAGCGGCTACCCGCGCATGCTAAAAGGCGATCAAATCCCGCTGGCGGCCCGCATTTTCGCGGTGATTGACGTTTACGATGCTCTCTGCTCAGACCGTCCATACCGCCCGGCGTGGCCGGAAACAAAAGCCCGCGAGTACATTCGCGAACAATCGGCCAAGTACTTCGACCCCAAGGTCGTGGACGCCTTCCTCGGACTCAAATTCTAAGACGTGCCGCCGGCTGGCAGAATCCTTGCGGTGCCCATATCTGGCGCGTGCTGCTTGACCTACACGGCACTCCCGACATACAATCCTTGAGAGGCCACGCACGGTGCTGGGTCGAGTTGGCTTCGCATCTGGAGGCAAGGTGCAGGATGCCCGTGAGGAGCCATGCCCAGAAAGGGGGTGAGACCAAGTGACCATGAGAATCGAGGAGTTCAATGAGCTGCTGCACTCCGAGAAGGAGACCGGCCAGCTCGTGGTATCCCTGCGCACGCTTTCCTCGCTCGAGGATCCGCGTGAGGTGGTGAAAGCCACGAGGGAGCCTCAGGGCCAATGGTTTGGCTGGTTCTAGGCGCGCAGTTGGATTCGCAAAACAGGGACCGCACTAGTGGTGACCGATTAGAGCAGCGCGCCCGGTGGCGCGCTGCTCGCGTCTCGGCTCAACCCGCTCGGACTGCGGATTGTCCTCAAGCGATGATAGGATGGATGCATCCCCTTCGCGCTCGCTCGCCGACCTGGCTCTGGGAGCATCGATGAATCTGGCCACTCTGCGCGATCTTGTGCTCGACGTGCCCGAAGTCCACGACTGGTCGGAGTTGCGGGAGTTCTACGAGTATGGGCTATCGCTCCCACGCGGCGATTGGGAGTGGCCGCTGCTGGCCTGCCGAGCGGTCGGAGGGGATATCGAGCGCACCGCCCCGGTGGCGGCCGGCCTCACCTGCATGCAACTCAGCATCACGTTGGTCGATGATATGCTCGATCACGACCCGCGCGGATTGCATCTGCGCATCGGCGAAGGAAAGACGGCCAATATTGCCTTCGCGCTGCAGGCGGCGGCCCACCACTTGGTGCACCGATCAACCCTCGACCTCGCCGTGAAGCAGGCGGTCGCCGCCTGTCTGGCACGCATGGCCCTGGGAACGGCCTACGGCCAGCATCTCGATGTTCAAAATCTGGAAGGCGAAGAGAATTACTGGCGGACACTGCGCGCCAAGAGCGCGCCGTTCTACGGATCGGGCATGGAAATGGGCGCACTGGCCGGCGGCGCCTCCCATGAGACAGCCGCTTCGCTCGGGGAATTCGGCATGCTCAACGGGGAAATCATCCAAATCTATGACGACCTGACCGACGCGCTGCAATCACCGGCCAACCCGGATTGGCTGCAGAAGCGCCCCAACCTGGCGATCCTCTTTGCCGCCACTGCCGACCACGCCAAACGGGATCGATTTCGAGACCTGCTGGATAGAGCCAACGAGGCAGACGCATTGGCGGAGGCCCAAGCGATTCTCATGGGTTCAGGCGCCGTCAGCTACTGCGCATATCACGTGGTTCGACGCGTGCAGGCGGCGCGCACCACGCTCGACCAGACGACTCTCATCGACCGCGCACCGCTGCTTGCGATTC
>DATEAT010000148.1:0-11508 GCA_035288225.1 Anaerolineales bacterium | reverse complement strand
GGCCAGGACTTAGGCGATGCGCGTCTGCTACTTCGGCACCTATCGTGCGGACTACGCGCGCAATGTCAAGATGATCGCCGGCCTACGTTTGGCCGGCGTTGAGGTCGTGACCTGCCACGTGCCCTTGTGGCGCGACACCGCCGAGCGCGTGCGCCTCGCCTCTGGCGGCTGGGCCAATCCGGCGACTTGGCTGCGCATGCTGCGCGCCTATTGGCAATTGTGGCGGCTGCATTCCCGGCTTCCGCCCTATGACGTGATGGTCGTTGGCTATCCTGGGCATCTCGATGTTTTCGTCGCTCGTCTGCTCAGCCGCCGGCGGCAGAAGCCCCTGGTGTGGGACGTGTTGATGTCGATGTACTTGATTGCCCTGGACCGGGGCGTGGGCTCGAAGAGCCCGCTCTCGCTCAGGCTCTTGCATGCCATTGAACAACGCGCATGCCGTCTGCCCGACAGATTGATCATCGACACACCGGAATATGTCGATTGGTTGACGCGAACGTACCGCCTCCCGGTGGACCGCTTTCGCCTAGTTCCCCTCGGGGTGGACGACTCTCTTTTTACTGCGGCGGTCAGCCAGCCGGCGAAGTCGGGTCCATTCCGCGTTGTCTACCACGGCACCTTCATCCCCAACCACGGCGTGCCCACGATTGTGCGGGCGGCGGAATTCCTGCGCGCAGAAGAAGGACTCGTCTTCCAGCTCATCGGCGAGGGGCCCGACCGCGCCGCGGCGCAGGCCTATGCGCTGGAACACAACCTGCAGCAGGTGGAGTTCATCGAATGGATGGAAGGCGCCGCACTCGTGGAAGCCCTGGCCCGGGCGGATGTATGCTTGGGCGCCTTCGGTTACACCGTCCAATCGCTGATCACGGTCCACAACAAGATATATGAAGGGATGGCGCTTGCCCGCCCGGTGATCACCGGCGATTCACCGGCCGTGCAGCGCGCCTTCCGTGCCGGGCACGAGATTTGCCTTGTGCCGCGCGAGGATCCCCGCGCGCTGGCCGACGCAATTCAACGGCTGCGCGCTGACCCGGGGCTCCGCGCGCGCATTGCAGAGGGCGGCCGACGGGTGGTGGGCGAGCGCTACACGCTGCCGATCATCGGCGAGATGTTTGCCGGGCTCCTGCGCGAGGTGGTAGGGTGATCGAGGTTTCGGTGATCATCCCCGACAAAGATAGCCCGACGGTGGGGCAGACCTTGGAGAGCCTTGAGCGCCAGTCGTACGAGCGCGGCCGGTATGAGGTGATTGTCGTCGGCACGGATGCGCCCAGTCGTGTGCGAGAAAGCGACTTGGTGCGTTTCGATCGCTCCGACCAGCCTCTTTCTCCCGCTGCGGCGCGCAACCGCGGAGCCCGGCAGGCACGCGGGAAGGTTCTGGCGTTCCTCGATGCCGACTGCTGCGCCCATCCCGATTGGCTGCGGGTCCTCCAGCAGCGCTTCGCCGAGGTGGGCGTGGAGGTCCTTGGCGGCGGGGTGGAGATCGAAGGCGGCGGGTACTGGGCCACCGCCGACAATCTGAGCACCTTCCACGAGTTTCTGGCAAATCGGCCCTCAGGCAAACGACAGCAACTTCCAAGCCTGAACCTGGCCGTGCATGCCTCGCTCTTCCAGGAGGTGGGAGGATTTGACGAGCGCTACCCTGTGCCGGGTGGCGAGGACGCTGACCTGACCGCCCGCTTGCGCGCCCGCGGCACGTTCTTGCACTTTGAGCCACGCGCTGTTGTGCAGCACCTCTCCTCTCGCCAGAATCTCCGGGCGCTGATGCGGCATGCACAGCAGCTTGGCCGGTACTCTCTCAAGGTCGATCCACGCCACACGGGCACACCCGATGCGTTCCCTGGGTGGACTCTCCATCCCTGGGTCATCCTTATAGCGGCGCCCGTGCTGGCAACCGGCGCGACACTCAAGGCGTTCATTGGGACTCGCGCACCGATGCGCTGGTGGCTGCTGGCGCCAGCAGTCTTCCTCGCCAAACTGGCCTGGTGCGAGGGGGCGGCGTCCCGCCTGCGCCAGTTGCCGCGAGGCTCGACATGAGCACTGCCCGCGTTTCGGCGCCGACGCAGCCTGCCCACATCACGGTCGTGGTTGTCGCTTGGAACAATTGGGACCTGACCCGCCAGTGCCTGACCTCCGTCCAGGACGCGGCGTATTCGTCCCGCGATGTAATCCTCGTCGATAACGGTTCGAGCGATGCCACACCGCAGAAGGCGGCCAATGAGTTCCCGAACGTGAAGGTTGAGCGTTTGACGGCGAATGCGGGTTTTGCCGGCGGCGCCAATCGCGGATTGCGACGGGCGATGGCATCTCAGCGCACCCAGTACATCCTCCTCCTGAACAACGACACGCGTGTGCCGGCCGACCTGCTTCAGGCACTGGTCGCCGAAGCTGAGCGCGATGCGCGCATCGGCGTAGTGACCTGCCGCGTGGACCTGGCGGACCCTCACGGCCGTATCTGGTCGATCGGCAGCCGCAAGAACCGCTGGCTGGCGCCGATTGATTTCGCCCCCTGGCCCATCGACTCGCGCCTGGCCGCCACGGCGCATGACGTAGACTATGTTCTGGGCGCGGTGATGCTAGTGCGGGTGGCTGCTTTGCGCGCGGTCGGTCTCTTCGACGAGCGCTATTTCTTCTATTATGAGGATCTGGACCTCAGCCTGCGACTGGCGCGCGCCGGCTACCGGCTGCGCTATGTGCCGCTGCCGGTTGTCCTGCATGCGGGCGCGGCGACCTCGGGGCGCGAGACAGCGCTCAGCGAGTATCATCAGGGCCGCAGCAGCGTAGTCTTCTACGCCACGCATGGTCGTGGAGCGCGGCTAGCATTCGGCATCTACCGCGTGGGCAGCGCGGTCGGGCGTGTGGCGCGCTTGTGCGCCCGTGGGCATTGGCGTGAGACGGGCGCTTACCTGCGCGGCACACGGGATGGACTGCGCACCCTTCGCGAACATCCAAGACCGGTGATTGCATAGATGACATTGCGCAAGCTGCTCGTTGTGGGCATGGATGGCGCAACCTGGGATCTACTCGACCCCTGGATCGCCGCAGGCCACCTGCCCAACCTAGCCGGGCTGCGCCGGTCGGGCCTCAGTGGCCCGCTAGCCTCGACCCTCCCGCCGCTGAGCGCGCCAGCATGGGCCTCTTTCCTCACCGGGGCGAACCAAGGCAAGCACGGGTTGTATGATTTCGTCCGCCGCAAGTCCGGCAGTTATGCCCTGCAGCTGACGGATTCGACGTCCATCCGCCTCCCGACCCTTTTCGAATACCTGGGGGAAGCCGGATTGAGAGTCGCCTCCATCAATGTGCCCATGACCTACCCCGCCTGGCCGATACAGGGTGTGATGATAGCCGGCCCCTTTGCCCCTGCCGTCGGACCGGGCATCGTCGAACCCACCTCGTGGTGGCCTCGGCTGCAGCGTGCCGTTCCGCAGTACGAGATCCTGCCCGACTATCGCCCTGGCCTGCCTCGCCCCGAAGCGCGCCTCGCCCAGGACCTTGTCGCTGCCGCACACAACCGCACCATGGCAGCCGAGTTCGTACTCGCCGAGGAAACATGGGACGCACTCTTTGTCGTCTACACTGCCACCGACCAGGCCCAGCATTCCTTCTGGCACTACCTGCCCCGCGAGCTCGCGGGATATCGTGGGACTCCCCCGCCACGCCGCGATCCGGCCTTGGACAACCCGATTCTCGATGTCTACCGCGAGATAGACCGCGGGATCGGACGCTTGCTCAGCCAGGTTGAGAAGGAGGTCCTGGTTCTTGTGTTATCCGATCACGGGGCCGGGCCGCTCGAATCATGGCTCCATTTGAATGCCTGGCTGGCTGCTCAGGGTTGGCTCCGCTACGAGCGCAGGCCGACTTCTTTTCTTCGACGCGCTCAGGAGATGTACTCGCGTCACCTGCCCCAGCCTGTGCGTCGCGCCATTCGCCGGCTGCTGGGAAGGCGGTTCTCGTCGCTCAAGGAGGTCATGGAGACCTCGGCCCTGCTGAGCAGTATCGACTGGTCTCGCACGAGAGCGTACGCCTTGGGCAGCGGGGACATCTTCGTAAACCTTCGCGGGCGTGAGCCCCACGGCATTGTCGAGGCGGGCCCGGAGTACGAAGCCCTGCGCGCTCAGATCATCGAGGACCTCGGCCGTCTCGAGTCGCCAGAGGGCCAGCGCGTCGTTGCACGCGTGTATCGCCGGGAGGAGCTTTACCACGGCCCCGCGCTCGACGCCGCGGCCGATCTGACCGTCGAGCTCGCCGATCACCGTGTCCACCCCGTGGCCCGCCTGACGCAGTCCGCCTCCATCTTCGAGTCGCCATACGGTTGGTGGGCCGACTCCCGCCCGCTCACGGGCGGCCATCGGCCGGAGGGGATGTTCATTCTGCGCGATCCTTCTGTCTCGCACCCTTCTACACGGGACGGCACCCGCCTGATTGATCTCGCCCCGACTCTCCTCGCGAGACTTGGCCTTCCTGTCCCAGCCTTGATGGACGGCCGCCCGATACTTGGGAATATCTCGGCCGCGCCTGACACCTCCTCAGGGCCCCCGCTCGCACTGGAGCGGCGTGCGAACCTAGATCGGAGAGCGTACACGGAGGAGGAGCAGCAGGAGATAGAACGCCGCTTACGTGATCTGGGATACCTGTGATCGTCAATTCGACTCCAGGGTGACTTGATGCGACCCGAGCCCTCGCCGCGAACCTGGGGCATGCACCCCCCGCAGTCGGTCGCGAATGTGCTCTACGCCCTGGCCACTGAACTGACCTCAAGGCTAGTCAGCGCCGCGCTGCTGCTCATCGTCACGCGCGGGCTGGGGCCCTCCTCCACCGGCATCTACACCCTGGGCACGACTCTGCTCTTTATCGGTTCGCGCATTTCTTTGTGGGGCCTGGACCAGATACTGATGCGCAACCTGGCCACGCGTCCCACGGAGGCCTCGCGCTACTTCGCCACCTTCGGCACGCTGCGTCTCCTCCTGTCGATTTTCATGGCGCTTATGGTCACCGGAGCTATTCTGTGGCTCCGACCGCTTGGGCCCCAGGCGACGTTGCCGCTCGTGCTGGTCGCCATCGGACTGCTGCCTGAGAACATCGCTGAAATCTGCCGCTCAATTCTCTACGGGCTTGAGAAGGCGCAGTATGCAGCCGCCGCTGGCGTGCTGACTGGGGTTGCCAAGGTGGTCGGCGCGCTCGCGGCCTTGCTGGCCGGGCTGGGACTGACCGGAGTTGCCGCGGCCCTCACCCTGGCCAATGGGCTGGGCGCATTGGCCGCCATCGCCCTCCTTTGGAAAGGGGCCGGGTTGCAGCCCGAGCGCCCGCAAACGTCCTCCTGGCTGCCCTACCTGAAGGAAGGCTTGCCTTTCTGGGCGATAGGTCTGGCGACGGTTGCCGATGCGCAAACGGACATCATTGTCTTGTCTGCGCTGGTCAGCCCATCTGAGCTCGGTTTGTATGGAAGCGCCCTCGGCATTCTCCTCGCACTGACCGTTCTCCCTAATGCCTACCGCCTGGGATTTTTCCCGCGCATCGTGCAGGCTTACGAGCGTGGCACGGAAGAGGTGCGCCGCGTGTACTCATTCAGCTTCAAGTACCTGGTGACCCTGGCCCTCCCCGTGGGCTTGGGTATCGTCCTGACCTCCGAGCCGCTGGTGAGGTTCCTGTTCGGGGAAGGGTTTGTTGGCGCGGCTGCGCCTTTGCGTATCCTGGCCGTGTGCATGCTGGTTCTCCTGCCCGGTGATGTCAATTCGCGGCTGCTCATCGCTAGCCGGAATCAGGTCAGGGCGGCGCAGTTCACCGTGCTTGGGCTGGCTGTCAACCTCGGCCTGGCGCTGGCACTGGTGCCCCGTCTGGGGATCGAGGGCGCAGCCTGGGCACGCCTGGCCTCCAATGTGATGGTGTTCGGGCTTGGCCACGTGTTCGTGCAACGGCGCATCGCGAGAGTCCGCGTCGGACCGCTCGTGTGGCGGCCCTTGCTAGCTGGACTGGGCATGGCCTGGGCCGTCTTTCAGGCCCGGGCGTCGCTCTGGCCGTCAGTATTCCTGGGCATTGCCATCTACGCTGTCCTGATAGTCGCCTTGGGCGGAGTGTCGTTCGGCGAGGTGAAACGGGTGCTCGGCCTGCACCCGCGCGAACCCGAGAATAACCCATGAGGGGTATGGACAGGCCGAGGCAGGCGGCTGTACAAAAGACACGTACCCCTGCACCGAAAGCGCCTCGCGCTTGCCGCGAGGCAGACATTGCCTGACATCCTGCCGTGGAGGCCGACCCAATGAAACGCCTGCTCAAACCCCTCAGCATTGCCTTCGCTCTCTCCCTAGTGCTGGCCCCGATTGCCGGAGCCGGCGCCCAGGGCCTGCCGGGCAGCTACTGGTGGACCTCGTTCCAGGTCCAGAACGTGACCACCGGCAGCGGCAGCCTCAGCCTAGTCGCCTATCCCCAAGACACGGCTGGATCGCCAACCACCTACAGTTCGGACAGCTTCACCATCAACGCTGGCAGCGGCCTGACCTACAATCCGGGCTTCGCACCAAACTACTCGACCGGCGGTAACCGGGTCGGCTTTTGCGCCAGCGCGGCCAACTGCGACTCGGCTGACGATGACACCTTGCCGGTGGGCTTCAGCGGCTCGGTGATCGCCTCGGCCGACGTCAATATCGTCGCGGTCTCGATGGTTGCTAACTCGTTGAACGGCACGGTGGGCAACAGCAACGGGCATGCGGGCGGCGACTACTCGGGCATCAGCGGCCCGGCCGCTGAGCTGCTCTTCCCACTTGCCAAACATAACTTCGGTGGCAACACGCTCGCCTACTATGTCCAGGCTATCGGCGGGGACGCCGCCGTGACGATGACGTATACGATGAACGACGCGACGACCCATACCGAGAGCCTGACCAGTCCAGCCAACCGGATGCACCTTTTTGATCCGGCCAATGCCACACCGGTTGTAGCCTCATCCTCCTGCGGTGCAGCGGCGACCTCGCCCTGCCTCGGTTCGGCCAAGCTTGTCGCCTCCTCGGGCGAAGTGGCAGGCATTGCTCTTGAGTTCCCCGAAGCGCCCCCCAGCGGCTATGCGGTGATCCTGGGCGCCAGCAAGGGCTTTGCACCGGCCGACTACTCAAGCACAATCCTCGCCCCGGTCTTCAAGTACGACTTCCCGAACGCCTCCACTGGCAACTGGAGCGGCTGGTCGCTGCAGAACACCACCGGGTCGACCGCCCATGTCGATATCACTTTCACCGTTGTGCGCTCCTTTAACGGTGCTGCCCCGATCGGAACCACGTATCTTCAGCACGTCGACATCCCCCCCTTCAAGCAGGAGACCCTGTCGAAATACCGCGGCAACATCGGCGGGATGCTTTCGGGCGTGATGTGCGCTGGTGTGGCAGTGTCAGACCAGCCGCTTGTAGGTGTCACCAACGAGTCCAACAGCAACGCAGGTGGCACACCTTACCTCTCGACTTTCAACGACTTCGCTCCGTCCCTGGCGACCACCGTCGTTGCTGCGCCGCTGGTGAAGGAGTTCTTCCCGGGCGGCATGGCGGCCACCAACAAGAACGGCACATCCGTGACCGTGATGAATACCAGTAGCACGACCAACGCATCGATCATGCTGAAATACGTGGCGGTGGGTGGCTCGGGTGCACCAGCCGGCACAACCTACTACGTCACGATCGGCGTCGGCCAGGGCATCGGCGGGACGCAGCTCCTGGGCCCGAACGCCTCGTATGTCTTCAATATGGTGTCCGACCCGGCCCGCGCCTCCATGTATGCGCCGACCAACGGCAGCCTGACCCTACCGCCGGCCAACGTCAACTACGCGGTCACGGTGACCGCCGATCAGAACGTCATTGCCCTGATGCAAGAGGACAATAAGACGACCGGCACGCCGAACGATCTGATGAACTACGAGGGGTTTAATCTGGCACCGTAAGGGTCCGCTCGGCCCACGGAAGTCTGGCAGGCCGCCGAATCTGGCGGCCTGCTTCTTTCTCTCTTATAATCTCGACCAGGATCGCCGCAGCATTTCCCCAGGAGGAGCCCGAAGATGTCTCGCCGCCTTCTTATGCTCGCAGGAATCGGGGTCGCCCTCGTCCTCCTGGCCTCGTGCCGTCCCGCGCCGCCGCTCGCACCTTCTCCGGTGGCCGATCCTGTCGCGGACCCCGGCTCGCCGACCGCTGCCGCGCCCAAGTACAGCGTGGCCCTCGATCCGGTGCGCGCAGGCGACACCGTCGTGAGCGGCTTTGGACCTGCCGGCCTGCCAATTCGAGTCGTGGATCTAAGCCAGGTCGGTTATGTGTACGGCGAAACCTTCATCGGACAGGACGGCCGGTTCGCTCTCAACCTCGCCGAACCAGCCATTGGCGGCAACCGGCTGGGTGTTCTTCTTGCCGACCCAGGCTCTACTCAGTTCTCCCCTTCCGACTTTGCGGGCAGGGACATTCCCCTCATCGGCCTGGTCATCGCCTCCCAGCTCGTCGCGAAGTAGGGGCTCGGTCTAATGGAAACCGTGGAAAGGTGCAACCTGTGCGGCGCAAGGGAAGCCGAGGAATTCATGCGAGGCTTCGACCGTTTCGGGCTGGGCACCGGCGAATTCCAATTGGTGCGCTGCACGAGCTGCGGGCTCATCTATCTCGACCCGCGCCCCGACCTCCAGGACCTACCGGCGTACTACGCGGAGGATCTGCCGTCCTTCGCAGGTGCAAGGCCGGTTCGTTCCCACAGCCTGCGCGCTCTCGACCGCGACCACGGCATTCGCAACTTGTGCCGTGCTGTACCGGCGCCCGCCCAGCCGCCTGGGCAGATACTGGACATTGGATGCGGCACCGGATTGTTCCTGGCCAGCATGCGCGAGCGCGGCTGGCACGTCGCGGGGATTGAGCCCAGCCCCGCAATGGCCACCTTCGCGCGCCAAACGCTTGGCTTGGATATCCGCCAGGGGCGAATTGAAGAGGTTGAGCTGCCTGCTGCGGCCTACGACGTGATCACGCTGTGGCATGTGCTGGAACATGTGCAGGACCCGGCCCTCACACTGCGCAAGGTGTACCGCGCCCTGCGGCCCTCGGGCTGGCTTCTCCTCACAGTGCCCAACCTGGAGAGCCCAGAGGCCCGGGTCTTTGGCCGGTACTGGGTGGGTCTGGATATCCCTCGGCACTTGTTCCTGTTCTCTGCGCCCGTGCTGCGGCGCTACCTGCAGGAGGCTGGCCTAGAGGTCGTCGACCGGCATGCGATTACCGCCCGCCATATCGGACTGAGCACCAGCCTGCAATTCTGGGTGGCCGGATGGTCTCAGTCGCCTTCCGTGCGGCGAAGCGCGGCGCGGCTCTTCCACTCGCTGCCATTCCGCCTGATCACCTGGCCGTACACGCGCATCATGGCTGGACTGAATTTGACCTCCTTCCTCACCGTCTACGCACGCTCGGCCGACGGGAGTTGAGCATGCCTGCAAAACACTGGGACGACATGGGGCGAGAAGTCCGCGACGGCGTCCTGGCTCCCTGGCAGCACGCCGGACGGTTGCCCACGCCTGGGCCGGCGACCCTCATCTTCGTTGTCGCCCAACGCTGCAACAGCCACTGCAACATGTGCTACATCTGGGAGAACAAAAACCCGCCCGAGATCTCGGTCGAGGAGGCACGGCGCATCTTCGCCCGCGACCGGGAGGATTTTCGCACGCTGCGCAAACTCAGCCTGACCGGCGGCGAACCCTCGCTGCGCCGGGACTTGGCAGACCTGGTGGGCGCGGTGCTCGACTCCACGCCCGCGGTACGCACGCTGCGCCTGGCCTCGCATGGCATGGTGCCCGATCGCACATTGGCCGCCGTGGAAGGTTGCTGGTCCGTCGCCCACGCGCACGGTGTCGAGCGGTTCGAAGTGCAGATCTCCCTGGACGGCGTGGGCGAGGTGCACGAGCGCATCCGCGGCATCCGTGGCGGCTACGCGCGCGTGCGCGAGACGCTCGAGCGCCTGATGCAGTTGCAGAAGGTGGTCGCGGCCCTGCGCATATCGCTCAGCACGGTCGTCCAGCCGCTCAATCTCGAGAACCTGCCCGAGCTGAGGCGTCTGGCGGCCACGCTCGGCCTGCCCATCACCTTCAGCCCGATTGTTATGTCCGGTGCCTACTACGCCAACCAGTCCCGCGATCTCGATTTGTCGGTGGGCGGGGATGCACGGGCGCAGGCGTTCTTTGAAGACCTCGCGCACACATCGCGCGGGACCGATGCCTTCTATTACGCCGACATGCGGGGCATGCTGGAGGGAAAGCCGCGCGGGCGCATCTGCATGCAGGGCTACCACTCGTGCGTGCTGGAGGCCGGCGGCGGGCTGCATGCCTGCGTCAACTCAGAGACGCTTACCTTCGGCAACCTGCGCGAACAACCTTTTCGCGAGATCTGGTGGGGGGAGAAGGCCGAGGCCCTGCGCCGCCAGTTGCACCAGGAGATTTGCCCGACCTGCCCCTCCAAGTGCTACGCCCGTCCGGTCAGTGCGGGCGAGGTCCTTCGCATTTCAATGCAGAAGCTGAGCGGTGGAAGCGGCGCACCCTCCTCCTCCGGCAGCTCGGAAGTCTAGCCCGCCTCAGGCCGGCTGCGCCCCCCAGCGCAACTCGCGGCGAGGCGGCCCCCGGGATTACGATCCACCCCGATCGCTACAACGCAATCCTCCGTCCCTGCATGTCTCCAGGCACGGATAGACCATAGTGCGCGAGGATTGTCGAGGCGACATCCATGATCTCAAGGCCCTCGAGTTCGCGCCCGCCAAGGTTGCGCTGCGGGTCGGCATAGATGAAGAGACCGTCACGCGCGTGGTTGGCCTCGTCCGGGCCGGTGTCATTCTCGAGCGTCCACACCTCCGAGTGCCCCAGGCTCCCCACCGAGCGCCAGGCCAGGTCGCCAAAGTACACCAGCAGATCGGGCGGGATGCCGCGCACCTTGCGGTAGATATCGTGCGGCTTGTAGATCACCGTGCCCAGGTCTTCGCCCCGCGGCCCGCGGATAGCTTTGAGCCCCGCCGCCACTTCATCCCGCACGCGCTCGTAGTCCTTGGGCTTCACCACACCCTGCGGCTCACGCCCAGCCACGTTGAGAAAGACACGCGCATAGTAGCCACCTTCGCCCCAGGCACGCGTGCGAGACCAATCGACCTGCAACTTGTCGAGCGCGGTCGGTGAGGCGGGCGGCTTCCCCGCCAGTGCCAGGTACCCCTCACGCCGCAGCCACTCGTTGACGCAAATCCCGCCCAGCATCGTCCGCGCGCCGTGATCGGAGACGACCATCACCGAGGTGTCGTTGTCCAGCAGCGCTAGCAGCGTCCCGATCTCGCGGTCAATCGCGCGGTAGTAGTCGCGAATGGCATGCTGGTACGGGTTGCCCGGCTCGTGCTTGGGGTGCTTCTCATCGAAGAAGCGCCAGAAGCCGTGGTGGATTCTATCGACGCCCATCTCGACGAACATGAAGAAATCCCACGCCTCGCGACGCATCAGCCGCCGCACCACTTCGAAGCGCTGGGCGGTGGTCTCGTAGATTTGGC
>DATEAT010000147.1:0-7190 GCA_035288225.1 Anaerolineales bacterium | reverse complement strand
CATTATACCGGGGGCGGGAGCCGAGGGCAAGAGCCATTGTAGGAGTCGAGGTCTGGCCGCACGTCGCGCGGCGGGCTTGAGATCGAGAAGCACGCGGCATAGGGGATCGACCTTCTTGCTGCGGCGCAGAACGGCCGGCCTTCGGGCGTGCAGCGCAATGGTTTTGGACGCGTTGCGAATCACGCCGCGTCGAGTGTCATCCTCCAAGTCCATCCAAGCGGCCACGTGCAGATCCACACCCTGGGGCTCGGCATCTCTCTGTTCCGACCCATTGCCGGATCAACCGAGGAAGAGCCCGATCGCCATGAGAACGGGCGTGACGATATTGAGCAGGACGTTTTGCACCATGAACGGGACAAGATTCGAGATGTCCTCTGCGCGCCCATGGGCGCCCCGTCCCGCCGCGATGGCCAAGGGCAGCGTGAGGAGACCGAGCAGCGCCCAGGCCGGAAGAAGGTTGACCAAGACACCGCCCGCGATCGAGGTGTAGGTCAGGATCAGGAATGCGATGTAGATCCAGCTGCTGGCCCGCCGCCCGATCACGATAGGAAAGTGTTTCCGGCCGATGCTGCGATCGGCTTCGACGTCCGGGAACTGGTTCAGCAGCAGCAGGTTGTTGACCAGGAAGAAGGGGACCAGCGAGGCGACGAAGGCTGTCCACGAGTACTGCCCGGTCAGGGCAAAGCTAGTGCCCATGACCATGAAGGTGCCAAACCCCAACCCCGGGGCGATCAGGCAGAGCAGGGGATATCGGGTGAGCCAGACCGTGTAGATGGCAATGATGAGCAGTCCCGCCAGGCCGAGTGGCAACAGGCCCGCCCCGCGTACGAACACAAAGTACAGGCCGACCCCGGCGGTGACAGCCATCGCGACCAGCCCAGTCGCTAGGGCCTTGGGCGCCATCGCCGGCTGCGCCGCGAGAGTGCCGCTGCCTCCGCTGAAAGGAGTCCGCTGAGTACGCAGATCGAGGCCGCTGCGGAAGTCGAAGTACTCATTCAGCGCGTTGACGCTAATATGGGCGGCGAGCGCTCCGATAAGAACAATCACGACCTGAAGCAGATCCACACGTCCGGACTGATAGAAGGCCGCGCCGATTCCCAAGAGCACGCAGGCCGGCGTGAGAATGAGGAAAGGCAGGCGCATAGGCCCGAGTAGAGCCTGCGGGGCGGTGGGTGAATCCGAGGCCGTCATTGATTCCTCATGTGTCCGTTGCGGATAAGGGTGGATGTGTGTCGCCGCCTGTGCCGTCCAATGGTCCACAGGGGGAGCACGGCGATTCTAGCACGCCGACCTGCGAATGGCGCAGATCATGGGCCGGATGGCGCGGCCATCCGCACGCGGGATCCCTGCCAATCAAGGACCTGGGCCCAATGCGTGCCGGTCAAGTTACCCCGCGCCTTGGGTTTCTCGGTCGCGTTCACCCCAGGGGGGATGTCACCTGCAGACCCTGGGCTAGTCTTTCACGCAGGCCCCCGCCCCCGAGCATCGTCCCGGGGCCTCGCGCTGTCGCCGGCCTCGCTGCGTACGAGACTCGCGCAGACAAGACTGCGTTGGATTGTGTGCCTGCGGGGGGAACCCCGGGGGTCGACCCGAAAAGCCAGCATGCGCATCGGCGGCTGGCCGGCCATTGCGTGTGCCGCGCGCGGGACTCGTGCGGATACCGCTCGGGCGCGGGCAAGCGGAAGGCATGATGTTAGGGGACAGAGGGTCGGTTCACGCAGATTGCAGAGGACACGTGCCTTGGAGTTTGATGGCAGTCCCGGCGCGGATCGGGACAACAGCGTGTGCACCACGAGGCGCTGTCGGGCGCCGCTCGCCTCACAGGTCCATACGCTCGCCCCGGGCCGGACGGCCGGGCAGGTCAGCGTGGCGTCACCCATGCAGGATCCGGTTCGGGCTTAAACCTCTTTTCACTCTCAACGGCCAACTCGACGATCTGTTTCATAATCGTCAGAGACGCATCGGCAACCTTGGTTTCGTGCGTGACGTCGCCCTCGAACCGCAACGCGGCCCCGACCGTGACATGATAAGGCCCGTGCACGTACCAGTAGCCCACCGTACGTTTGCCCGTCACGGTTGAGACAATGCCATAGTTCTTCGTGCGCAGCAGGTGAATGCCGATGGGGATCACCGGCACGCCGGTGAGCATTGCCAGACGTGCCGCACCCGTGCGTGGCGCACGAAAGCCGCCCCGGCGCGGACTCAGCCTGCCCTCGGGGAAGAGCGCGACTGAACCGCCCGTCTCCAGCAACTCGCGAGCGGCATCCAGGGCGGGCAGCCCTTCACGCCGCACCACGGGCACGTGCCCTAAGTGACGCAGGAACGAGCCAAACCCGGGGACCTGAAAGGCATTCTGGGTGATGAGCAAACGGATCGGTCGGCGGAACATCAACGGGAGCAGGAAGGGATCGGTGCAACTGGGATGGTTGGCAGCGAGGATGACCGGGCCCTCAGGTGGAGGGCTCTTCCACACGACATCGAGTTGCAGCATCGCGCGGACGTAGAGGTGTAGGATCGCCCGGCTCACCCGGTAGGTCAGGTCGCTTGCCATGATCCATATCGTCGTCCGAAGATGTGACGCATTGGGTGGCCTCGGGCTGCCCCACGCGAGAAGGAACGCGGCTCCAACTGTAACACGACCGTAGCTGCTGCGTACCGGCCAGGGGGCCACGGCTGGCCCCCTCCACCCGTCGGGCGTTGCGGAATCCGCCGTGGAAAGAAGCGGCGGCGTGGAGATCCGCCCATGCCCGCCGCCGTCGTTGTCAATTGAGCGAATCGTCCGATGGATCATTCGGCGCGCAGGGTTGGTCTTGCTGCGTGGGATCCGATAATGAAACCGCCGAGCATGTGCTCGGCGGTTCACTCGTCCACGAAGGCTAGCGCTCCCCGGCCTTAGGCGTGAACCGGAGCGCCTCGCACGTGACCGTCGTCGCCGGCGGGTGTCCCCTCGGCCGGCACCTCGCGCCGGAACTGCGACATATAGAGCGAGTAGAAGAATCCCTTGCGCGCCAGGAGTTCGTCGAACGTGCCACGCTCGACGATGTCGCCGTGATCGAGCACCAGCACCACATCCGCATTGCGCACCGTGCTCAGGCGGTGGGCAATGACGAAGCTGGTGCGGCCGCGCAGCAGCGTGTCGAAGGCCTTCTGGATCAGGCGCTCGGTGCGCGTGTCGACCGAGGAGGTGGCTTCATCCAGGATGAGGATGCGCGGATCCGCCAGCGCCGCGCGGGCGATGGCGATGAGCTGGCGCTGCCCCTGCGAAAGGCCGCTGCCACGTTCGCCCAGCACGGTCTGGTACTTCTCGGGCAAGCGGTCGATGAAACTGTCGGCGTGCGCCAGGCGCGCCGCGGCCAGCACCTCGTCGTCGCGCGCCCCCGGCCGCCCGAAGCGGATGTTCTCCATGACCGAGGTGCTGAAGAGGAATGTGTCTTGCAGCACCAGGCCGATCTGGCGGCGCAGGCTTTCGGTCGTCACCTCGCGCACGTCCAAGCCGTCGATGGTCACCGACCCACCGGTCACGTCGTAGAAACGGGGGATCAGGTTGATGATGGTCGTCTTGCCGGCGCCAGTCGGACCGACGATGGCAATCGTCTGTCCGGGGCGAGCCTCGAAGCTGACCGCATTGAGCACCGGCACGCCCTTCTGGTAGGCGGCCGAGGCCTCGCGGAACTCGACCTGGCCCCGGATGGGCGGCATCTCCTGCGCGCCCGGCTTGTCGAGCACCGCGGGCACCTCATCCAAGAGGGAGAAGATGCGCTCGCCGCCGGCGATCGCGTTCTGCACGTTGGTCCACAGCATGGCCACTTGCTGGATGGGCTGGTTGAAGCGTTGCACGTAGCCCAGGAATGTGATCACCAGGCCCAGGGAGAGGGCGGTGCCGAACAAGGTCTGCCCCCGCATCAAGTACAACCCGCCCACACCGGTCACGATGGCCAGGGCGAGATACCCGAGGGCTTCCAGCGAGGGCGCCAGGGCCGAGGTGAAGGCCACCGCGCGGATGTTAGCATCCCGATTGGCGGCGTTGGTGGCGCGGAAGCTTTGGATGTTCTCGTCCTCGCGATTGAAAGCCTGCACCTCGCGCACCGCGGCGATGGTTTCCTCGAGTTCTGCGTTGACGCTGCCCATCTCCTGGCGCGAGGTGCGGAAGGCGGCCCGCGCCTGGGAGGAGAACCACAGGGTGGCGATGAGCATCAAGGGCGAGACGGCCATCGAGAGCAGCGCCATCGGCAGGCTGCGGTTGAACATGGTGTAAGCCACCCACACCAGGAGCAGGAGGCCCGAGAGCACGTTGACCAGGGCGAAGGAGAGCGCCTGCTCGATGGCCGTGGCATCGTTGGTGATGCGGCTCATCAGGTCGCCCGCCTCGTGCTCGGCATAGTAGCTGAGCGAGAGACGGTGCAGTTGGCGGAAGACGTCCTCCCGCATGGCGCGCAGGACGTGCTGTCCGGCCCAGCTCATCGAGAAGAAAGTCAGCCCGGTGAGCAGTGCGCCCGCGATGAAGAGCGAGAGGATGAGCCCGATCATGCGCCCCAGCCCGGTCAGCCGATCGGCGGTCGTCATGTCGGCGGGGTTCGCGGCCGGTGCCGGAAATCCGCCCAGGCTGAAGGCCGCTTTCAGTGTGCGCTGGGTAAAGGTGAGCTGGCTCGCGTCGCGCGTAAACCAGCAGTTGCTGGTGGCCGTGGCGGGCGCGGCGCCGGGCAGCGCCAGGCCGGCCAGTGCGCCGCCGGCCGAGGGCGCGAGGTAGCAGTCGACCACCTGCCCGGTAAGATCAGGGGTGGTGACCTGGGTCCAGGTCGATGCGATAACCAGCACTGCGACGACGACCAGGGCCGGCCAGTAGGGGCGGAAGTAGCGCCCGAAGCGGGCCAGCGTCCGGCTGACGTTTTGGGGTTTGAGGGTTTCTTGTTCAAGCATGCGGGCGCGGTGCGGCCCGCCTCCCATCGGTCCCATCATGAGTTGTATCTCCTCTTGGAGGCCAGGCCTCAGGCGGGTGCGGCCGTGGGGCTCAGAGTGCCCTGCCCGGCGGGTGCTTCGCCCACGAGCTGCGAGTTGTAGATTTCGGCGTAAACGGCGCTCTCCTCCATCAATTCCGCATGCGTCCCGCGGGCGACGATCTCGCCGCGCTCCAGCACCAGGATTTGATCGGCGTTGACCACGGTCGAGATGCGCTGGGCGATGACGAAGCTGGTGCGCCCGCGCATGAGATGGTTGAGCGCCTGTTGGATCTGAGATTCGGTGGCCATATCGACGCTGGAGGTCGAGTCGTCGAGGATGAGAATGCGCGGCTCCAGGAGCAGCGCGCGGGCGATGGCAATGCGTTGCTTCTGCCCGCCCGAGAGCGTCACCCCGCGCTCACCGACCGGCGTGTCGTAACCCTGGGGGAAGGCGCTGATGAAGTCGTGCGCCGCCGCGGCCCGCGCGGCGGCGGTGACCTGCGCCGGCGAGGCCTCCGGCCGGCCGAAGGCGATGTTGTCGCGGATGGTGCCGGTGAAGAGGGTCGTATCTTGCAGCACGATGCCGATTTGCGCGCGCAGCGACTCGAGCGTGACCGAGCGCAGGTCGTGGCCATCGATGGTAATGCGCCCCTCGCTCGGGTCGTAGAAGCGCGGCAGCAAGTTGATGATGGTCGTCTTGCCCGAGCCGGTGGCGCCCAGCAGGGCGATGGTCTGGCCCGGCAGCGCCTCGAAGCTCACCTCTTTCAAGACCGGCGCCCCGCCGCCGAAATAGCGGAAGGTCACCCGCTCGAATTGCACGCGACCCTCCACCGCCGGGAGCGTTCGCGCATCGGGCGCATCGCGCACGTCGCTCTGCGCGTCGAGGATCTCGACGATGCGGTGCGCGGAGGCCGCGGCCTGGCCCATCTGGGTGATGATCATGCCGAACATGGCAATGGGCAGGAAGAGGTACATCAGGTACAGGCTGAACTCCTGCCACTCCCCCAGGGTCAGGGTCCCGCCGATAATCTGTTGCCCGCCGAAGAAAAGAATCGCAGCCTGGCCCAGGTTGGCGATGAAGAAGACCAGCGGGAAGAGGAAGGTGAACAGGCGCGCCACGCCGATGGCTTGGTTCATCAGCGCCCCGGCCTGGTCCTGGAACTTGGCCTGCTCTTCGCGCTCGCGGGCAAAAGCCTTGACCACGCGGATGCCGGCCAGATTCTCCTGCAGGGTGGTGTTGAGCGCCGACAGGCGCGCCTGCACGCGAGAGAAAAGCGGCTGGCTGAGCCCGGCGAAGATGACGAACATGACCATGGCGATCGGCAGGATGGGCAGGGTGACGAAGGCCAGGCGCAGGTTGGTGGTGAAGAGGATGAGCAGGGTGCCCACGATGAGCACGACGGCGCTCACCAGCTGCACCACGCCCTGGCCGATGAAGATACGGACTTTCTCCACGTCATCGGTGGCGCGGATCATCAGTTGCCCGGTCTGGTTACGGTCGTGATAGGAGAACGACAGGCGCTGGATCTTGGCAAACAAGTCATTGCGCAACTCGAAGGCCACGTTCTGCGAATTGCGCTCCGCCCAGTAGACCTGCAGGAAAGAGAACACGCCGCGCAGCGCGGCAAAGCCCACGATCGAGAGGGCCGCGGTGAGCAGCGCGGAGGGCGCATCGGCGTTTCGCTGGGTCATCTCGGCCATCAGTTGGTCGAGCGTCCAACCCGCCGGCAGGCCGAGCGCGGCCAGGATCTTGGGCAGCGCGATGGGCAGGATGGCCGCCGGCACACGGGCAAGGTTGGAGAGCGCGCTTTGGGCGATGACACCCGAGCTCACAGCGTCGATGATGTTGCGCACCATGCGCGGCACGGCCAGCTGCGAGAGCGAGGCCACGACGAGAAACAGGTAGGGCAGGGCCGCCTGGCGCGGGAAGCGCGTAAGGTAACGGACGAGACGTCCCAGGCTCTTCATCTCGATACCGGAGCGGCCGCGGCGTGCGCGTTGAGTGGATCGTTTGTTCATTCGGTCAGTCCTTGTCGGATGGGAATCGATAATTGGGGAGGGAGGTCAGGCGCGCGTGAGGCGCGGCCGGGCAGGCAGGGTCGCCAGCGGGGTCTGGCTCTCGCTGCGCGGGAAACTGGTTTCAACGACCTCGCGCAGGGCGGTCAGGCCCGAGAGCAGGTCTCGGCGTTTGGCGGGCGGCAGGGCCGCCAAAAGGCGCGCCACGCGTTGCTCAGCGCGCACCTGGTGGCGCTG
>DATEAT010000146.1:0-29318 GCA_035288225.1 Anaerolineales bacterium | reverse complement strand
TCGGCCGGCGAGCGCCCGCCCAGGTCGAGCCCGATCGGTGCGCGCATGCGCGCCAGGTGTTCTTCGCTCACACCACTCGCGCGCAGCCGCTCACGGCGCAGCCTTTGCGTGCGCTGGCTGCCGAGCGCGCCGACGTAGAAGGCCGGGCTCGGCAGCGCGGCCACCAGCGCCGGGTCATCAATCTTCGGGTCGTGCGAGAGAACGGCCACCGCCGCCGCCGGCGTCAGCCCCTCTTCGGCCAGCGCCTTATCGGGCCACAGGTTCGAGACAACGTCCACATGCGGGAATCGTTCCCGCGTCCCAAATGCGCGGCGCGGGTCGATCACGAGCACGCGGTAGCCGAGTACTTTGGCCAACTGGCTGAGCTCCACCGCAATGTGCACCGCGCCGATAATGGCCAGCGTGGGCGGCGCAAGCTGCGACTCGACAAAGACCTCGACCTCCTGCCCTGCGACGTGCACCGACTTGGGTTCGGAGGCAATCGCCGAGAGCGCGGCGCGCGCCTCGGGCAGAAGCGCCTCGCGCAATTCGCCCGCGGCCGAACCGAGGGCCGTGCCATCCTGCTGCATGAGCAGCGTGTGCCCCACCCAGGCTTGGGGCCCGCGGATGACGGTCAGGCGCACGGTGGGTGTGCCGCGCTCGATGGCGTGCGCCAGAAGATCGAAGGCGGAGGGGCCGCCCTGCGGGCCGGGCGCAAGCAGCGGCGCGAGCGGCTCGACGAAGATGTCGATTTCGCCGCCGCAGGCCAGGCCGACCTCGAGCGCAGTATCGTCGGCCACACCGTAGTGCAGGAGCGCGGGGCGGCCAAGCTGTAGCACCTTGAGCGCCTCCTCCACCACCGCGCCCTCGACACAGCCCGCGCTCACCGAGCCGATCATCTCGCCCGTGGCACACACAGCCATCTTCGAACCGGGGATGCGCGGGGAGGAGCCCCACGTACGCACGACGGTCGCCAGGGCCACGTGGCGACCCTGGCCGACCCACTCACGGATTTGGGGAAGGACGTCTCGCACGTTTGCCTCTCATGGCTCGCACTTCTCGCGATCCGCGAGCCTCATCCTGGTGAGTGCGGCGCGCGGGAAATCCGCGCGCCGCTTTGCTTCTGATCGGTGTGCTTGCCCCCTCCGCGCGGCGCCTTACTTGAGAGCCGCGGCTACTCCTGCCTGCAACCGCTCGAGCCGCGCCTTGCGTTCATTCACGAAGCGGGTGATGCCCTCCAGCAGCCAGCGCGGTGAGAGATGCGCCTCGTCGATCACTTCGTCGAGTGTCCCGCCCGTTCGCCAACGGTTGTCCCAATCGGCGGTCAGGGCATACGCCTCGCCGACGTGGTTGAAAATCCAATCGCGCATCGAGGCCCGCGATTGTGTGCTGATCACCGTTGAGTCGGAGCGCTCCGCCTCCGAGAGTATCTTCTCGCGGTAGCTCTCGGGCTGCAGTGCGAACAGTTCCGGGCTCGAGCCGTAGATGATCTTCACGTTCAGCCCGCGCTTCTCGAGCTCGGGAAGCAGGCTCACCACGCTGACCATCGAACTGGTGCCTTGCACGATGATCGTTCCGCCGCGCGGCGCACCGGCTTTGTAGTCGCGCACCACGTACGCGCCGCGGCCGGCCTCGAAGTGCGAGGCCATGCCCAGCTTCTGGCGATCGGGGATGGGGATGGGAGGCCGCGTGAGATGCAGGACGACGATCGGCGCCTTCTCTTTCAGCGCCGCGCCCAATAATACGGGCACCTCATTGTACTCCCACGGATGCAGGTTAATCACCTGCCCGCGCGGGAAGAGTTGCATCACTGAAGGCTCGAAAATACCGAAGTGGGTGCGGCTGTCGTCGGCCGTCTCCGGACCGGAGTGGCCGGCCACGTACACGACCTTGCCCACTTTGAGCTGGCAGTCCTGTGCCAGTTGGCTGAACAGGCGCAACATGCCGTACTTGAGATACGAGAACGAACCGTAGGTCGAACATGCGCCCCAGAAGCCGTCGAACTCCTGCTCCGGGTCGGCGGCGAAGTTGACCGAAGCCATGCCGGCCAGGATTCCGCAGTTGGCGAACTCGGTGATCTCCTGGGGGAGGAGCACGCCTTCCGGCGTGCCATAGCGCTCGTACCAGCCGTAGCCCTTGAAGTCGCCATAGCCCTTGGCAAAGCCACTGATGTTCGTCGAATCGGCCAGGTCGGCCGAGGCGGCCATGAAGAGCGGCCGGCCGTATTCTTTCTCGCCGAAGGCGTTGACCCACGCGCCCCATTTGGCCAAGGCGGCACGGTTGGGGATCGAGGTGCCCGGCGCCGCGTACAGGTCGGCCGGGTAGGCGCGCGCATCGTACAAGCGCTCGTCCTTCCACGGGATCCCGCGCATGCCCAGGCGGAAGGTTGGGATCTCCTGCGGCACCGAGTCGCCCAAAGTCACCAGCCTCTCGGCCAGATAATCCACCAGCGCCTGGTCGCGTGCCAGGACGTCCATCACCGCCTTGAGGTTGGCCTCAAATTCGCGTGCCAGTTCCGCCGGGTCGCTGGGTGCTTTGCCACCCATATTGGTGAAGGTGGCGCCGTACTTCTCGGCGAATTCGCGCCGAATCTGCCAGAACAGATCGTCGTTGATCTTATGCGGCGAGCCGTGCGACGGATTATCGTATTTGAGGTAGCCGCGCCCCTTGCGGGTCTTGAACCACGCGGCGGAGGGCACCCGGCCGGGGTTCTCGCCCCACACCATCGAAACCACCGCCTGGGTCATTGGGCCCCACTCGCTGCCGAACTCGGCGCCGAACACGCGCCAGCCGTGCGAGCCGAGCCACTCCTTCGGCGTCCCGTACACCACCGTGCTCACCGGATGGTCATCGATGCCGTAATCGTTCCAATCGACGAGCAGATACAGGTTGTCGAGCGCCAGCCCCCAGGCGGAGTTCATCATCTCGTGCGTGGCGCCCGGCGTGAGGCCGGCTTCACCCTCCAGCCCGAACACCTTGACTCCCTCCGCTCCGGCGCGCTTGAGCGCCAGCGCCTCGCCCGCGGCGGCCGGGCCGCCGTGGCCGGAGGGGCCGGTGTTGAATTTGAGGAAGAGCGTCTTGCCTTCCATCTCGGCGTGGCCCGAGAGCCCGCCTCGGTGGCGGAAGGCCAGCAAATCCTGCCACACCAGCATGCGCTCGGCCGCATTGGGCACCGCGTACCGAGAGTCGCGGGTCTGAGCCTGCTTTATCCGCAGGGCCTCATTGAGCACCGCGAGAGTCGTGTAGACGAGAGGAATGGTATGCCCGCCGACCAGGACGAAGCGATCGCCGAAGCGCTTCTCCGGGTGACGGATGTCCCAGCGCATGGCCCCGCTGAGCAGCGTGACCAGGAAGGCATGCACTTTCGAGCGCGAGCCGCCCGGGTGACCGCTCTGACGATAGTTGAGCGTGACATCGAGGAGCGAGTCGACCAGGTCTTTGGTGCGCTCCCAGTACGCAAAGTGGGAGGTCAGGTCCGTGTAGCGCTGGGCCAGGCGCTCCTCTTGAGCTGCATCCATAGTGCACTCCTTCTCGTGCGATGATCGGCCCGCACTCGGGCCGGAGGGTGCGGCAGAGCCAAACCGGTCAGGCCTGCGACCAGGCCTCTTGCCACACGCGCTTGGCGCTGGCGATGACCAGCTCGGGTGTTTCTTCCGGCGTGAGCGGTTTGACTTCGAACCCGACCCACGGCCGCGGTGTCCGCCCGGCTTTGAGATAGCCCGTCAGGAACAGCGCGCGGATGAATTCGACGACTTCAGGCGTGTCGTTGGCGCCACCCGGCCATCCGAAGCGCGGGTGCATGTCGCCGTAGCCTGGCGCGCCCGGCGTGGTGACGCAGTTGCCGACGTGAATGTGGACGAGGAATTCCTTGAGCTCGCGCAGCGCCTTTTCCGAGTGCTCGGAGAGCAGCGGTTGATGGCTCAAGTCGTACATCAGGCCAAATTCCGGGAAGCTCGCGCGCACGGCCGCGGCATACTCCGCCGCGAGCGGGCTCGGCCCGATGAGCGCTTTCTTGTCCACGTCGCGATCGAACGTCTCGCAGGTCAGCGCCACGCCCTTCTCGCGCCCGTAGGCACACATCTCCTTGGTCGAGGTGACGAGGGCCTTGAGTGCCGCGCCGCGCTCCTTCTCGCCGGGATCTTTACCGGAGAGAAAGGCCAGGCGCTTGGCGCCGTACCAGGCGGCCTCGTCGATGCGCGTCTTGAGCACCGTCACGGCCGCTGCGCGCTCCGCTTCATCCAGGCTGTTGGGGTTGAGTTTGCCCATCAGCACCGCCGGCTGCGCTCCGTAGCCCACGCCGATATGTGAAGCCACGAGCACCTGCCGCGCCGCCTCGCGTTCGGCTGGATCTTTAATGTGGGTGATCTCGATGCCGCCGAAGAAGGTGTCGGCCGCGATCTTGGCCATGCTTTCGGCAATCGGCCCCTCACCGGTGATGGTTTTGGGGTAGGCCATGAAGTGCACGATGCTCATCGTGCAGAAGTTGTCCCAGTGCTTGTCCATCGATTGTCCTTTCGAGTAGCGCAGCGGGCTCAGGCGGGCGGCGGCACCCGGTTTTCCGGTGGGCGCCCCTCGATGACCGCCATCACGTCTTTGACTACCATCGCCATGCGCAGCAGAGCTTCGTCGGTGTGGGCTGCCATATGCGGCGAGAGTACCACGTTCTCCAGCGCCACGAGCGGGCTGTCGGCGGGCAGCGGCTCCGGGTCGAACACATCCAACCCCGCCCCCGCGATCCAGCCTTCCTGCAGCGCGCGGATAAGCGCCGCCTGATCGACCACCGGACCACGTGAGGAGTTGATCAGGAAGGCCGTCTTCTTCATCTGGTGCAGCGCCACCTCGTTGATCAGCCCCTGGGTCGCCGGCAGGAGCGGCGTATGCACCGAGACAAAATCGCTTTCGCGCAGCACCTGCTCAAACGGGAGCCGACGTGCACCCAGATCCACTTCCGCTTGCGGGTAGGCCACAAGGTCGAAGTAGACGATCGGCATCTCTAACCCGCGGTGAGCCATGGCGGCCACGCGCTGGCCGATCTTGCCGAAGCCCACCAGGCCCAGCGTCTTGCCCTGCACCTCGGTGCCGATCAGCCGGTAGCGGGCGCCGAAATCGCCGGCGCGTGCGGCGCGGTCGGCGGCGGCCATGCGCTTGGCAAGCATGATCATCATGCCCAGGCAGTGCTCGGCCACGGATTCGTCGTTGGCGTAGGGCGTGTTGACCACCACGATGCCAAGCTCGGCCGCGGCCGCGCGGTCGATGGCCTCCACCCCCACGCCGTGGCGCGCCACAACCTTGAGGCGCGGGGCGGCTTCCATCAGGCGCCGGCTGACCTTGCCGTTGGCGCGGACGATAATGCCCTCCACATCGGCCACAGCCTGGAGCAGGCTGTCTTCTTCCAGGCTCTCGGCCATGCGCACCTCGGCCCGTTCGCGCAGCCAGGCCACGGCCGTGGCGTGCATCTCTTCATATAAGAGGACGATGGGTTTGGTCATCGAACCGCCCTACTTATGCACGCACAGGCGCGCGCCACGCGAGTCGTAGCTCATTTCCTGGTAGACCGTCTTCCATTCCAGGTAGTCGTCGATGGCCAGCGACCCCTGCTCGCGCCCAATGCCGCTCATCTTCATGCCGCCGTAGGGCGCCTGCACGAACGAGCCGTGGATGTCGTTGATCCATACCGAACCGGCTTCCATGCGCTGCGCCGCCAGGTAGCAGTTGCGCGCATCGCGGCTGAAGAAGTAGGCCGACAGGCCGAAGACCGTGTCGTTGGCGAATTCGAAAGCCTGCTGCAGGTCTCCGCCCACCTTCATGAAGGCCAGCACCGGGCCGAAGGTCTCCTCGCGCATGACTTCCATGGCGTGGTTGCAGTCCGCGAGCACGGTCGGAGCAAAAAAGAAGCCGCGATCGCCGATGCGCCCCCCGCCGCTCAACACCTTGGCGCCTTTCGCCACGGCGTCCTTCACCTGGCTCTCGACCCATTCGAGCTGCTTGCGGTTCACCAGCGGGCCGATATCCACGCCTTCTTTGAACCCGTCGCCGGAGACGATCTTCTTGGCAAACTCGGCCACCATCTTCACCAGGCGGTCGTACACCTTCTCGTGCACGTAAACCCGGTTGACGCGGTTGCACACCTGGCCGCACGACCGGAAGGCCTGGAAGGTGAGGGACTCGGCCGCCTTCTCCAGATCGGCATCCTCCCATACGATGCACGGGCATTGCCCGCCGAGTTCCAAGGTAACGCGCTTAATGCCTTCGGCAGCAGCCTTCATCACCGAGATGCCGCCGGCCACGCTGCCGGTGATGGCCGCCTTGCGCACCAGGGGATGGCGCACCAGCGCCTCGCCCACGCTGCTGCCGCCGCCGGTGATTACGTTGAAGACGCCGGGCGGAAAGCCGACTTCGCCGGCAATCTGCGCCACCATGGGCGCGGTGAGCGGGGTATCGGAGGAGGGTTTGGCCACCACCGTGCAGCCGGCCGCGAAGGCCGGGCCGATCATCCGGCTCAGCAGGTGCAGCGGATCGTTCCACGGCGGGATGGCGGCAATCACGCCCATCGGCTGGCGCAGCACGTAAACGAACTTGTCGCGAATATCCGATTGGATGACCATGCCATGAATGCGCCGCGCTTCCTGCGCGTAGTACTCGACGACGTTGCAGAAGCCGTTGATCTCACCCTTGGCCTGGGGGAAGGGTTTGCCCTGCTCGGTGGTGAGCACACGCCCGATATCTTCCACCCGCGCGCGCACGGCGTTGACGAATTTCTGCATCAGCGCGCCGCGCTCGGCCGCCGGCATGTCGCGCCAGATCTTGAAGGCCGCATGCGACGACTTGACCGCCGCATCGATTTCCTCCGGCGTGGCTACCGGCACACGCCCGACGACTTCTTCGGTGGAGGGGTTGTAGACGTCGATGAACTTGCCCGAACTGCCCTTGACCGGTTTGCCGTCGATGATCATGGGCGTGACCTCAATCGTTCCTGCTGCCATGTTGGTCTCCTCAAGATTGCAGAGTGGGTATCGAAGGGTGAGGCTTAGGCGACCGCCGCTTCGCGCATGGGCCGGGGCCCCTCCGCGGGAAGTGCGCCCAGCGCGCCTGGAGCCCATGCGTGGGCCAGCTCGTACGCCAGGACGGGCATGAGCGACTCGGCCAGCTGCCGGAAACTCGAAACGACAATTGCATTGCGGTAAATACGTTTCACGAAATCGGCGCCGATCCCAATGCCGATGATCCTGACCCCCTGCCCTTCCAGCGAGCGCACCATGTGGATCAGATGGTCGGCGTCGCCGTTGGGCTGGCCGTCCGAAATCACGATCATCACCCGCGTCCGTTCGCGCCGATCCTGTAAGCGGCGGAAGGCGAACAGCAGGTGTTCTTCATCCCAATTGTTGTGGCGCGGCAGGATGCCGGTCAGGCGCGCGCGCACGTTGCCATACGGTTCATGGAATCGTTTGTACAGGCGATGCTCGAGCGAGCTGCAGCGCGTGGTGCGGTAGGCATGCGCCGGCACCAGCCCCAGGCGCAGCGCCGCGCGCGCCTCGAATTCGGCCGTGCTGTAGCCGATCATCTCAAACGGCAGGTCCATTTGGCTGAGAGTCTCCCCCAAGAGCAGGGCCGCCTTGCGGGCGACCAGATACTTATCCTGCCCTTGCATGCTGGCGCTCTCATCAATCAGCAGGCTGAAGGCCGCCGACCGTTCGCGCGTGATCGCGCGCTCGAACAGGCGGTAGTCGGCCAGACGTTGTTTCCACAGCTTGGCCGTGCGCAGCGTGCCGCTGCGATAATGCCCGCCGAAGCGCAGGTACGCCTGCTCGAGCATCAAGTTGCGCATGCGCGCTTGGAGGAAGCCGGCCTCGCGCCGCACCTCGGCCTGCATGACATGGTAGGCCTGCGGGTCGCCAGCGGGCGGGACGACGATGGTTTGGCGGTCGCTGCGCACAGCGTCCGGGTGCACGAGCTTCGCGCCCAGCCCGCGCTCAAACCAGGGCGCGCTGCCGGGCCGGTACCACTCCGGCAATTCGCGACGCTCGCCGCGCACGCCCACTTCCACACGTTCGTCGCTCATCTCGATTTCGGGTGGGGCGCCGCGCGCCTCGGCCGCCTCTGCCCCATTCGGCTCAGCTTGGCCGGCCGGGAGTTGCTCGAGGCGCGTCTCAGTCCGCCGCGGCTCACGGCCTTCGGCCACCAGGTGCGCGAGGTGCGGGTAGATCGCGCGCATGGCCCGCAGCGAATCGCGCGGGCTGCTTCCAGCGGCGCCTTCGGCAATGTCGGCCAGGGCCGGCGCAAGGGCGGACTGCACTTTGGGGTGAAATGGCGCGCTCTCGATATTCCGCCCGAGAAGGTACAGCCCCAGCTCGAGTTGCTGCCCCCAGGCCAGCACGCGCAGGAGTGAGCCGCGCGCGAGGCGCGGCACGCGCGCTTCGAAGATCGCCTGCATGCCGGGCCACCGAGCGCTCATCCGGTTTTCCAGGCGCGCATCTTCAAGCGCGTGCCACAGCGATGAGAAAAGCGGCAGGCTTTCGTCGACGCGCACGGCTTCACCCGCGGCCTCGCGCAGGTCGTCCAGGTAGTGGCCCAAGAGGTGCAGTGCACCCGCCTTGAGCGGCAACATGTCGCCCGTCGCCGCCGCCCCTGCGTCGACCTGCATGTGGATGCGGCGCGGGCTCAGTCCGTCGCGCTCGGCGAACTCCAGGCGCAGGTCGTAATCGTGCGCCGTGTTTTGCAACAGCCGTTCCAGGCGAACCCGCCGCGCCTCCTGCCGACGAGCCTGCGCCTCGGGATCAGAAGTAGTTGTCGACAATGTCGGTTACCGTTTGCGCATCGAAATCCGTCAGTTTGCTTATCACCGCATAGCGGGCGCTTTCCTTCACCGGGAAGCGCAGCGCCATGCGCGCCCAGTCGATCACCCGCCGCGTGCTGAAAGATCCGAACACCTTCTCGTGGCGGATGGCCGCGCGCACATCGTTGGCCGCGCGCACCATGCGCCGCACCATCGCCTCATCCGAATTGCCGCTGTGCTGCATCACCGCCTGCACTTCCTCGTCTTCGGTCAGGTAGTCCATGCGGATGACGACCGGGAAGCGGTCGAGCAACGCCTCGTTGAGCATCTTGGTACCGCCGTAGCGTCCCTCTTCGCTGGGATTCATGGAGGCAAAGAGGCGGAAGTGCGGATGCGGCCGCACGATGCGCCCGTCGTACTCCATCAGCACCACCATGCGGTCGTCGTCCAGCAGCGAGTGCAGGCAGAAGGCGATTTCCGGCAGGCAGGCGTTGATCTCATCCAGCAGGATCCAGTCGCCGGCCAGCATCGCGTTGACCAGGACCCCATTCACCCAGTAGGTGCCCTGCTCGTTGATGAGCATCTTGCCCAAGAACTCGTCCACCGTCGTGGCGCCGTTCAGATTCACCCGGCGCAACCCGTTGCGAGTCTTCCAGGCCAGGTAGCGCACGGCCTGGGTCTTGCCCACTCCCGTCTCGCCGATGAGCAGCGCCGGGAGGTTATTGGCAATGGAGTAGGCCAGCTTCTCGAGGTAGCCCTGAGTGGGAGCGATGTAGATCTGCTCTCCCGGGACGTACTCACTCGGGCTGCCGCTGTGGATCGGCAGGTCCACCTGGCCCACGCGCAGGCTGGCGGAAGAGGCGGACCCTTCGCTTTCATGTTTGGAGGTGGAGGCCATGGTTCTGCTTTCGGCCGAGGGGCGGCGGGTGCCGCCCCTCGGGAAACCCGTTACGTCGTGCGCGGTTTGCGCTAAGCCTCAACCGAACCACGCGGCGGGAGGCCTTCCAGCGCTCGCAAAACCTTCTCAGAGGTAGCCGGAAGGTCGGTCATCCACACCCCGATAGCGTCGTGGATGGCGTTGATGATGGCCGGCGCCTGCGAGTTGGCGGTCATCTCGCCGATGCCCTTGGCCCCGTACGGGCCGGTGCGCGATCCCATTTCGACGATCACGGCATCCAGGTCGGGCACATCCTTGGCGGTCGGGATCATGTAAGAAAAGAACCCGGTCGGGTGGTGGTCCAGCGTCGGGTAGTAGGGGTGCAGTTCTTCCATCAGGGCCGACCCCAAGCCGCCGGCCGCTCCGCCGTCGATCTGACCTTCGACCAGCATCGGGTTGATGGCCTTGCCGCAGTCGTAGGCGCTCACCAGCTTGAGCACCTTCACCTCGCCGGTTTCGGTGTCCACTTCCACCTCGGCCACCGTGGCGCCGTAGGCCATGTTGTGCAGCGGTTCGCCCTCGCCGGTGTCCGGGTCGACCGTTGCTACCGGCCAGCCGTATGCCCCGCGCCCGGCGATCAACTTGCGTTCGACCCACGTGCCGTGCCCGGCCACATCGGCGATGGGGATGGCCTGCTCGGGAAAGTCGCGCACCACCACTTTGCCATCTTCGGCCACCAGCTTGTCGGCGCTAACACCCAGCTGCCCGGCGGCCACCTCGAACAGCACCTCGCGCGCCTCGCGGGCGGCAAGGATCGTGGCGTTGCCCGCCTGGTGCGTCACCCGGCTGGCGAAGGTGCCGGTATCGAGCGGGCTGGTGTCGCTGTCGACCGCCGTGACGTTGACCTTTTCGATCGGCACGCCCAATTCCTGCGCGGCGATCTGGCGCACGATGGTCCGCGCGCCTTGGCCGATATCCACACTGCCCAGCAAGACGTCCACGCTGCCGTCGGGTTTCATCTTGACCACGACCTGACTCGGGTCGCCTCCACCGCTCATGCCGGTGGAGTACCAGACGGCGGCAATGCCCTTGCCACGTTTCTTAGCCATGTGCACCCTCCGCACGTGCCTTCGACGACATCTTGAGGAGGTCGTCGTCGAGCCGGATGCCCGCCCGCTGTGCTGCCGCCTGCATCACCTCGATCAGCCCGCAGTTGTGCTGCACCGCACGCGTGGCCGAGGTGTCGCCGTCGTGAATGGCGTTGATGAAACGCAGGCGCCAGCTGTTGAGGCCGATTTTCTCCGCGATGCGCTCCATCTGCACGTCCCAGGCGAACGAGGATTGGTACAGGCCGAAACCGCGCATCGAGCTGGTGGGGCGCTTGTTGGTGAAGACCGCATAGCTGTCGACCCACACGTTGGGGATGTTGTACGGCCCGGCCACGCCGTACGACGCCTTGCGAATCACGTAGTCGTTGGTGGAAGGGTAGGCGCCGCCGTCGCGCACCATCTTTATCTTGCGGGCGATGATGCGCCCGTCCTTCATCACGCCGTCCTTGAACCACAGGTGCGTGGCGCCGCGATGGGTGGAGGCCACGAATTCCTCTTCGCGAGTCCACACCCATTTCACCGGGCGGCCGGCGGTGAAGAGCGAGAGCACCGCGCAGATGTGGTCGGCGTGCGGATCGTTCTTCGATCCAAACCCGCCGCCCACGATCCCGCCGATCATGTGCACCGCTGAAAGAGGCTTGCCCAGAATTGCGGCGATGGTCCCGTGGTTGAAGAACACCGCCTGAGTGCAGGTGTGGATATGGGTGCGGCCCATCGCATCGGTGTAGGCGATGGAGGCCTGAGTCTCGATCGGTGAGTGCTCCTGGGCCGCGGTGCGGAAGTAGTTCTCGATGATGAAGTCGGCCCTGGCGAACCCGGCCTCCACATCGCCCTTGCGAATGCGCAGGTGGTCCTGATCGCCGAACATCATCAGGTTGCCGCCCGGGCGCATCGTGGGCGATCCGGGTTGCATGGCCGGCAGCGGGTCGAGGAGGGGGATGCGCTCTTCGAGTTCGACGCGCACCTTGCTCACCGCTTCCCGCGCCTGGTCCTCGCTTTCGGCGGCGATGGCCACCACTTCTTGCCCGATATAGCGGATTTCCTTATCCGCCAGCACGGGCTGCTCGCCGCCGAACACGTTCACCGGCACCTCGGCGCCGGTGACCACGGCCACGACGCCCGGCATCTTGCGTGCGCGGCTGACATCGATAGTGACGATCTTGGCTGAAGCCAGCGGCGAGCGCCACGCCTTGACGTAGAGCATGCCCGGCAGGTGGATATCGCCCACATAGCGGGTCTTGCCTGCGGCGTGCTGCATGCCGTCGTAGCGCGGGAGGCGCTGGCCTACATAGTTAGTCTCTGCCATGGTGTCCTCCAGCTACCTCATCGACTCGGCCGCTGCCAGCACCGATTCGACGATCTTCTTGTAGCCGGTGCAGCGGCAGACGTTTCCGGTAATTGCGGCCACCACCTCGTCGCGCGAGGGGTGGCTGTTCTTGTTGAGCAGCGCCACGCCCGACATGATCATGCCCGGCGTGCAGAAGCCGCATTGCGCACCGTAGTGCTCGGTGATCGCGAGCTGCAGCGGGTGCGGCTTCTGGGGCGTGCCCACACCTTCCACGGTGGTCACCTTGCGCCCTTCGATGGTGGGCGCCAGCACCATGCACGAATTGACCGGCTCGCCATCCAGGAGCACCGTGCAGGCCCCACAGTTGCCCTGGGCGCAGCCGAACTTGGGGCTGGTGATGTCCATGTACTCACGCAGCAGGGTGAGCAGGTTGATGGCCACCGGCGCCTGGACCGTCACCGCCTGGCCGTTCAGAGTGAATGAGATGGTTCGGATTGTCATGGCGCTAGCCTTCTCCTTCCGGCAGTCCGCCCGCGCGCCGCAGCGTGCGCGCCACCAGCGCCTTGGTGAGCTTGCGCCGGTACCAGGCCGTGCCGTGCACGTCGTCGATCGGTTTGATTTCAGTCACGGCAATTTCCGCCGCGGCACGGATGGCCGCCTCGCTGAGCGGCTTACCGCGCAGCGCCGCTTCCGCCTTCACCGCGCGCAAGGGCGTGGGTGCCGCGGCGCCGACCGCAATAGTCACCTCGGCACAGTTGCCCTTCGAATCGCGCTTCACGCGCGAGGCCGCATTCAGCACGGCCAGGGTCAGCGCCTGACGCCGCCCCACTTTGGCATAAGCCGAGCCTTCGTTCTTGGCCGTAGGTTTGATCAAGATCTCGATCAGCAACTCGTCCGGCTTGCGCACCGTCTTGCCCGGCCCGGTGAAGAACTTATCCAGAGGCACCAGCCGCTGGCCGCGAGTGCTCTTGAGCAGCACCTGCGCACCCAGGCCGAGCATGGCGCAAATGGCATCACCGGCAGGCGAGGCATTGCAGATGTTCCCGCCCAGCGTGGCTAGCGAGCGCACCGGCACGCTGGCCATCTTGCCCGCCGCCTCGGCCAGCGCGGCAGCCTTCGACTGCAGGAGTTTCGAGGCGCCGGCTGTCTGCATGCGCGTCGCCGCTCCGATGTGAATCACGCCATCCACGTTCTTGACATACTCCAACCCGAGATGGCCGATCCACATGAAACTCGCGGGGTAGGCATATTCCAAGTTCATATTACGCACCAGGTCCGTGCCTCCTGCTAGCACGGCCATGCCCTTCCCGTGTTTGCCGAGAAGCTGGAGGGCTTCCTTCAGCGTCCCGGGGGCGAAGTACTCCACGTTTTTCACGGGTGTCCCTCCTGCCAGAATGCGGATATCGCGCTAGTGTGTTTCGACCCCGGACAACTCGGCCAGAAGCTTGAAGACAGCCGAAAGGTCCTCCTCGCCCAGGCCGCGCGCCCTGGCTGCCGTGAACAGCTGGTGCACGCTGCCGGTAAGAGGTAGGGCTGTGCCGCTCAGGTGGGCCTGATCGATCATCAAACCCACGTCTTTGTGCATGTGCTTGAGCGGGAAGGCGGCCGGGTAGCGGCCCTCCAGGATGTTGCCGATCTTGCGATCAATGAATGCGGAAGACACCACGCTGTCGCGGATGACCTCGCCCAGGGGCGCCAGATCGAGCCCGCCCTTGGCGGCCAGCACCATGGCTTCCGCGAGCGAGCTCATCTGCGCCGCGACCAGCAGGTTAACACACAGCTTGGCTAGCGTGCCGCTGCCCTGCGGCCCCAGGAAGTACAGGTTCGACCCCATCGTGCGCAGCACGTCACGCTGCGCCTCGAAGACCTCGCGCTCACCGCCGACCATGATGCCGAGTTTGCCTTCCTTGGCCGGGCCGGTGCTGCCGGCGACAGGTGCATCGAGCATCTGCCAGCCCGCCCCATTGGCGGCGGCCGCCATCTCCCGCGAATGGGCAGGTGCCACAGTACTCATGTCGATCCACACCTTGCCGGGTTCCGCGCTCGTGAGAAACCCTTGCGGACCGTTGGCCATCTGGCGCAGCGCGTTCACATCACTGAGCATGGTGATGAGCACGTCGCTCGTGGCGGCAACCTCGGCCGGGCTGGCTGCCACTCGCGCGCCGAGGGCACGCAGCGGCTCGGCTTTGGCTGCATCGCGATTGAAGACCGTGAGCGCGAAACCCCCGCGCGCGATATTCGCCGCCATCGGCCCGCCCATCAAACCCAACCCGATAAACCCAACACGCTTCATATCCAGCCCTTTCACCACTGAGAACACAGAGACCACAGAGATCGATTGGGAAGGACCCAATTCCCACTGATAGGATTCTTCAGTTCCTGACCTCTGGGCTCTCCGTGTTCTCCGTGCTCTCTGTGGTGAAGCTCCTTTAGTACGGCACGAACTCGCCGCGCTTGGCGGCCGCCTCTTGCGCGGGTTTGCCATACTCCCACGAATACTCGGGCCGGTAGCGTTCACGCCAGTCGTCGAACTTCATTTTGCCAATCTCGCCCTGGGCCGGGAAGATCCACTTGACGCCCCACTGGGGGATGATGATCTTGAGATCCGGCACGTGGCGCTTGGCAATCCACACGACCTCTTCCGGGTCGACCGTGGTGTTGCCCCAATTGTCCCAGTGCATGGGCATGAGCACCTTGGCGCCCACGGCCTCGGCCAGGCGCACGGCATCGTAGGGGGTCATCTTGTCGGTGCCGCCCGGGGCGTTGTAGCCGATGTTGAGGGTCAGCACGTCGATCTTGTACTTCTTGAAGGTGACGTAGGCGTTCTGAAACAGGCTGTCGGCCAAGTGGCAGAAGTTGTGGCCGCCGATCTTGAAGAAGAAGGTGCAGGCCACATCATCAAACGGGCGGCGCACCCCGGGCTCCACCTTCACGCCCGGGCCGCCGGTCATCGTGGCGATGCGGTCGTAGTTGGGCAGAATGTCGATGACCGCATCCTTGACCTTGATCTTCATCCCGGGCTTGACCAGGCGGATGCGCGCCTCGGGCACCTTGAAATTGCGCATGCGCTCCACCGACGAGAGCGGCCCGTAGAAGTTGCACTTCGAGGTTTGGGTCGCCGCCTTGAGGGTGTAGATGTCGGTGTGGTCGGCATGCTGGTGGCTGCAAAAGACGCCGTCCAACGTCTTGAACCCGAAGACGTCGATCACCTGCGGGTTGAGTCGCATCCAGTCGATGGTCGGCGACCCGGTGGTGCGACACACGCCGCAGTAGGCGTATTCGGTGTAGTGGGCCGGGCCGGCATAGTTGTCGACCAAGAGCACAGCCCCGCCCGGGGATTTGAGCACGAAGCCCATGCCGCCCGTCCACCAGAAGGCGTACGATCCCTTGGGGACTTTCGTTTGCTCGATTTGCTTGTTAAGGAAGCTCCCCCACTCGGGGAAGCACTCGATCGCCCAGCGGATTCTGTCCATCGGGCGGTCCGTGTTGAGCAGGTAATCGCCGCGCATCGTGCCACGGCCGTCGCCCACGATCTCGATTTCTTCGTAGTTGATCTTGCCCTTGTCAGACATGGCGTCGGACTCCTTTATCGGGATGCGGCCGGCCGGCACGCCGTTACGGCCGCAGGATGACCTTGCCCGCGTCGCGCGCACCGGTCGTCATCAGCTTGAAGCCCTTGTCGAACTCCTCCAGCGGCAGCTCGTGAGTGATCACGGGCCGCGGATCAAACTTGCCCGAGGCGATTAGGCCGTCGACGAGTTTCCACGTATCCCACATGTGCCGCCCGGCCACGCCGCGCACGGTCACCTGGCGCAGGGTCACTGCGAAGTTGATGTCGAACTCGATCGGCTTGGGCGTCAACCCGAAGGTGGTCACCCGCCCGCCTTTACGTACCACGGCAAACGCATTCTTCATCGATTGCGGTGCGCCGGCCATTTCCACCACAACATCCGCACCGATGCCGCGGGTGTCGTCGAGGATGGCCTTAACCGGGTCGAGCGGATCGTTGATGTTGAAGGTGACGTTGGCGCCCATCCGTTTGGCGATCTCCAGGCGCGAGGCCACCATGCCCACCAAATACACCTTGCGCGCGCCGGCCGCTGCCGCCACGCCCGCCCCGAAAAGGGCGATCGGCCCGTCGCCGAAGATGACCACCGACTTGGCGGTCACCGGCTCGATGAGCACGGCCTGCGTGGCGCCGCCCACCGGTTCCATCACCGCGCCTACGGACGGCGGCACGTCGCGGGTCAAACGCCACAACGAGGTCTCCGGCACGGCGATGAACTCGGCGTAACTGCCTTCCACGTCGTTGCCGAAGATCTTCAGGTTCTGACAGATGTGCTGCAGGCCCAGCTTGCACACCTCGCACGTGCCGCACACGATGTGGCTGTCGGCGGTGACGTAATCGCCCAGCTTGTACTCGCGCACCGCACGACCCACCTCGACCACCTCGCCGCAGAACTCGTGGCCGATGGTCACCGGCGGCGTGATGCGCTTCTGCGCGAATTCGTCCCAGTTGTAGAAATGGACATCCGAGCCGCACAATGCGGTGGCGGCGATCTTCACCAGCACTTCATTCGGTTGAATCTGGGGGATCTCCACCTTCACCAGGTCGAACCCCGGTTCAAGGCGGATCTTGCGGACCGCGCGCATCGTGCCCTTCATACTGCCCCTCCTGGCCCAACGGCCCAACGCGCTACTGAATGAGCTTCATCTCTTTGAGCACACCCTTAAGACGATCACGCTGGTCGGTGGTGAGCGGGCCCACCGGGGCTCGCGCCGGGCCGGCGTCCATGCCCATCAGGTTGAGCGCTTCCTTGATGACCACCGGGAAGGTGCCCCACGCGAATGCCAGGCGCAACGGCGCCAGATCGGCCTGCGCCTGGCGTGCACCGGCCAAGTCCCCGGCCTTGAACTTGTTGTAGATCGAGGCCACCAGCGCCGGAGCCACATTGCCCGTGGCCGCGATGGCCCCCATCGCACCGTACAGCAAGGCTCCGTAGATGAGCGTGTCGCGCCCCATCAGCACATTGAAAGGCGGCGGCGCAACGCGCATGTACTCGGCCGAGAGTTCCAGGTCCCCGCTCGAGTCCTTGATGCCCACGATGTTGGGCACCTTCGACAGCCGTGCCACCAGACCTGGCGAAAGCTTGACGTTGGTGCGCGCCGGGTTGGTGTAGAGCAGGATCGGCAGGCTCGTTGCCTCGGCCACGGCCTTGTAATGGTCGAAGAGCTGGTCGTCGGTGGGGGTGATGAAGTACGGGGTGAGGATCGAGACCGCGTCCACCTTGCACTTCTCGGCCAGACGCGTCAGGGCGATCGTCTCGCGGGTGGTCACGCCCACCGTGCCGGCGTACACCGGCACGCGCCCGCGCGTCTCATCCACCACGACCTCCCATACGCGCTGCTTTTCATCGGGAGTGAGCGCCCAGAATTCGCCCTGGCTGCCCGTGGCGAACACGCCGTGCACGCCGCCTTCGATCAGGTAGTTCGTCAGGCCGCGCAACGCTTTTTCATTGATCTTGTCCTCCGCCGTGAGCGGCGTCACCATGGCGGGGATGATTCCAGAGGGGGCTTTCGACATGGATTGGGACTCCTGCCTAGTGTTTGAGTTCGCGCAATACCGCTTCGGCCGCCGGCACCCAGCCGAAGCGCGGGTCGGTGGTGATGTTGTAGGCCTTATCGTCGCCCGAGAGCACCCACAGGTAGCCTACCGTCACGCCCGGTGCCGCCGCAGTGGGATGGTAGCCGCCCAGCAACACCGCCACATCGTCGTTGTGAATGATGTGTGCCCGCTCCTCGCCGCCGTGATCCATGATCTGGATACCGTAGCCGCCGGCCGGGTTGATCTTGAACAGGTACCACTCCTCGAGGATGTTCTCCACCGCATTGATCGTGTCGTGTTTGTGCGGCGGGATGCCCGACCAGTTGCCGGGCGGGTTGATCGTTTCGCCGATGATCATCCGCCGGCTGATGGGCGACCCGGGCGGGATGAGCAGCCGCACGTCGCGCCGCCAGTTGGCCATGCCGGCCGAGACCACCTTGACCTCCTCCGGCGTCACCAGGCGCACCGGCAAGTCCACGTCGCACGGCGCCTTGGCAATGGCGATCTCGAGCTTGCTGGCTGCCTTCACCGACACCGAACTTCCGCGCGGGGCATACACCGTCGTCGGCAGCCCCGAAAACATGTCGTTGCGCCCGCCCAGGTTCTCGTAAGTCGCCTGGCTCTTGCCGTTCACCGCGATCGTCGCTTTGCCGCCCAGGATGACGAAGCCTGCTTCCTCGTTCGCACCCACCTTGCCATCCCACTTCTCGCCGGCCGCAAGGCGCAGCACTTCCAACCCCAACCACTGGATGCCCTTCTCGCCCGGCTGGAACACCGATTGGTGGCCGCTCTCGGATGTCACCTTGAACAAAAGACTCATCGTTGTGTCTCCTCTCGTCACTCGTTGCGAATGTCAGTTGGTCAATCGCCGGCGGTCGGGCGGGATCCACTCCAGCGCCCGGGCGCCGGCCGCCTGCGGGATGTACTCCAAGCCGATGTATCCACGGTAGCCCGCCTGCTCCGCTGCCGCGAGCAGCGCAGCGAAATCAATCTTGCCCGTGCCCGGCTCGTGGCGCCCGGGGACATCCGCGAACTGAATGTGCCCAATCCAGGGTGCCTGCTCGCGCAGGAGCCGCAGCGGGTCTTCGCCCAAGACCGTCACGTGGTAGGTATCGAGCTGGAAGCGCACGAGCGGGTGATTCACCTCGCGCACAATGGCCAGCGCCTCATCGGCCGAGGTGAGGAAGTACCCCGGATTGTCGACCGGGTTGAGCACCTCAATCGTCAGCATCACTCCCGCTCGCTCGGCCTGCGGCGCCGCCGCCCGCAGATTGGCCAGCATGCATTCGCGTTGTGCCTGGCGGGTCTGGTCGGCGACCTCCACCCCGCAGGGCAGCATGACCTTCTGCACACTCAGGCGCCGGGCAATATCGAGCGCCTCGCCCAGCGTCTGCTGGAATTCCGCGCGCCGCCGTTCGTCTACCAGGTAGCCGCGATTCGCGGCATCCCACAGCGGCACGTCCTGGTTGAAGAGCACGATCTCGAGGCCCAGCTCGCGACGGGCCGCTTCAAGCGCGGGGATGTCCGCGTGCGAGGGAAACCCGAACTCGATTGCCCCAAAGCCCAGGTTGGCCGCCGCGCGGGGTCTCTCGGCAAAGGGGATCTGGGGAAAAAGCCAGCTCACATTCGGAGCGAAGGCCACCTTCACGCCTGCGCTCATCTTAGACCTGCTGCCCCCGGCCCCGAACGGCGTACACGGCGACCGCCCCCAGAATGATGATGCCTTTGACGATCCACTGGATGTAGGGGTTGATGTCCGCCAGATTGAAAAGGTTGTTCAGCAACGAGACAAGCAAGACACCCGCCAGGGTGCCCACCACCCCGCCCTTGCCGCCGCCGAGCCGCGTCCCGCCCAGAAGGACGGCCGTGACGGAGTCCAGGTCGTAACGATCGTAGTTCAAGCCGCCCATGAGCGGATCCCCGGCGCCCATCCGGCTGGTGAGAAACAAGCCGGTCAACGCTGCAGCGAAGGCAGAGATCATGAAGGCATAGGCCGTCACCCGCCGGGTTTGAATTCCCGACAAGCGCGCGATGACCTCGCTTCCGCCCGTGGCCGCGACATGCCGCCCGGCAGCCGTCTTGCGCAGGAAGAAGTAGGCCAGTGCCACCAGGAGCAGGAGGAAAATGACCGGAAACGGGACCGGTCCGATCATGCCTTCGGCAAAGAAATCCCATCCGGGTGCAATCGCCCCACCCGGACGTTTGGCGTACAACAGGATGAAGCCCTGAATGATGGCGCCGATGCCCATCGTCGCAATGAAGGGTGCCACGCGCAGCCGGGTGATGACGAAGGCATTGGCCAGGCCGATCACCAGGGCAATGGCGATCATGGCCAAAACGATCAGCGTGACCGCCCCCAGGCTCGTGTATTGGGCCATCAGCCCCGTCGTATAGACTCCGATCAGACTGATGGTCGAGCCGACCGACAGGTCGATGCCGCCGACCAGAACAGCCATCGTCTGACCGGTGCTGACCAGCCCCAGGGCGACCGCCTGCCGCAGAACGTTGAACAAGTTGCGCGGGCTGCGGAATGCCGGCAAGGCGATCATGCCAATCAGAAAGAGGACGCCCAGGATGGCGTAGATCGTCAGCAGTTCCCGATCTTCGGCCCAAAGGCGCTGCCACCTGTTGCGCACGCGTGACAGTCGGGCACTGTTACTCGCCATGGGGTTCCCCATAGGTCGCCAGCATCATGACCTTCTCCTCGGTCGCTGTCTCGCCGGGTAGTTCGCCGACCATGCAGCCACGGTGCATCACCAAAATCCGATCGCTGATGCCGACGATCTCCGGGAGTTCAGAGGAGATCATCAAGATGGCTTTCCCTTGGTCGGCCAAATCGCGCATCAGCTGCCAGATCTCGGCTTTGGCGCCGACGTCGATGCCACGGGTTGGCTCGTCGAAGATCAACAACTCGGGGCCGCTGATCAGCCACTTGGCCAGCACCACTTTCTGACGTGTCCCGCCGCTGAGATATTCCACTTCCTGGCTCAGGCTGGGCGTGCGGATTCTCAGGCTCTCGGTCATCCCGGCCACGACCGTGTCCTCGGCCTTGCTGTCGACAAAGCCGAAACGCTGGCGTCGGCTCAGGCTCGGAAGGGACGCGTTCTCGCGCACCGAAAGCCCCATCACCAGCCCCTCCAAGTTGCGGTCTTCAGTGAGAAAGCCAAGCTTATGTTGTAAGGCGTGGCGGGGGCTCTCCAGCGACACCTTCTTCCCCTTGATGCACACCTCACCCTCATCGATCCGACGGGTGCCGAAGATGGCCTGCGCGAGCTCAGTCCGGCCTGACCCGACCAGGCCGGCGATCCCGACGATTTCTCCTCGGTGCACCGACAGGCTGGCGCGAGTCAGCTTATCGCCGCAGCACAAACCTGCGACACGTAGTATCTCCTCGCCGACCTTCCCGCCGCGCGGTGGGAAGGTCTCCGACAAGGTCCGGCCGATCATCATCCGCACGAGCGAGGGTCGGTCGATTTCCGACACCGCATGCGTCCCGACCACCTTGCCATCCTTGAACACCGTCACCCGATCGGCCACCTGGAACACTTCCGCCAGACGATGCGAGATGTAGATCACCGCCACGTTATTCTTCTTCAGCGCGGCGATGACTTCAAAGAGTCTATCCAAATCGCGCCCGCCCAGGGCGGCGGACGGTTCATCCATGATGACGATTTGCGCATTCAATGAAAGCGCCTTGGCGATTTCGACCATTTGCTGCTGAGCCACGCTCAACCTGCCAAGGCGCATGCGCGGGTCGATGTCGACACCCAATCGGTGCAGCACCTCCTGGGCCCCGTGCTCGAGCGTGCGGTCGTCGATGAGGCCAAATGCCCTCCGCGGTTCTCGCCCCAGGAAGACATTCTCAGCGACGGTCAGGTCTGGCAGCAGGTTCAGCTCCTGGTAGATGATGCTGATCCCGAGCCGCTGAGCTTCGTGCGGGCTGGAAATCCGTACTGGCTGGCCGCCCAAAAGGATCTCCCCGCGATCGGGTTGATAGACGCCAGCCAGGATCTTCATGAGCGTCGATTTGCCGGCACCATTCTCCCCCACCACAGCATGCACTTCGCCGGCACGGCTCTCGAAACTGACGTCATCGAGCGCCGTGACGCCCGGGAAGGTCATGGTGATGTTCCGCATCTCGACCAGGCTCTGGACCATACTCACCTCAGCCACTCACCCAAGGAGCGGCTTTCCCCCTGTCGGCCGAGGGGTGACCCCCTCGGCCGACAAGTTGACCGGGTTTACGCACTTACGGCCCGGTCGCAGGATCGGTCTACTAGAAGGCCTCGGGGTACATCTTCTTCAGGACTTCTGGCATGGCGTCCACGATGGCATCGTCGGGGAGTTTCGGGTTGAAGATCGTCATCAGGTTGTCGCTCGTGATCTCCAGCCCCGGCACCCGCAGCTCCGTCGGGACGGGTTTACCGCCCAGAATGTCGAGCGCCACCTGGACAGCCTCGTAACCCTGTCGGGTCGAGAAGCTGTAGGTGTAGATCGACAGGTCGTTCTCTACCCACTGGCGCAGGAAGCGCTGGAAGTCCTCGCCGGTGATCGGCGGGACCGGCAGGCCGGCGACCAGATAGGCCTCGACCGCGCCTGAGCCTTGCAGACCGGCATCCGACCAGATGCCATCGATCTCGGGGTAGAGCGTGATCCAGTTGGCCATGATGGTCTGGCCTTCGGTCGGGGACCACCCGGTGTAAGCCTGTGCCAGAATCTCGATTCCCGGATTCTTGGCGAAGACCAAGTTCGCGCAGCGCAGGCGTTCCTCGGCCGGGCTGGCGCCGGCGGCGCCGGACAGCTCGACGATCTTGCCGGTGCCGCCAAGCTGCGCAACCAGCCACTCACCCTGGTTGGTGCCCATCAGGCAGTTGTCGCCCTGCACGTAGGAGACGCGATGCGTCGGATCCGCGACGTCACGGTCCAGCGTGACAACCGGGACGCCGGCTTCCATGGCGGCCTGAGCCGCAGGATCCACAACATCCGAAGCCGCCGCGCTCAGGATCAGGACATCGCAGCCCTGAGTGAGCAGGTCTTCGACGTCGCTGATCTGCTTGGCCGGGTCATCATTCGCATCCGCGTAGCGGTAGGTCTTGATCGTGCCCGCCGCCTTCGCTTCTTCGATGGCCCAATCCACGTGGGCGTTCATCATGACCCGCCATGAGTTGGACACGGAGGCATTGCTGAAGCATACCGTGTACGGCCCGTCCTTGGCCAACGCGGAGGTGTCAACCATCCCGTCCGCGCCAACCGTGACCTTGACCGGCCCGGCCTTCGCGCCCCCACCGCAGGCCGCCAACAGCACCGCAGCCAGGATGAGGAAAGACAGCACCCGCAGGGTCTTACTCGTTCGGCTGGACATCTTTATCGTCCTCCTTAGGGATTCGCCGAAACTTCAAGAATGGGTATGCAGATTTCTGGGCCGTGCATCCGCTTTCCGCTGGTAGCCACCTCCTTCCTCGGCCTCCAGGGGAGGTCTCCCCCCCGTTGACCCTTCTCATCGTCATTCAGCGTCGAGTCCGCATTCGGGCGTACATCGCGACCGCCAGGATGATTGCCACGCCTTTGACGATGCGCATATACTCCTCATCCAATCCAAGAAGCAGCACGAGGTTGAAGAGAATGGTGATGATCAGGACGCCTGCGACGGTGCCGACCACACCCCCTCGACCGCCTTCGAACAGGGTCCCGCCGACGACAACGGCCGCGATCGAGTTCAACTCAAACCCGCGACCCAACCAGTTGTCGGCGAAACCGTTATATCCCGTGTAGACCAGCCCGGCCACGCCCGCCAGGAAGCTGCACAGCGTGTAGGCGGCGATGATCATGCCGTTGACGTTGACGCCGGAAAGGTGCGCAGCCGATCGATTGCCGCCGACGGCGTACATGCGGCGACCAAAGGTCGTGCGGCGCATGAGAATCACGAAGACGACCACGATCACCGCCCACAGGATCACCGCCGCCGGAACGGGACCCACCATGCCCCCGCCGATGAATTTCAGCGCCGGCGAGATCGAGCCGCGCGGGCTGCCGCCGGTGTAGACAAAGCGGATGCCCTGCACAACCAAGACCATTCCGAGCGTGGCAATGAAGGCCGGGATCTTCAGCTTCGTGACCAGCAGTCCGTTGACCAGGCCAATCGTGACAGCGACCGCCAGACAAAACAGACTCACGGGGAGGAACAGACTCGCCTGCCCCTTCATCAGGCTGGCGGCCAAGACGGACATGAGGGCCATGACCGAAGCCACGGATAGGTCAATGCCCCCCGTGAGAATCGCCAGAGTCTGCCCGACCGACACGATCCCCAGCGAAGCCGCCTGTTTGAGCAGGGTCGAGATATTGCGAGTCGTGAAGAACACGGGTGAAATAAGGCTCGATACAACGGTCAAGACGAGCAACACCACCCAGATGGCCACTGGGGCGATGCGTTGCAGCAGGCTCTGCCCGCGAGCGGCGCCCGCCTCGCTGGGCGGGGCAGCTGCCGGTTTGGGCAGTGCGTTTTCACTCATGCGGTCCTCTCCTCACCACGCGGTATAGCCGCCGTCGATGACCAGGACGGCACCCGAGACATACGCCGAAGCCTCGCTGGCCAAGAAAACAACCGCCCCGCCCAAATCCGGCGCCCGCCCGAGACGGCCGAGCGGCACGCGACCCACCAGTTCTTCATAGAAAGCCGGATCGCGCTGCTTCAGGCGGTCGGTCATCGGGGTGACGAAGTAGCCGGGGGCAATGGCGTTCACCCGGATCCCCTTGGGTGCCCACTCCACCGCCAGCGAGCGGGTGAGCGCAATGACCCCGCCCTTCGAGGCGCAGTAGTGGCTGTTCAGCCCGCCACGGTTGCCCACCAGGCCCGAGATCGAGGCGATGTTGATGATCGCCCCGCCGCCCTGCGCGGCGAACTGGCGTGCCGCGTGTTTGCTGCAGCGAAACAGCCCACCCAGATTGATGTCGATTACCCGCTGCCAATCCTCCTCGAGCAGGTCTTCGAACGGCGCGCGCGACGTGACCCCGGCATTGTTCACCAGGATGTGCAGCCCGCTCATTTCGCGCGCCACGGCTTCCACTGCTTCGGCCACCTGGGCCTCGTTGCCCACATCCACCACGCGCCCCTGGGCCGTCGTACCCAACCCGCGCAGTTCCGCTACCGCGCTCTCCAGATCCTCCCCGTTGATGTCGAAGACTGCCACGCGCGCGCCGGCGCCCGCCAGGGCCAGCGCCATCGTCCGGCCTAAGCCGCGACCGGCGCCGGTCACGATGGCGTTCCTCCCGTCGAGACGAAACGAATCGAGTACGCCACCTGCGGTGTGGCTTTGCGAGCCGCCCTTCTCCGCTGCCACTAGAGTTGCCCTCCACGTGCTTCCAGGAGTTCCAGGATGCGCGACTTGACCGTGGTGATATGCGTGCGCAGCGCCTGCATCACTTCCTCCATCTGCCCGCGCTCGAAAGCGTGCAGCACGGCATCGTGTTCTTCCAGCGCCTGGCGCGCGTCCTCGACGTTGTTGAGGAAGTGCGCCCGGGCGACGAACACGTGCACCGGCAGCTCGCGATACAGGCGCGCGAGATACTCGTTGCCGGCCATCGTCACCAGCTGCAGGTGCAGCTCGCGGTCGGCATCCATGAAGCCCATATAATCGCTGTAGCCCTGGGGATGCGTTGCCCGGCGCATGCGTTCCATCGACTCGCGCACCAACTGCAGGAGCTCGCGCACTTTGCCCCGCGCGAAAATGGTCTGCACCGAATACAGCTCGATCATCAAACGCACGTCGAACAGCTCGTTCACCTCGTGCGCCGTGAGCTGGCTGACGAAGGTGCCGCGCCGCGGCAGGATGTCGATCAATCCTTCGCCCGCCAGACGCTTGAGGGCCTCGTTCACCGGCGTGCGGCTTACCCCCAGCGCGCGCGCCACCTCATCCACCGAGACCCGCTCACCGGGCGAGAGGTCTCGCTTGAGGATGCGGTCTTTGAGAGCCTGGTAGGTCTTCTCGGCCAGGTCGACGTGGTCCAGAGGAGAGAAGATTGCTTCTCTCATGAGTCGATCCCCCAGTATTCGGTTCGCGATGAATCGGGTGCGGCGCCAGAACCTAATTGCGCTTCAGAAACCCACCGGCGGGCGCCTGTGGTTGCGATCGGACTCGGACAAACGAGCAGGCAAATGCTCTGCAGTCTCGGTCGCACTGAGCGGGTCCTGTGAAGTGAGACATTTTAGATGTTAGCTGCTTCCCGGCCTCTTTGCTATGACAACCGTCCTTGCGGGACCATACGTTTGTCACGCGCAGCAGGCGGGGGCTCGGACTGCCAATCGCCCGGTTCGCGGTACATCTTGCTTGTGGATAACTTGGGGATAGGCACGGTTTCGATGCGGACCCGGAGAATCATGGAGAGGGTCGCATGACCCTCGTGCGTCATCGACCCTCTCCTATGCACTTCCTTACCCATCGAGTCGTCGCGGGCCAGCCCGCGCCGGCGAGCGGAGATTGGCCACATCACGTCACGCACAATCCACTCGGAATTCCATCGCTGGGGAGGCGCTGTGCCGGCGAGGTTCAACCCCGCAAGTTGTGTATGCACTCGCGGCCCGCGGGAATCCTGCGCCCGAGATGAATCGGCTGCGCAACCTCCCGCCACGGCTTACGGCGCAATCGGCTTGGTGTACACGCGGTAGCGCTTGTAGACCGTCCCGCCGGCCCGGCCGATGAGATGCGGCGTGTACGGGTTGTCGGCCGAGGTCAACGAAAGATCCGCCCAGATGTATCCTTTGGCATGCAGCCGCCGCGCCATCTCATCAAAGAGCAGCACGCTCACGCCCGTGTCCCAGTATTCGGGATACACCACAACGCTCTTGATGGCGGCGCACTTCGGCCGCCTGCGCATGTGCCAGGCCAGGCGCACGTAATCCCACGGGTAGCGCAGCCCGTTGGCGTGGATAAGCGCCTCGTTGATGTTGGGCACTGCCGGGAACCAGCCCACCACGCGCCCCTTCACCTCGGCGAACAGGATGAGTTCGGGATCGGCGATCTGGCGAAAGGCACCCAGCGTGGCGCGTAAGGCCTCAGCCTGCCAGGGGATGAAATCCGGCAGGTGGGCCAGCGCCGCATTCATCAGCGGTATCAGGCGGTCCACCTCGTCTTCCCAATGCGCGAGGTCGGCGTGGCGGATGGTGATCGTACCCCGCCGCCGCATGCGCTCGGCCAGCTTGGTGATGAGATGCAAGGCGGGCGTATCCTGATCGAGTTGTATCTCGTAAGCCAGGTTATCTCCGCGCGCGGGTCGGAACCCATAAGCCTCGTGCATCTGCGGGTAGTAAGGCGGCGTGTGCCCGCATAAAAGGACCGGCGGCCGATCGCGGCCTTCCAGCAGCACGCCGTACGAATCCTCATAGTCCAGGTTCCACGGGCCGTAGAGCGAGTCCAGCCCGCGGGCGCGTCCCCAGCCCGCCACGTGGTCGAACATGGCAAAGGCCACCGCCTCGTCCTGTATGCATTCGAAGAAACCGAACATGCAGTCGCGCTTGCCGCGCTGGGCATTGGTCACGCGGTCCTCGGCTGCGCAGATCGTGCCCACCGGCCGGCCCGCACGCCAGGCGACGAAGAATTCGGCCTGGCCGCGCAAGAAGAACGCGCCGTGCCGCGGGTCGATCGTCTTGGCGCGCTCGGGCAGAAGCGGCGGCACCCACAGCGGGTCGCCGCGGTAGATGCGCCATGGAAATGTGAGAAAGGCGCGCCGCTCCCGTGCGCTTACCACCGGGCGAATCTGGAGGTCAGTCATGGGGTGCCTCGCGCCGCGCCCGGCGGCGTGCCTCGAGCTCTTGGGTCAGATGGGCGTAGCGTTCGCGCCCGAGCGGGTAGACCAGGGCGAACAGGATGCCGCCCCCCAGCAACGCCGCCGGGATCGGCCCCACGGCGATGCGGATGCCGGCCAGCGCTCCCGCCGGTTGGGCCGCGCTGTTGGGTGCGTATCCCGTGACCTGCAACACGAGCAGCACCAGCGGGATCGCAATCGACGAGGCCACCTTCTGCGCCAGCGTGACCAGGCTGTAGAACATCCCCTCGTGGCGCTCACCGCTCTCGAGCTCACCCCATTCGATCGCATCCGGAATGATCGACCAGGGCAAGATGTGCGCTGCGCCCACGCCGATGCCCGCCAGCACGCACAGGCCGAGGATCAGAGCCATGCTGGAGGAGGGCCCCAGCGTCACCAGCACGAGTTGCACCGCCGCCCAGAAGGCAATGCCTGCCACGTAGGCCCCCTTCTTGTTCCAGCGGCGGCTGACGAAGTTCCACAGCGGCAGCGCGAAGAGGGCCACCACGAAAATGGTCGCCATGATCAGGTCGCTCTCCGCTTCGCGCACCACGATGTACTTGACGAAGTAGAGCAGCGTCGCCTGCAAGATGTCGATGGCCACCCAGGTGAACAGGAAGATCCCCACACTGAAGAGGAAGGGGCGGTTGCGGGCCGCCGCGCGCAGCGACTGGCGCAGCGTCGGCTGGGCCTGCTCCATGAACGCCTCGCGCTCGCGCGTGCCGAAGAACACGAGCAGGAGCGGCAGGGCGCCGGCCAGACCGAACGCCGCACCCATGAGCAGGACGCTCGAGGCATTCTCGGGCGCAAAACGCCCGACGATGGCGAGCGGTACGGTGAAGGCGATCAGGCTGCCCACGATCGAAAAGAACATGCGGAAGGAAGTGAGCGAGGTGCGTTCATCGTAGTCGCTGGTCAGTTCGGGGGTCAGCGCAAAATAGGGCATGTAGACAAAGGTCGCCGCCGCATCGTAAAGCACGTAGGCCAGCGCGTAGTACGCAGCCAGGCCCCATGGGCTGGCAATCGGCGGGCGCCACCACATCAGCGCAAAGGCCGCCGCGAAGGGCAGCGCGCCGAACAACAAGAATGGGCGCCGCCGGCCCCAGCGCGTGCGCGTGCGGTCGGTGATATGCCCGATGAGCGGGTCGTTGAGGTAATCCCACGAGCGGCCGACAAAAATGGCCAGCGCGGCAATCCCCGGCGCCACGCCCACCACATCCGTGAGGAATATGGCGAAGTATGCGCCAATGACTGTCGAGGTCAGGCTGAACCCGAGGTCGCCCGAACCATAGATCAGCTTGGCGCGTCGAGTGAGGCGATCCGCCACGGGCGCACTCCGCGAACAGTGGATCGCCGGGGCGTCAACCGGGGCGTGGCCGCATGCCGTTCCGCGGGCGCCCCGCCCCCGGCGTCCTGCCGATATTACACCTGCTTGGCCGCGGGCACCGGCTGCGGTCCCTGAACCCCCGGCCGCGCTCCACGAACGGCTTCTGCGATTCGATCCAGATTCACGCGTCGACCGGAACCTGATTGACGACCGCCGGGCTCCGGTATACGATGGATCAGACGGCAAGACCATGGCGAGGGAGGTGAGACATGCGCCTGGAAGACTGGACACCCTTGTTGGTGATCGTCGCGGGATTCATCGGAGGGTTCGGGAATGCGCTGCTGGCCGGTCCGCTGCGTCCTCCGCGCAAGGTGAAGCTGCCCGACGGGACATCCGGCTACGACATGGGTTGGGTAGGCAATGCGATCATCGGCAGCCTGGCCGCATTCGCCTTCTGGGCCTTTGGCCTGTCCAACCCCGATGCGCCTGCCGTCTACGCCGCCGCGCTGATCAGCGGGTTGGGCGGCGCCCGCGTGCTTAACGACTTCCTCGACAAGCGCAA
>DATEAT010000145.1:0-8447 GCA_035288225.1 Anaerolineales bacterium | reverse complement strand
GGGTTCTTTATCCTGCACGGTGTGCCCGCCGGCGATGACCACGCCGGCCTCGCGCGCCTTCTCAGCGCCGCCACGCAGGATCTCGGTCAGTATCTCGGGCGCCAGGTCCGGCGGGAAGGCGACGATGTTGAGGGCGAGGATTGGCCGGCCGCCCATGGCATAGACGTCGGAGAGTGAATTGGCCGCGGCGATCGCGCCGTACTCGTACGGGGTATCGACCACCGGGGTGAAGAAGTCGGTGGTGACGATCAGCGCCTGGTCCGGCCCAAGGCGATAGACGGCTGCATCGTCGGCTGGGTTCAATCCGACGAGCAAGTCGGGATATTCAGTTGGGGGAAAGAGTCCCCGCAATGGCAGCAGGACCTGCGCCAGCGTTTCCGCGCTGAGCTTCGACGCTCAACCTGCGCACGAGGAAAGTGTCGTCAGGCGGATCTGCTTGCCGGAGGTCGCTCGCGGTGCATCGCTCATCGCATCGCTTCCTTCTTCGCCGGGCATGGATTTCGCCAGGCGCTTCTCCATTCTATCAGCGGCGCATCCCGCGCGCCACGAGAAGATGTGACGTGATTTGCCATGGCGCGCGAAGCTTGCTGGCGGAGGTTTCGCACGGGCCTCCTCCCCTTACCCCTCCCCCGGAGCGAAGAGTACTTGCCAGCCGGCCGCAATCCGGGGGAGGGGAAGGATTCTTTTCAAGGAGAAGGGGGCCTTCGGCCCCCTTCTCCTTGATTACCACACCCCCTCTCCGCCACCGCCTGAGGCGTTTGGCGAAACCGCGCGGCGGAGAGCCCCACAGGGGTGCTTCGCAAGGGGCAGGGGGTGAGGTGGAGCGCGTTCCCGCCATCAAGGGAAGGGAAGTGTGTGCATGCGGGGCGGCGCAACGCGCGCGCTATGCATGCCCCGGCGCGTCAGGGCCTCTCGGCGTGGGAGCCAATCCGGGAGAGGGGCGAGGCTCTCTGAAGGGAGATTGGGTAGGGGGTGAGGCGCAGCGTCTTTCCGCCACCCGCGAGAGGGTAAGCGGTTCTGTGCGCAGCGGCGCAATGCGCGCGCCACGTGATACCTGGCAGGGGATGGCAGAAGCGAGGGTGCATGACGAGCGGCCGTGAGCGAAGCGTCGCACCGTACACGCCGAGACGCTTGCGCGATGGAAGAAACGCAACCGGCCCGCACGCGTGTACGGGCCGGGAGTATTCGTCGATCGAGCGTCCTACGAGGTAGGCGTCGGCGCCGTGCGCCCGCCGGACCAGCCGAAGATACGCGGGTCGCTGCGCGGGCTGCCGGAGGAGTAGATCGGTTTGCCGTCGGAGGTTGTGCCCGTCTGGCGCACGACCTCGATCGTCCAGCGGAAGAGGTGAGTGCTCGTATCGCTCGGGCGCAGCGTGCTGGGCACGATGTATTTGGTCTCGGTGACGTAAGCCTGGGTGCGCCGCCCGGTGCCTTCGGTAATGTCTTCCACCGTCACCAGATAGCTCTCGTTATCGCGCAACGCGGCGACCGCCGCCCATTGCAGCGCCACCGACTCATCACTCAGGCCGAAGACCGACCCGTCGCGCGGGCTGAGCACGTTGGGCGCGGGGTAGGGCGGCGGCGGTGTGGCCGTGGGTGTGGGCCCGGGCGTCGGAAGGCGCCGGCACAGCGGAACTTGGACCGTCAGCCCGGTGAAGACGGTGTCGCCGAAAATGTTCTGATTGAATTCCTTGAGACCGTCGATGGACACATTGAAGTTGGCGGCGATGCCGGCCAGCGTATTACCCTCTTGCACCGTGTACGGGAATAGCTCGCAACTGGTGCGGGTCGATTCGAGCGCCGTGAAAGTGCCCGTGGAGGGCGGCACCGGGGTGGGCGTAGGTTGCGGGATGAGCAGCTTTTGCCCGATGCTCAGGTTGTTGCAGGCCGGCGGCAGGTTGTTGAGCTGCAAGATCGAATTGACCGACACGTTGAAGCGGATGGCCAAGCCAACACACGTATCGTTGGAGGCGATGACATACTCCACCGGAGCCAGCGGAGTGGGCGTGAGCGTCGGCTCGGGCGTGCTGCTGGGGGGCAACGTCTGACTGGGGGCGGAGGTGATTGAGGGCGTCGCGCTGGGGGCCGCGGGGGCAAAGGCGCGCCCGGAGCGGGCAATCAGCGCAATGATCACGGCCCCGATCAGCATGAACACGGCCGGCGTGGCGATCGCCACCGGCCAGGGGATGCTCAGTGCCGGGCCGCGTCCGGTCATGCGGGCCGACGCCGCGCGGCGTGTCCCGCCGGGGGTGAGTTCGGTTCCGCAGACGGCGCAGCGCGCAGCGGATTCCGCAACGCGCGTGCCGCAGTTAGGGCAGACGCGGCTGGTGTGAGGCTGTTTCTGTGTATCAGGCATGCTTGACGAATCCTACTCCTGAACAACTGGGCGATTATACCAAAGCCAATCCGCCCAGGTGGGGAAGGTGAGTTCTCATTCTAAGTGCAATGCGAGGTGGACAATACCGTCCAATGGGCAATTACGGGCAATTGTAGGGAAAGGAGTGGGGAAGGGTCGGGCGAACGTCGACGAGGCGTATGGCCGCAGCCCGCACGGGAATCGCCGCGGAAGCCTAAGCGGGCGCCGCCTCGCCCGCCACCTGCGGAGGGAAGACCGGCGTCTTGCACCAGCGGGCGGAATCCCCGAGGCGGGCACGCATTTGCCTGCGGACGCTCTTGGGGGCGCGCTCGATCGATTGGTGAAGACCGTCGAGGCATTCGCGCAAGTGTGGCGAGGCCGGCATGGCGGCCGCTATTACCTCACCCTCCGTTGAAACGAGCTGCGACCCGCGGACGCCGACGGCGCTGTTGGCTTCTCTCAAGTGCTCGCCAAGGGACAGGGCCAAACTTCTTGAGGCGGATGGGCCTGCTCTAGCTGTCGAGCGTGATGGCGTTCGAGGCCGGAGGGTGGGCGCGCGCGTGCTGCAAGGCAGCAGCGGATAGGGCGAGGAAGAACTCTTTCACGCCGCGTCCATCGACGCAGCTCGTCTCGAAATACGGAATGTGCCAGGCGCGGGCCAGGATCTCGGCCTCCTCACTGGTGACAACCCGCTCCAGGTCCGCCTTGTTGCCGAGCAAGACGACCGGAATATCACCAAGCTGCTCGCGCACCTCGCGCCACCACAAGGCCAGTTGATAGAAGGAGGTGCGGTTGTGCAGGTCGAAAACCAGGGCCACGGCGGAGCTGCCACGGTACATCACCGGGCGCACAGGTGCAAAGCGTCCCTGGCCGGCGATATCCCACACGATGAGACGCAGGTTCTCGCCCTCCACTGCAATCGAGTAGATGTGGAAATCCACGCCGATGGTCATGTCGCGCGCCGGCTCGAACACGCCCGTGGCGTGGTAGCGCATGAGCGAGGTCTTGCCGACGCTGGCTTCGCCGCCGAGGATCACTTTGAGCGCAATGGCCGGGTGCTGCTGCGCAGGGGTGGACTGCTGGATGAGCGATTGCAGCTGGCCGTTGTCTGGAAAGTGCTCCAACCACTCGTCGACCCGGCCGCGGACGTCCTCGGCAATCTCAAAGGCAGCGGGCCGGACGGCAACCACCCGCGCCTGCGGATAGTGCTCGCGCACACGGAGGGTCAGGAAATCGAGTTGCAAAGGGTTGAGCCCCGCGTCGATGGCGACAAGATCGACGGGTGGGGCGATCCAGGCCTGGGAGGTATCGCTGTTGGTCGCGGCCGCGTGTACGTCGAAGGGCAGGTCTTGGTGGTTGGCGGAATCGAGCCAGCCGGCGAGGCTCTCGCCGTCAGTGATGAGAAGCACCTGTTTGCGTGATTCCGACATATAGTCCCGATGAATGCTGCGGCGGGTTGTGACGCTGGCCGCACCATCCCGCCGGCGCAGACAGCCCGGCATGATCACTGCCCGACATCCAGCCCGCGATGCCGCGCATACGTTATCCCCTCATCGTTCCGTGTGGCCGCCCTGCAACTAGGGTCCCGGCTCGCGGCGGGCTCATTCGGTGCGCGCGCTACTCGCCGGCGGGTGCCGTCAGGTCCTGGATCGGTGTCTGATACCAGCGCACGGCTTCGCCCACGCGGGCGCGCATTTGCCAACGGATGCTCTTGGGTGCGCCTTCAATCGACTTGCGCAGCCGGCCGATTCGATCCCGCAACTTATCGCGGTCCGGAAGGTCCTTCCAGAAGGGGAGAACCTGCATCAGCATGTCAAGGTTGGTGGTCGCAGTGCGGAACCAGCCCCAGTCCTCGGCGCACACATCGGTCACGTGCGAGGCGTCGAGAGTCTCGGGTTGAGAACCGACGCCCAAGTCGTGTTCGGCGAGCAAGGCGCCCACTTCGCGCAAGAACATCTCGTTGGCGTCGACCACCTGCAGGGACGAGAGCAGCAGATGGGTTGGGGGCAGGGTCACCGCCTCGCGCGTCAGGACTTCCAGGAATTCCACGCGATGGAAGACTTCGTAGGCATTGAGGAATACGTGCAGGACGAGATCGCTCTTCGCCTTGTGAATTATGAAATGGCGAACGCCGCGCATCTCAAACAGGCGCATGCGGGGTTCGAATCCGAGGTGAGCCAACAGGGCGACCAGCGATTCGCCCTGCTCCTGACGGCCAACCAACTCGATGACGGGCAGGGTGGGCAACACCATCCAATCGCGGCTCTTCGGGCAGTGCATGTGGACGCCCACCGATCCGGCCACACGGATGTCGATGCCCTTCTCTGTGGCGGCTATGACGACCCGTTGAGCTTCCTGGATCATCGACCGCAGCAGCGCGCTGTCGGCGGATGGCGCCGGTTCTTCAGCAAGCGGCTCGCGGGCCGGAGCCGCCGGCGGAAGCGGCGTCACGGGAGTTGGCGCCACAACCAGTGTCGGTGCGGCGGCAACCGGCGCAGGAGGTGGCGCGACTTCGGCGGCGGGTTCCGCGCCGGGGGCGATGACCGCGCTCGGCTTGGCGACCGGCTGAGGCTTCGGGGTGAGAGCCGCCTTGGCTTTCAGCTCGGCGGAGATCTTCTTGAGGGTCGGGGTAATCGATAGATTGAGCAGCGGCAGGTTGACGGTGCGTGCGCACAGCAAGCTGAGGTGGCCCGGGCGCAGATTCTTGATGATCAGGCGCCGCTGCTGGAATGTCAGATCGAGTTCCTGGACGCGCCGGCGCGAGGCCTCGAGCGCGGCGATCGAGCGAGCCGTGTTATGGGCGAGCGTGGCCAGCGCGGCCTCGCCGAATTCTCCCGGCATGGCCGCGGCCAGCACCTCTCCCTCCGCCGAAAACAGGAGGCAGCCGCTGACACCCGGTGCGCTGTTCACCTCGTGGAGCAAGTCGCTAAGCGGCATCCTGCCTCCTTGGCCTGCCCAGTCCAGCTAGCCCAATGCGGCACGGGCCGCGGTGAGGACAATGGCCGGGGAAGCCTGCGGGTCGAGCATCAAGCCGATAAACCGTTCACCTTGGCGGATGACCACCATGCGCTGGTTCGGCTGGCTCACAACGCCCTGTTCGAAGAGCCCGATCGGAATACTTTCCGAGATTTGCTCGGCCAGGGCCCCGAGGAAGACGGTCACCGCCGCCTCGGCATCGCCATTGCCCTCGGGCACGCTGGCACCCATGACCACGCCATCGCGCCCGGCCGTAATCACGCCGGTCACGCCTTCGATGGCTTTGAGCTTCGTAATTTCGTCTGCGGGCATGGGGGCCTCCGGGGCCTTGCCGGCGTTCCAGTCTGCCTGGTGCAGCATGGCCTCGAGCAACAAGTCGGACCACGGGCGGTCGATGGAGCGCTCCGGGGTGGGGGCGTCGTTTTCGAGGACAAAGGTGCCCTCGGCCCATTGCATGAGCTGCCACAACGCGGGTTCGCCGCGGTTGCTTCCGGTCGCCGCGTGCACTACCTGGCCGTCCGAAAAGTATACCTCCCCCTCCTGGTCGCGATGCGAGAGGTGCAGCCGCGCCGATTGAAGCGCGCGGCAGTTGGTCTCGATGAGGCTCGGAAGAGGCATCTCCTTAAGGTTGCCGACGATCGGCATGATCGAGTCTCCTGCCCGCTGGGGAGCAACGCGCGCGCCAGCATCGCCCGCGAACGAGCGATGCACGAGGGTCTAGTTCGATATTAGACCGGAATTGTAGGTGTGTCAAACCCCGCACGGATTATGCAAGCCGCTCGCAGGTTGGCGCATTGCGTTGCGCATCACGAGGTTGCGCCTCGCGCCGTGCACATCTCATGCCGCCGCCGTCGAAGGCAGTGGCCATGCGGACCGCCTCGGTGCCAGGTGAGCAGGCATGCGTCCCAAGGCCCGCGACGCGAGCCGCTGGTCGGCCTAGGGCTGCCGAGGGTCGTATCCGGGGAGCGTCCCTGCGAAGCAACATCCCGGACGGTCGAGCATGTTGCAGGCAATGCCCAGCGAGCAGCGGCGGGCCGCGACGTGAGGGGGTTGATCGGGGAGCAACTCCGCAGCATACACACGCTGAACCTCGAGCGCCGCGGGCTGACCCGCGCGCTCGCACATTTCAACCCGGATGGATTCCCACCATGCTTCGGCCATTGAGGCACCTCTAAACGAGCCGCCGGATGACCACAAGTCTAGGCCGCACGGCGGCCTCTCCCCAGTGCCAACTGTCACGTGCGAATGTGACTAAGCGCATCATCTTGGGTGGGTCGACGGCCGGGCGCGCTCATGTCAGAGCTTCTTTCCCGTCACAACGGTGACGAGGCTTCCATCCACCGCCTTCTCGCTGGCCATGCCTTCGAAACCGCGCTTGGAAAGTGCAAGGCGCAATGGCTCAATCCAGGCCGGGGCTTGGCCGGTGATTTTGAACAGGCCCCGCGCAGCCCGTTGGGGAAGGCTGCCCCCAACGAACACCGCACTTGGAACAATGATGAACCGCCCGCCGGGCTGCAGCACGCGCGCCGCCTCGTCCAAGACCTGTGGCGCGAAGATGTATTCGGTCGGGAAGGTGCTGACCACGGCCGCGAAGCTCTCCCGTTTGAAGGGCAACTGGCCCGCTTGGGCTCTGAGCAGCCGGACGGGGCGAGCGCTTGCACCTGCGGCGAAACGCCGCACACGCCTTCTGGCGCTGCGCAGCATTTGCGGAGAGCGATCCATTGCGATGACCTGCCTGCCGCGCCGGGCGATCTCGATCGCGAGGACGCCGCTGCCCGCGCCAATCTCCAGCACGCGGCCATGCGGAGGAAGGTAATCGATCGCCGCCTCGCGCCACCGCCTCCATAGCCCGAGCGAAACCACCCAGGCGACCGCCTCGTACGACCACGCCATTTCGTGATAGAGCAGGCGAAATGCGATGCGTAGCAGCGCCGCCATCACGCGATGCGAGAGCTGCGCGCGCGAACCGTCAGGCATCCGGCACGTCCGCATAACGGCACAAGTGGATGCTGCGTCTCCCGATCGCCTTGCGCACAGTGGGGTCGATCAGGCACTGTAATTCACGCTGGCGAGCATCCGCGTACCCGCTGGCCTCTCGCAAGGCCTCGTCCACGATGCCCGGGTGGCACATGATTTCGCTCGTTCCATCCGGCAGCGAACCCAGGATGGCCAGCAATCCCTCGAGCGTGGCGGTGGTATCAAAGAAGGAGACGTACAACCGGTCGGCGTGCCTCACCGGAGTGGATCGCATGGCGGCCAGAGCGTGAGCCACCCCCTGAGGCGCAAAACTGGCGATCATCTCGCGCGCCAGCGGCGACTGCTCGTCGGTGACCGCCGGGCGGACGGCACACCCGTAACGTTGCGCAAGATCCAGCATCAACTTTAGCAGGCGCGGGGAAAGGTACGAGGTGTGATGGTGGCTGTCGAGATGGTCGAGAGGCAGGCCAAGGTCGAGGAAGGCCTCGATCTGTGCAATCCACTCGCGTTCCACTTCGTCTATCCGCAGGCTTTCGAGGCGCGCGACGAATTCGGGGGGGCGGACAAAACGGCCGGCCGCATCAATCAGGCTGGTCACGGCCTGTGGCGGAGCAAGCGGCACGCCGGCCGTCAGCGTCAGATGCACTCCCAGGCCCAGGGCGGGAGTCTCCTGGTGGGCGCGCCGCAATTCCGCGGCGGCGTGGGGCAAGTTCATCATGGCGGTCGTGGTGGTGACCACGCCCTCACGATGCGCGCGGCGGATGCCCAGGCACACCCCCGGAGTCACGCCGTAATCATCGGCATTGACAATCAGGCGCCGCATGCGGCTGCCTCCCCGCGAACGCCGGCCAGAGACTATTCGACCTCGGTCGGCTCCCCGAGCCGCTCCACATGGACCCCTTCTCCCGAAATCCACTCCAGCCCCGCATGCATAGAATGGGGCGACCCGCGCAGCAGGACGATCAGCCGTCCTTCGCTCGGGGTGACCTGAGCCTCGATGATGTTGGTGTACAAGTCGAACTTCTGTATCAGGTGATAGATCAGGGGTTGATTGACGAGCTGAGCCGGATAGGTCAATCGCACTTTGAGCTCGACCATGCCGCCTCCTTGGCTCTGCGATCCGCTGTCGGTGGTTACC
>DATEAT010000144.1:0-34395 GCA_035288225.1 Anaerolineales bacterium | reverse complement strand
GACGCGGTGGGCACGTGGACGAGCATGGACGGCGACCCGGGCCAGCGCTCCGCGTTCAATGTCAATTCGGTTGAGCGGACGGGTGCGGGTGGAGTCAACGACTATCGTGACCTGGGCAGCGACATCATTCGCGTTAACACCGGGCCGCAGAAATCGATCGTGGCGACGTCGGAGGACCACACCCTGCTCGAGCCTGCGGGCGATGAACTGCTCGCGATCGGCGAGGTCGTCCGCTACCGGATGAGCGTCAGCCTGCCGGAAGGGACTGCCACCAATTTTCAGCTGCGCGACACACTGCCGCAAGGCTTGCTCCTGCTCGATCCGCCGCAAGTCAAGCTCTCCTTCTCGGCCGACGTTCCCATGGGTCTGCCACCCGACCTGTCGGGCGCCGACAATGACCTGATCCCGCCCACCTTTGTCCTGCCCGCCGTTCGCATCGCCACCTCGATGGTTGGCAGCCAGCAACAAGTCATCTTCACGCTTGGGGACTTGATCAATAACGACGACGACCCCGAAGCCGAGATGATCACCATGGAATTCAACGTTCTGGTCGACAACTCGCTGACAGGCAGCAACGACGCCGGCGACGACCGCGATAACGTGTTCTCGGTCTGGGTGGCTGGGGCGCAGGTGGGCGCGAATTCCAACTCCGTTCCGGCTCGCATTGTCGAACCTTCAATCACCGACCTCACCAAGCTCATACTGCCTCCGTTGCCGCAAGATGCCGGCGACATCGTCTCTTACCGCCTGACCTTCTCGAATGCGGCGGGAGCGAACCGCACCGATGCCTTTGAGGTCGACTTGGCCGACACGCTTCCCGCGGTGCTCACCCTCAACCTGGGCTCGATCACCGCGGTTTCGGTCGGAAGTTGCGCCAGTGGATTGGACAGCTCGCTGTCGACAGGCAACACGGTGCATGTGCAGATCAACATCTTGCCTGCGGGCTGCGCAGTGACCGTTGATTATCAAGCGCTGGTCCTCAATTCGGTAACCCCGGACCTCACCATCCTGAACACGGCCTTGCTGGACTACACCAGCCTTCCGGGGCCCAATGGGACCATCTCGAATGGCACCGGCTCGAGCACACCCGGCGGCGCGGGAAGCGATAGCGGCGAACGGGACGGGTCGGGCGGTCAAAACGACTACTTCGACGCATCCACGGCGAGTTTCGACATTGCCCTGCCTGGGCTGGCGAAGAGTGTCGTAGCGACTTCCGCGGTGCACACCGGTACGGGCGCGCACAACGGCAGCAACACGGATCTGGCGATCGGCGAGGAAGTCACTTTCGAGGTCGTGGTGACGCTGCCCGAAGGCACAACGACGGCCGCGCTCACCGATGACCTGCCGGTGGCCCCGGGAGTGCTCAGCCTGGTCAGCTCAAGGGTGGTTGCCATTGGCGCAAGGCTCTCCGGCGCGGGGCTGCCGTCCGTGGGTGCACCCGGCATTGCTTCCGACATCAACCTCGTGGACGGCTACGACGATCGGGTGGTGTTCGATTTGGGCACGGTGCTCAACACACCGGATGGGGTCGTCGACGCGGCGGACCGCATCGTAGTGGAGATTGTCGCACGGTCAGTAAACGTGTTGGCGAATCAGAACGGGGATGCGTTGACCAACATCGCAACCCTCGACTTCACGAGCGGGTCGCTGGCGGATACCGAGTCCATCGACGTGGTCGAACCCGAGCTCGATTTGGCCAAGTCTCCCGACGATATCACGCCGTACTTCGGTCAGACGCTGACCTACATGCTCACGCTGGCCCACCTCGGCACGAGCACCTCCGACGCGATGGAGGTGGTGGTGACCGACGTTCTGCCCACGGGACTGACGCTTGTCGGGGGCAGTGTGACCACGCCGGCGGGCTGGGCCTGGTCCTACGACGTCGGGACCCGCACGCTCACCTTCGACGTTGCCGCTTTCGCATCCGCCGATTCGCCGGCGGTCCTTACCTACCAGGCCGTGGTCGGTGTACCACCCGCGGTGTCGCTGAATGACGTCCTCACCAACCCGGCGACCGCCTTGTGGACCTCCCTAAGCGGGCCGCAGGCCGGTGAGCGCACGGGCGCGGGGGGAGTGGACGACTATCGCGATGACGCCTCGGCCTCGGTGACGATCACGGGCATCGACTTGCGGATCGCCAAGGACGACGGCGGGGTGACGACTGCGCCCGGAAACACGCTGGTTTACGGTCTCAGGGTCGATAACACGGGCAACAGCGATGCAAGTGGCGTCACCGTCACCGACAATGTGCCAGCACACACGACGTTCGCCCCCGCCGCAAGCACGGCAGGCTGGGTGTGCAGCGACCCTGATGGAGCGGGGCCACTCGTGGCGGGGGACGCGGGTAGCCCATGCACATTCGCCATCGGGCCGCTCAGCGTCGGTGCATCAGTGGTCATCAACTTCGGACTGACTGTCGACGACCCGGTTCCGGCGGGGATAGTTCAAATCGAGAATGCGGCCGATGTGGCCGACGATGCGACGCACGGCGAAGATCCGACTCCGCTCGACAATCACGACGAGGATGTTACGCCGCTGGTCGCCGGACCGGACCTGAATATCACCAAGGACGACGGGATCGACATCGCCGCCGCGGGCAGTACGCTGATCTATACATTGAGCTTCTCAAACGTGGGGGATCAGGGAGCGACGGGTGTCTTGATCCAGGATACGATCCCGGCGGACACGCAGTTCAATGCAGCCGCCAGCTCAGCGGGGTGGATCTGCAGCGATCCCGACGGCGCGGGGCCGCTGGGGCCGGGAGACCCGGGCAGCGTGTGCTCGATTGCGCCGGACGTGGGGTCTGGGGCCGGGATTATTCCGGCGGGCGGCGGCGGTACTCTTGCGTTCGCACTGGATGTCGCTGATCCGCTGAGCGCGGGAGTCGACCAGGTATTGAACGGGGTGTTCATCGAGGATGACGGCACGAACGGCGAAGACCCCACGCCCGAGGACAATTCGGATGATGACCTGGATTTCCTCCTGGTGGTATCGGAAGACTTGACGAAGTCATTGGTGGGCACGAGCCATATCCACACCGACAACCTCGAAGTGACGATCGGTGAGGTGTTGACTTACGAGATTCGGGTCACTGTCCCCGGGGCGAGTTCCGGCCCGCTGATGCTGGATGAGGCTGTGCTGACAGATGTTCTTCAAGCGGGTCTGGCTTTTGTGGCCTGCGACTCCATTGTGGGCGACCCAGGTCTGAGCACCAGCCTCGGGTCGTTCGCCGACGCCTGCACGTCGCAAGGCAACCCCGCGGTGCTCGCCGAGCCGCCGGGCGATGTAACAGACATCAACCAGGGCAGGCGCATCGTGTTCGACCTGGGCGATGTGACAAACGCCGCCTTGGGCGATGCCCTCCTCACCTTGCGCTACCGAGTGGTTGTTCTTGACGCGGCGTTGGTCATTCGTGGCGCGGGGCTCGGCAACCACGCCGCGTTGGCCTGGCAAGGAGGGGGGCTCGCGACCGACGGCCCGCTGGTAAGCGTGGTGGAGCCCACTCTGACCATCGGCAAGACGGCGCTTCCGCTGGTGGCGCCGCCCGGGGCGATGATAACCTTCACCCTCGATATTGGTCATGCGGCTGCGAGCGACGCAGATGCGTTTGACGTGTTGCTGAGTGACGTCGTGCCGGCGGGGCTGGACTACGTGCTTGGCTCGCTGCGCTGGGCGGGCACCGGTCTTGCGCCGGATAGCTTGGATGAAAGCGCGGCACCGCTGCTCGTAGCCCGTTGGGCGAACTTCCCACAGGGCAGCACCAGCCAGGTCGAGTTCGATGTGACCATGGCAATCACATTGTTCGATCAGCACGTCACCAACACGGCCCAGGTGGAGTGGACCAGCTTGCCCGAGGATGACGTGCAGACACCGTTCGCGCTCTCGGACTACAACGTATTTGCCACAGAGCGGTTCTACGATCCGGGCGATGCAGTCGACGCCTACGGAACCTCCGACAGCGTCGAGGTCTCCACGCCGGCGCTGCCGGCCACAGGTTTTGCGCCCGGCCGGATCACTCCGCTTCCGCAGAGTCCCCAGGCGCCGTACAGCGAAACGGGCGGCCTGCAAATCGAAATTCCTCGGCTCGGCGTCAGCCTGCCAATCGTGGGCGTGCCGCTGGGCCCACAGGGCTGGGATCTGACATGGCTCGGTGAGCAAGCGGGATATCTGGAAGGGACCGCGTTTCCGAGCTGGTCGGGCAATAGTGCGATTACCGGGCATGTATATCTGCCGGATGGACGTCCAGGTCCATTCGTTCGGCTGGGTGAGCTTGGTTGGGGAGATGAAATCATCGTTCGCGGATTTGGCCTGCGTTATATCTTCTCTGTGCGCGAGGTGCGCCAGGTCTTGCCCGATGATCTTTCCGTGCTGCGCCACGAAGACCGTCCGTGGGTGACCCTCATTACCTGCAAGGGGTACGACGAGCGGCGCGAGACGTACCGCACGCGTGTCGCCGTGCGCGCGGTTCTTGTGGGAACGCTGGCCGATTAGCAGAGTCGTGCAGACGAGAGATACGAAAAGCGGCGGCCAATGGCCGCCGCTTGGGTTTGTCGGCGACCGACACGATTCGCTTACGGCGTCGGCAGCAGCCCCTGGCTGCCATCCGGCAGGGTGAAGGCACTGACGGAATCCAATGTCTCAACGGTGATTCGGTTACCGAGAAAGGGGAAGCGCATTTCGTTGGCCGTGATGAGCTCCCCCAAGGGAAGCGTGGAACGCAGGTGATCGGGCGCCAACCCGGCGATGGCATATTCTTCGGGGCGCGGCGGAATGCGTGAGGCAAGCGCACGCAACACGCGCGATTGATAGTGAAGGGCCTCGATCGGGGAATCCTGCATTGCGCCCAACGCCTCAGTAACCTCTTGCCCCTTGAGCGAGCGTCCGTCGAGGAATACGCCCCCCAGGCGGTTGACGAGCGTGGCAAAAGCCTGATTGTCGATCAGGACGATGGCCTCCGGCTCGCGGGTGAGGTACGCCTGCAATCCGTCGAGGGTGGGGTTGGCGGGATCGCGCAGGACCTCTCGCAACACGGCCGGCTGGCCGTCGGCCAAGAACACAATCGTCGCCGGCGAAAGGCCGAGCAGGTGCGCTTGTCCCGAACCCTCGAACGTAAGGCGCCACACAGCAAGCAGATGTCCCTCTCGCTCTAGCGTGTCGTAGCCCAGGATGAGGTAGGTGGAGGTGCCCAACGACGGGGTCGGGGCGAACAGCGCCAGGCCTCCCTGACCGGCTGCGCGGCCGAGAAGCATGCCGACGACCAGGAACGAGAGGACGACCAGCACGGTCAGAGTCAGGCGCATGGGGTTGCGTGAAATGGCATTCATCCGCACTCGACGGGAATTCCGCCGGCGTATCTGCGCGCAGTGCTTATGCTAGCCCACTTGGGAGCCAAAGGCAAGCGCTCGGGCGCGCCCCGTCTACGAGGCTCGGCGTTCAATGCGAGCGCCGAGCTGGCGCAGCTTCTCGTCGATGCGTTCGTAGCCGCGGTCGATCTGGGCGATGTTGCGAATGACCGATTGGCCGCGGGCGGCTAGCGCCGCCAAGATGAGGGCCATGCCCGCCCGAATGTCGGGGCTCTCGAGTTGCTCTCCGGCCAGCTCGCTCGGCCCCTGTACGATCACCCGGTGCGGGTCGCACAGAATGACCCGCCCACCCATGGCCACCAGCTTGTCGATGAAGAACATGCGGCTCGGGTACATCCAATCGTGGAACAGAACCGTGCCGCGCGATTGGGTGGCCGCGACGATGGCAATGCTCATCATGTCGGTCGGGAAGGCCGGCCAAGGCATGACACTGATCTCGGGAATCGCGCCGCCCAGGTCGGCCAGCACCTCGAGCCGCTGCTCTTGCGGGACCACCAGGTCTGATCCTTCAACCTGCCATTCGATTCCGAGCCGGCGGAAGATGAGACGGGTCATGTCGAGGTCGGAGGGCTGGACTTGGCGGATGCGAATTCCCGAGTGCGTGACGGCTGCGGCAACGATGAAGCTCGCGACTTCGAGGTAGTCGGCACCCAGCGTGTATTCACCGCCGTGGAGCGCCGGCACGCCCTCGATGTGCAAGACGTTTGAGCCGATGTCGTAGATGTGCGCGCCGAGGTGATTGAGGAAGTTGCACAGATCCTGGACGTGCGGCTCGGATGCGGCGTTGCGGATGGTCGTCCGCCCTTCGGCACGCACCGCGGCCATAATGGCGTTTTCGGTGGCGGTCACGCTGGCCTCATCGAGCAATATATCCGCGCCATGCAGGCCGTCGGCGCGCATGTCGAAGATGCGGTCGTACGTGACGCGCGCGCCGAGCGAAGTGAGCGCAAGCAGGTGGGAGTCTACGCGCCGCCGGCCAATGACATCCCCGCCGGGTGGGGGCAGGCGGATTTCGCCGCAGCGTGCGAGCATCGGTCCAGCCAGCAAAATGGAGGCGCGTATCTGCCGGCACAGGTCGCGGTCGAGTTCCCGGCTGCGTATCTCGCGCGCGGTCACTCGCCAGCTATGGGGATCCAGTTCCTCAATGGAGGCCCCCAGGCTGCGCAAAAGGGCCGCGAGAGCCTCCACATCGCGTATGCGGGGGATGTTGTGCAGTGTGACCGGCTCATCGGTCAAGAGGCAGGCGGCGAGAAGGGGCAGCGCAGCGTTCTTGTTCCCCGATGGACTCACGCTGCCTTGCAGTTGGGCTTGGCCTTCGACAACTAGGTGGTCCATGTGGGGCATCTCTGGGGTCATAGGTTGAGTCGTGCAGCTCCCGCCCGCCGCAGGGACAAACCACCCGCGCCCAATCGACAGGCGCTGGATTCGGCGAGAATTCAGGCCCCCGAGAAGACCTCGGGCTGCCTTGGCGCACTCCACGCCACAGGTTGGCGTGAGTCAGCAAAGCATACCATACCTAGCGAAATGGGGGCTCAAAGACGCGTTGGAACCGTGGAAAAAGGCCCGCTGTGGTAGAATGAATGTTCGTGAATCAGCAGAATCCGGCGCTTCCCAACCTCCCCATCGGGGTCCTGAAATCGCTCTGGCGTGGCGCAGAGGTCGTCTCCAACCGGCCTGCGCTACTGCTGATTCCCGTGCTTCTGGATCTATTGCTGTGGCTGGGACCTCACGTGGGTGTGGGGTCGCTTATCGATCCGATCATCCAGTTCCTCTCACAAAACCAAGGGGTCACGGGGTTGTCGGCCGAGGAAACAAAGGCCGCCCTCACCTCGGTGGTGAGCATCGCCACGCACCTCAATCTTCTGGCCGTGTTGGCGTTCTTCCCCTTGTTTCCGCCGAGCGTAATGGCGACCCGGTTGCCGCTTCTCACACCCTGGGGGCAAGCGGCCCTGGTTCAAATTCAGAGCCCACTGGCCTACATCGCGCTGATTCTGTTGCTTGCCGTAGCGGGCATGACGCTCGGGTCCGCCTTCTGGAGCTTGGTCGCGCGCGCGCTCTCCGCGCCCCGCGGTGCACGCTTTGAAGCGCGAGAATGGCTGCGCGTCGCGCGCAATGTGATCGTGCTGGCGATAGGAGCGGGGCTGGGGGCGATGATTGTCGGCGTTCCGATCGTTTTTGGCGTGGGACTTGTGGGCGTGTCGTCGGCCGTGCTTGGGCAGATTCTGCTGGTGCTCATGGGCGGCCTCGTCTTGTGGGTCCTGATGTTCTTCGTGTTCAGTCTTCATGGAGTTGTCTTGAATAGCGAGTCAATCCTGCGGGCGATGGGCAAGAGCGCCGAAGTCGTACGCTGGTCGTACCCCTCCACCCTCAGCCTGGTGCTGCTGAGCGCCCTGGTGTTGATGGGCACGAATGCGGTGTGGGTGCTCCCGGAAGAATCGTCCTGGGTCGGAGTGGTAGGGGTGCTGGGCAACGCATACACCAGCACCGCCCTGGTCGCTGCGAGCCTGATCTTCTATCAGGACCGCCGGCGCTGGGTGGAGGAACTGCGGCGCTACTTGGAGACGCGAGCCCGCAAGCCGCAGCCTGTCGTCGAGAGGAACGGTGGAGCCAAGAATGGCTAAGGGTGGCAACGGAGGCGCGGCGGCATACGCCGCAAAAGATATTCAAGTCCTGGAAGGGCTGGAAGCGGTGCGCCGCCGCCCGGGCATGTATGTCGGCGGCACGGACGTCAAGGCGTTGCACCACTTGGTGTTCGAGGTCGTTGACAACTCGGTCGATGAGGCCTTGGCCGGCTCATGCGACCGCATACAAGTCACCTTGCACAAAGATGGCAGTGTGACGGTGGTCGACAACGGCCGTGGGATTCCAGTCGATATCCATCCGGAGAAGAAGAAGCCGGCGCTGGAAATCGTCATGACGATGCTCCATGCGGGCGGCAAATTCGGAGGGGGCAGCTATAAGGTCTCCGGCGGTTTGCACGGGGTAGGGGTCAGTGCGGTCAACGCGCTCTCGCGCTGGTGCGAAGTGGAAGTACGGCGAGACGCCAAGGTCTACTCGCAGCGCTACGAACGCGGGGTTCCCGCCGGCCCGATGAAGGTGGTGGGCAAAGCCAAAGCAGGCGAGACGGGCACGACCGTGACCTTCCGCTATGACGAGGAAATCTTCAAAGGCGAGTTGGACTACAAGTTCGACACCCTCGCCACCCGCTTCCGCGAGATGGCCTTCGTCACACGCGGCGTGACCATTTCGCTCACCGATGAACGCGACGGACAGGAAACATCGTTCTACTTCGAGGGCGGCATCGTGTCTTTCGTAAAATACCTCAATCGCAACCGGGAGGTGGTCCACCCGGTGGTGGCGGTCAACCGCGAGGTGGACGGCATCGGCGTCGAGGTTGCTGTGCAGTACACCGATGTCTACAACGAATCGGTCTACTCGTTCGCCAATACCATCAACACGGTCGACGGCGGCACCCATCTTACGGGGCTGCGCGCCGCGCTGACCCGCACGATCAACGACTACGCCCGAAAGGCGGGCCTGCTCAAGGAAAGCGACCCGAACTTCTCGGGCGACGATACCCGCGAAGGCCTGACGGCGATCGTCTCCATCAAGCATCCGGACCCGCAATTTGAATCGCAGACCAAGGTCAAGCTGATGAATGCCGAGGTGCAGACCCTGGTCCAACAAGTGGTGGCGGAAGGGTTTGGCACCTTTCTCGAGGAGAACCCTCGCGAGGCGCGGGCCATCGTGGAGAAGTGCCTGACTTCAGCGCGGGCTCGCGACGCGGCCAAGAAGGCGCGCGATCTGGTCATCCGTAAGTCCGCTCTCGAGAGCCTTACGCTGCCGGGTAAGCTCGCGGATTGCTCTGAGCGCGACCCGGGGATGGCCGAGTTGTACATTGTCGAAGGCGACAGCGCCGGCGGTTCCGCCAAACAGGGTCGCGACCGCCACTTCCAGGCCATCTTGCCGTTGCGCGGCAAGATCATGAACACCGAGCGCGCTCGGCTCGACAAGATCCTCGGCAGCAATGAGATCAAGTCGCTGGTCTCCGCCCTCGGCACGGGCATCGGTGAGGGGTTCGACGTGAGCGGCCTGCGTTACGGGCGGGTCATCATCATGACCGATGCCGACGTGGACGGATCGCATATCCGCACGCTGCTCTTGACTTTCTTCTTCCGTTACATGGCCGCGCTGGTGGAGGAGGGCCACCTCTTCATCGCCCAGCCGCCGCTCTATCGCATTGAAAGCAAGGGCCGCGGGGCCAGTGTTCGCTACACCTACTCCGATCAGGAACGGGACCGCGTCGTGAAGGAACTGGGCGGCCCGGAAAAGGTCAGCATGCAGCGATACAAGGGCCTGGGCGAAATGAATCCCCAGCAATTGTGGGAGACCACAATGGATCCCACCCACCGCACGCTGTTGTTGGTCACGGTCGAAGACGCCGCCGAGGCTGACCGCACATTCGACATGCTGATGGGATCGGCTGTCCCGCCGCGGCGGCGCTTCATCCAGACTCACGCCCGCGACGTCCGCAATCTCGACATCTGAGACGAGTCAGGGGCCCCCAGCGTGCGCGTTGCCGCAACCGAACGCGCACGAAGGCACGCACTACACACCGGAGTTAGAGGACTGCAATGACACTCGAGATTGGGAGCCTGGTCAACGGGCGATATCGAGTCGAGCGCGTGCTCGGGCAGGGGGGCATGGGTGCTGTGTATGCGGCGATCGACGAGAACCTGGGAATTCCGGTCGCCCTGAAAGAAAACCTCTTCACGACCGACGAATATGCCCGGCAATTCCGACGCGAAGCGACCATCCTGGCGACCTTGCGCCATCCCAATCTGCCGCGCGTGACCGACCACTTCGTCATCCCCGAGAAGGGGCAGTACCTGGTCATGGACTTCGTCGACGGCGAGGACTTGCGCCATCGCCTGGAACAACAAGGTGCCCTGAAAGAGGCCGAGGTCGTCGAGTGGGGCAGGCAAATCTGCGAAGCGGTCAACTACCTGCATACGCAGCGGCGGCCTATCTTGCATCGCGACATCAAGCCTTCGAACATCCGCATCACATCGGATGGTCGGGCGGTTTTGGTGGACTTCGGACTGGCGAAGATGGCCGGCACGACAACCACCGTCGGGCCGAGGGGAATGACCCCCGGATTTGCTCCCCCCGAACAATACGGCGGCGGGCAAGTGGACGCGCGCGCCGACATTTATGCCCTCGCGGCGACTCTCTATCAGGTACTGACCGGCGCCATGCCCGAGGACGGGCTGGACCGGGCCATGGGCTATGCCAACCTCACACCCGTGCGGACGCGCAACCCCAAGACTTCCGAGTGGCTTGCGCTTGCAGTCGAGAAGGGGCTGGAAGTCCGAGTGGAAGACCGCTTCCGATCGGCCAGCGATTTTCACGCTGTGCTGAGCGCTGGGAGCGCGGCCGGAGCGACGTCCGCCGAGGCTACGCGTGTGGCGTCACAGCTGCCAGCCGGTGCCACAATCGCACGGCCGCCCTCGCCTGCGGCGCAAGGGCGCGGTAAACGTCGTGGCGCGGGGTGCACCTTCGGCATCGTTCTGGGCGTGCTTGCGCTGGTAGGGGTTGGCGGCTACTTCGGTACGCGCGGCCTGATCGGCTTGCCGACACTGCCCGCTACGGCCTCGAGCGCGATTTCTCCCATTGAGACGCCCTCGCCACCCGGCACGCGACCTACACCGCAGCCTGAGGTCAGCCTGACGGCCGATGGGCCCTCGACGGAGTTAGCGCCGACTGGAACCGTGGCACCGGTCGCGGAGACCGAACCGCCCAGGGCCTCACCCACGACTGCCGCTCAGTTTGCGGGCAGCCTCATCGCGTTCGCCTCCGAGCGCACGGGCAAACCGCAAGTGTTCGTCATGCGCGACGACGGCAGCGGCCTGCGGCAGGTGACCGATCTGACGGACGGGGCCTGCCAGCCCGACTGGTCGCCGGACGGAACGCGCTTGGCATTCACTTCGCCCTGCAAAGGCAATCTGCAGCGATACGAGAACGCCTCCATCTACTTGGTCAACCTGGACGGCTCGGGCGTGACACCGATTTCCACTGCGCCCGGAGGCGATTTCGACCCGGCCTGGTCGCCGGACGGCAAACGCATCGCGTTCACCTCGCTGCAGGACGGGCCGGTGCCGCACATTTTCGTCATGGACGCGGACGGGAACAACCGGGTGCGGCTGAGTGCGGAAGGTGGGCGGGATTATCAACCCCGCTGGTCGGCGGATGGAACACGATTGATCTATCTGACCGTGCCTTCCACGGGGGATTCGACGGTATTCGAGATGGTGGCGGACGGGACGGAGAAGCAGCAATACTCGCGCGGCCAGGGCGCCAACTCAAGCCCCGACTGGTCGCGAGATGGGCGCCTGATCCTGTACATCGATTCGGGGCGCAACGGCCAGGTGGTGACGACGCTCTACGAGAAGCGCGGCTTCGTGGAGAATCCGATGCTGGTCGGTGCGGGGGGCTCGTCGACCGCTCGGTTTTCGCCCGACAACCAATGGATCGTAGCGGACGCGATGGACTCGAACCGCGTGCGCTCCATATGGAAGTTGCGCGTCGTGGGCGGCGGGTTGATTCAGCTCACCGCGGATAAGTCGGCGAATTACGACCCGGTGTGGCAACCGGCCGTGCCGTAGGCCGGGGCTGGGAGCGAGCGAGCCGTGCGGGTTGTGGCGGGCCTGGCCAAAGGCAGGATTCTCAAGGCCGTTCCGGGCGCAGCCACGCGGCCAATTTCGGATCGTGTGAAGGTCGCTTTGTTCGACATCCTGGCCCCCGAGATTTCGGGGGCCTCTCTCTTGGACCTGTTTTCGGGCACCGGCGCGGTGGGAATCGAAGCTCTCAGCCGTGGTGCGGCGCGAGCGGTGTTCGTGGATCGCGAGCCTGTGGCGATCCGCGTCATCCATGAGAACTTGAAGATTACCGGGCTGAGCGCTGGTGCGCAGGTGGTGCGCGCGGACGCCTTCAGTTACCTTGAACGGCGCGGTGTGCCGGCCTTCGACATAATCTACATCGCGCCTCCGCAATATCGTGGCATGTGGCGGGAGGCGCTGCAGCTCGTCGATCGCAGGCCGGATTGGCTCGTGCCGGACGGCCTGGCCATCGTGCAATTGGACCCACGCGAGTTTGAGGAGGTTGGCCTGTCGGTGTTGCGAGAGGCAGACCGACGTCGATACGGTAGCACGCTGCTTGTCTTCTACGAACGCCCCGGAAGCTAGGCCCGACTCGGGCTCAGGTCCCGTCGCCTGCAAACTGAGTGTGAAAGGAGCCCTGCTCGTCGTACCACGATCGGGCGAGGAAGGGCATGGCCCCGGCAGGCTGCCCCACCAGGCGCGCCACAAGCACCGGCAGATCCGGCACGTGCGGCAGACGGGTCAGGTCGTTAGGCGAGACCCACTCGAGCGACCCCTCTGGGGAGGCGCGCAGCGCAGGGTCGCCGGCTAGCGCAGCGCGAAAGACGCAAACCAACACCCCACGCTCGGAAGTGACGTCGACGGTTATCAGCCCGGCCAGCTCGAGCGCCAGCCCCCGCAGTCCCGTTTCCTCTTCCAGCTCGCGCCGGGCGGCGGAGAGGGCATCTTCGCCACGTTCCACATGGCCGCCGATCCCGTTGTATCGGTCCGGCCAGATCCGCTTGGTGCTCGCCCCGCGCAGCAGGAGCACCTGCTCGCCGCGGAACACAAAAACGAGCGTGCGAGGGACGAGCGCATAGCGCTTCGTCTCTCGCACGCCCTGCTCTTCGCGGCCCATGGGGTTGAGGTTCGCGGGAGCCGAATGACGTGGAAGGTCAGTCGGCGAGGTCGCGGGCGGCTTCGTCGGGCTCGCTCGCCTTGCCGCCGAAATCGGCAACCGACTTGTGCAAAATGAGGGGTTTGACAAACGTGCTCACCAAATCCGCCGTGCCGCCTACGCCGAGCTGGTCGAAAAGGAATCCAAACTGCTTCTCCCATGCTTCGCGGATGGGCGCGCGTGCGGCGTCGGGCAGGGTCCACATCTTTGCCTTGAAGGGGCCGATGGCCTTCTTGCGCGCCTTGTAGATGAATTGCTCATCGGTGTCGGTGGGTTTGCGTTCGTCGGCGCAGTGTTCACGGGTCCAGGCGAAGACTTCCTCCCGCAAATCCGCCGGGAGGTGATCGAAGGCGATGTTCTGGAAGTTCGTCGCCAGATGGACCTCGCAGGCCTCGTTCTGGGGGAAGTTGCGAAAGGCGTTCTCGGGGAGAGTGGACGCGCCGTGCTGCACGGCACCCGCCATGCCAAACTGGCTGCGCGCGACGCGCGAGAGGCGCAGTAACGTGCCGAAATCCACGGCGACCTGGGCTATGCTGCCGTCCGGCAGCACCACGCCGCCGTGCGACGTGCCAGTCTGGATGCTGATCTTGCTCAGCCCGAGCGCGCTGCCGGCCAGGCGGTCGAGTTCCACGCCATAGAGCTGCAGGTAGGCGCGCAGCTCTTCCTCGGTGCTATTGCGCCCGCCGACCTCTCCGATTTCACCTCCAACCGAAATCTCTAGGCCCTTGGGCTGGTGGGTGCGGATGAATGCTGTGAACGCCGCGCACAGGTGGGCGTTGAGCATCTGCTGCTCGTGAACCGTCGAGCGGTTGAGATCCACCAGGGTGGAGGTGTCGATGTCGATGTTGTAGAAACCTGCCTGGATGGACTCGGCAATCAGGTCCCGAATGGCCTGGAGTTCGGCTTCCGGCGCGGAGGCGTACTTCTTTGCCGATACTTGGAAGTGGTCGCCTTGGATGAAGACTGGACCGCTCCAGCCTTCGCAGATCGCCGCAGCCAACACCGAGGCGGCGTATTCCGCGGGGCGCTGGTCGGTGTAGCCCATCTCAGAGCGCGCAATCTCGAAGATGATCGCGCCGGCCCGGCGCACGCGAGCTGCGCGGAAGACGGCGCGCGCGGCATCGAAGGAGAGCATTCGCAGATTGATGGCCGGCGCCGTGAAATTGGACGGGGCCTCGCCGCGGCCGCGCGCCATGTAGAGGTCGTTGATCGATGCGGGCACAATGCCGAGGGCGAGAGCCGTTTCCCAAATCAGCCAACGGGCTTCCGCCCGCGCTTGGGGTTCGCCTATGGCTGATGCCTCTGCCATGAGGATGGAGGCCGCAGGCAGCGTCTTGCGATTGCCCGGGACGAGGCCGGCGGAGGTCCACGTCGCGTCGCTACCCAAGTAGCGGCGCGCTATCTCGGTATGCTGTTTGCTCATCGTGTCATCCTATCGTGCGCGTGGTCGGTGAAAGAATGCAATCGTTATTATACACACGCGGCGAGGCCTGACAAGATAGGCCTCTCTCGATCACCACGAGACAGGCAGGGCGATCAAAGCGCTTCGAGCCCGTGCGCTAGAAGCAGGTCTGGGTCGGCCAGCAGGGCAGCTGTTGATCCGTCGGCAAAGACCCGGCCTCGATCGAGGAGAATCGTGCGCGGCAACAGCTCGGCCACCATCTGCAAATCGTGGCTGGAGATGAGCATCGTTTGCGGCAGATCGCGCAGGAGGCGAATCAGGTTGCGCCGCCCGCGCGGATCGAGCCCGGCGGTGGGTTCGTCGAGCACGAGCACTTCCGGCTCCATCGCCAGCACCGAGGCGATCGCCACCCGCTTCTTCTCGCCATTGCTCAGGTGGTGCGAAACCCGGCTCTCCTGGCCGGACATGCCGACCGAGGCCAAGGCCGTTGTCACTCGCAGGCGGATCTGCGACTCACTCAGGCCCATGTAGATCGGTCCGAAGGCAACGTCTTCCAAAACGGTGGGCGAGAAGAGTTGATCGTCCGGATCTTGAAAGACCATTCCCACAGCCGCGCGAATCGGCCCAAGGGTGGCCTCGCTGAGGGTGTGGCCGCAGATAACAAGCTCGCCCTGACCGCTGAGAATGCCGTTCAAGTGGAGCAGAAGCGTGGACTTGCCGGCGCCGTTCGGGCCGACGAGGGCAACCTTCTCGCCCGGGGCGATGCGGAACGTAACATCCTCGAGCGCCGGGTGCCCGTCCGGATATGAGAACGACAGGTGGCGGACATCAATGGAGTGGTGCACAGGCTTAGCCCCCGAAGAGTGCCCCCAGGCTGAGAAGGAAGGCGAGCAGAGAAAAGCCGCAGGCCAGGGTCAGCCATCCGGATAGAGAGAGCGGCGAAATCGGAAGGCTGCGCACCTCGCCGTCGTAGCCGCGCGATAGCATGGCACCGTATATCCGATCACTGCGATCGAAGGCCCGCAGGAACAGGTTGCCCGCCATGCCGCCGGCCACTCGCGCGCGCCATGCGAGGCGCGGCATCGGCCGGGGGCCGGCCCCGCCAGCGGAGGGGGCAGGGCGCCCGGAGCGAGCAGCCCGTGCACGCATCAAACGCACCGCTTCATCTGCAAGGACGAATAGGTATCGCCACATCAAGCCGAACATCGCCACCAAGAGGCGCGGAAGTCGGACGGCGCGCATGGCTTGCAGCAGGTCGGGGAAGGATGTGCTGGAGGTCAGCACGATGGCCGCCTGTATGGATAGCCACGACTTGAGCCCCACGCTGATGAAGCGCTCCAGTCCCTCGAGCGAGGCGGGCGCCGTCCACGAACCGAGCCTCATGGTGAATAGGTTCGTCCCCTCGATACTGAAGACCAGAGGCAAGGCGGCCAGCACAAAGGGCAAAGCCAGGCTGGCCCGGCGCTGGACATACCCAATCCCCAGGCGCGACAGGATTTCCACCGACAAAATCGTGGCCAAGAGCAGGATGTAGACAGGCCAGGCGGCGTAAGGCGTGAGGGAGGCGGTCAGAATGAAGGCCACAGTCAGGATGAACTTGACCCGCCCGTCGAGGGCGTGAACGGGGCTCTCAAGTGATCGGTGCGGGTCGAGGTAATGGACGTGCATTGGGATCACACATCGCACGGCGCTTCGCGCGGCAGGCGGGTTGGCTGCTCTCGGGGCATTCGGACGCCTCGCTCAGGAGGTCCCCGCTCTTGTTCGCTGTAGATACGCAACACCCATGAAAGCCCCCAGGACGAGAAGCGTTCCTACAATGCCAGCCACCACCGTTGCCAGAGCCTCGTTCGAGATACCGGGAAAGATGTAGTCGGGAATTAGCCGGTAGATCGGGTCTCGGGCGGCATCAAGGAAGCCGTTCTGTCCGGCGACCCATTCCAACCCGTCCGGGTGAGCAGATGCGAAGGGTGAGAGGACCGCCAACAGCAGGGCGATCCCGAGGCCGAAAAGGTAGACGGGCACTCCGGGCGAGGCAGCTTTGGACTCGCGCCTGAAGAGATCGCGGCGTGCACCGTGGATGAATGCCAAAGCGCCGAATGTGATGAGCGCTTCTCCGACTCCGATGAGCATGTGGATTCCGCCCATCGCCGGAACGGCGATGTTGGCCGGGGAGGTACCCGAAACGGCAAGCTCGAGCGCGCAGGCGAGTGCCGCCGCGACGATCGAGGCCCACGCGGCTGCAACTCCGCCCAGAAAGAGACCCCAGGCCTTCTCCCCAGACAGCTTGCGGATGCTGGTGTAAACGAAGTAGGCCACAGTGGTGCCGATAATGGCCATGTTGAACAGGTTGGCCCCGAGTGCCAGCAGCCCGCCGTCCTGGAAAACGAGCGCCTGGATGCTGACGACGGTGGTCATGACGATGATGGCCGCCCACGGACCGACGAGAATAGTCGCCAAAGCGGCGCCGAGGAGATGGCCTGAGGTGCCACCAGCGACGGCGAAATTGAGCATCTGGCCTGCGAAGACGGCCGCCGCTATCACTCCCATCAAAGGCACCTGGCGCTGGTTGAGCTCTTGGCCGACACGCCGCAGGGAGATGCCGACCGCAACAATCGAGACTGCCCACAGCCCCAGGGAGATGAGAGTCGATAGAAAGCCGTCCGGGAGGTGCATGGGCGCGGGTTGGAAATGCATTCTCATCCTCCTTTCTTCGGTGTGGGAGTCCCGCCGCTGGCACATTTCGCGCACAGCCCCGTCAGGACGAGATGGTCGAGGTCGGGATGGAAATGCTGCACAGCTACGATCTGGGTGCGTAGGCGTTCGACGGGCCGCGCGGGCAGGACCCACTCGCCGCCGCAACGTCGGCAACGCAGGTGGTGGTGGCGCACCTCGGGTCGGCGCAGTTCGTATTCCGTCAGGCCGTCGGGCGTCACAAATGCCGTAACCACCTGTGCCGCACGCAGCGTTTCGAGGGTGCGGTAAACGGTGGCAATGTTGAGCGCGGGAAGATGGCGGCTGGCCAGCCTGAAGACGCGTTCCGCGGTCAGGTGGCCGCGGTTGTGGCACAACTGTTCAATGATGACGGTCCGCTGAGGTGTGCGCCGGAGGCCTTGCGCGTGCAGCGTTGCGACAAGCGGCAGGTGGCACGACATCGTAGTTGCGACTCCTTGCAACTACGATTATATGCAAATGGGCTGGACGGTCAAGGGGCGAGCACGGCCTGACAATTGGGGCAGAGGCGCACCTCGGCGGCCACCACCTGCCCGCAGCGCGGGCAGGCGCGCGGCTGAACGCCCCCCAGCGGCGCCCCGCACGCCGGGCACGACGCTTCGCCTACCGGCACGGCCACCCCGCAATAGGCGCACTGGATGCGGCGTAAGCGCTCCGAGATGTCGTGCCCGGCGCCCACGGCTTCGGCCGCGCGCGCCATGACCTCCCACACGCGCTCCTGGAGCTGGAGGGAAGCGATGTCTTGCGCGATGTCGTCCAACCGCCCGAGCAGATTGAGCGGACTGCGCAGGCCGAAGAGGGCACTGACCCCCAGGCTGGCGGCGACGCCAAGCCATTCCTGTTGGCCTGTCTTGACCAGCACCCCATCTTCGACCTTCTCCAAATGGACGCTCATCGCCGTCTGGCCGCCGGAGGCCCGCATCTGGCGCGTTGCGATTTGCACGATCATGCGTTCCGAGTCGCCCATGACCTGCGCTTGCATGTTGCCCTGCGCGAATTCGGCGATCAGAGCGCGGGCCAGGAGTTCTGGGGAGATCGGGCCGTGATAGACGCGCTGTTCCATGACTGCCTCACAATCCGTAGGTGGGGTGCGGCCGTCGCCGCGAAAAGCTAATCGAGTACCGCGTCCAGAAAGTCGGGCGACCCGTTCAAGAAGGCTTCCATGGCCATCGGCTTCTTGCCTGGGGGCTGAACTTCAAGCAACAGCAGTTCCCCAACGCCGCACGTTACGGCAGCGCCCGTCCCTTTGCGGACGACGCGGCCAACGGGCCCCGCGGCGCCGTTCACCTGGCGCAGCGCGCGAGCCCGGGTGATTTTTAGCGGCACACGCTCCCATAGAATGTGCGTCCCGGGCCACGGGTAATAGGCCCGCACGCGCTGAGCCAATGCCTCCGCGGGTTGGGCAAGATCCATCCGGCTGTCGTCCTTGCGCAGCATGGGTGCGTAGGTGGCCAGGGCATCATCCTGCTGAGACGGGGGCAGCTTTCCGGCCAGGTACTGCGGCAGGTGACGTTCTGCCGTCTGTTTGGCGAGTTCCGACAGCTTCTCGCCCAACGAGAGAGCCGTCTCCTCTGCGGATATCGTCAGCCGCTCTTGGGCCAGGATGGGACCTGTGTCCAACCCCTCATCCATTCGCATGAGCGTTATGCCAGTTTCGCTGTCGCCGGCGAGGATTGCCGCGGGTATAGGTGCGGCCCCACGATGGCGAGGCAACAACGAAGCATGGAGGTTTACGCACCCGTGCGAAGGGAGTTGCAGAATATCGGGGCGCAGGATCTGCCCGAAGGCGGCGACTACGATGAGTTCCGGCTGCCATGCGCCGACCGCCTCCGTGGCTCCCGGCTCGCGCAGGCGCTGGGGCTGGAGAATATCTAAACCCAATTCGACCGCTGCCCGCTTGATCGGCGGGGGGACCAGCCGACGGCCCCGGCCCGCCGGCCGGTCGGGCTGTGTGACGACTCCCACAACCTCGTAGGCCGAGGCCAGCCAGCGCAGCGAAGGCACGGCGAAATCCGGGGATCCCATGAACACGACGCGCATGGAACGATTCTAGCATGGCGCAACGGCGGCGAGGCTGCGGTGTTTTTCCTTAGGGTTGCAGAGCCGCCGCGCAACCGATATAATGCCGCATCTGTGTACCCGGGGGACGGGTGCACCCACTTCTCCAAGGAGGAATTGATGACCGCTCAGCCAGGAATGGACGTCACCAGCGATGACAAACTCTGGACAGCGCTGGCCTACGTCTTCACGCCGCTCATCCCTGTCATCCTGCTCTTGATGGCAGACAAGAAGTCCCGGCCGTTCATCCGTGCGCACAATGCGCAAGCGCTGGCCTGGGGCGTCGTTTTCTACATCATCGTTACGATCACCAGCTTCTTCCTGATCGGTCTGTGCATTTGGCCGCTGGGCCTGATCGCGCAGCTGTACTGGGCCTACAAGGCCTACCAGGGCAATATGGTGAACATCCCGGTCATCACCAACTTCGTCAAGAACCAAGGCTGGGCGTAAATCGTTCGGACTGTGTCTCTGTCGTCACCTCAACAAGCCCGCCGTCGGCGGGCTTGTTGCATTCCCCCGTGGCGCGATCGCGGTGGTCGGGCTATACTCCCTCCACCCCGCATCGCGTGGAATTGGGAGGCACAATGACTTCAGCTCCTGCACAAGAACCTACCGGCACGACCCCCGGCGCGGCCGCATCGCCGCTCTCACCGGCGGACGAGCGGACGTGGGCGATGCTGGCGCATCTCAGCGTCGTTGCCAACTTGTTCACCGGCCTGCTTGGGCCGGTGGCCGCGCTCGTGATCTACCTGGTCTACAAAGAACGCTCACGCTACGTCGCCTACCACGCGATGCAGTCCTTCGTCTTCCAACTCATTTGGTGGGTTGGCGGCGGGGCGTTGATCGCCGTGGCCTGGACCATCAGCGGTATCTTGAGCGCGGTGCTCATTGGTTTATTGTGCATGCCCTTCGCCTGTGCGGTGAGCCTTCTGCCACTGGGGGCACTGGTCTACGGGATCATCGGTGGCATTCAGTGTTCGAACGGCCGTGACTTCCGATACTGGCTAGTCGGCGACTGGGTGCGTGGAACGCTGACGGGCTAAGGCCATGACGGGGGCGGCCGAGCGCGCACGGTTCCCGCGCAAGCGGTGGCTTCTTCCGGCAGCGAGCGAGGCGAATGCCTCGCTCGTCATGCCGGGCGTCCATCCCGTGCTCGCACGCGTGCTCCTAGCGCGCGGAATCATCAGCGACGCCAGTGCCGCCACGTTCCTTGGTGGAAACGCGTCCTCGATCGCGGATCCATGGGCGCTCAAAGGCATGCCGGAAGCGGCGGGGCGGGTGGCACGGGCCGTGACGGCCGGCGAGCAAATTATCGTGTACGGCGACTACGACGCGGATGGCGTCACCGCCACAGCGCTTTTGGTGCGGCATCTGAAACGCCTCGGGGCGCACGTGCGCGGTTACATCCCCAGCCGTTTCGAAGAGGGCTATGGCCTCAATGTGGCGGCCATTCACCAGCTGGCGGCCGAGGGCGCACGCCTGATCGTCACTGTCGATTGCGGCGTAAGGTCATTTGAGGAGGCCGCGGTCTGTCGGCAAGCCGGGATTGACCTGGTCATCACCGATCACCATCAGCCCCTGGGCGACGTGCCTGCCGCGGTGGCGGTGATCAACCCCAAGCAGCGTGGCGACGATAATCTGGAGAAGAACTTGGCCGGTGTGGGTCTGGCCTACAAGCTGGCCGAAGCACTGGGCCGTGTGCTGCCCGCGCCAGCCGGGCAGCAAGCTGCACTCGAGGACGCTCTGGAACTAGTAGCGGTCGGCACCGTGGCGGACTTGGCGCCCCTGACCGGCGAGAACCGCAGCCTTGTGCGGCGCGGGCTTGCGCGGATGAACGCTGGGGGGCCCCACAACCCCGGGCTGCGGGCGCTGGCGGAAACGGCCAAGGTCAGCTCCGGCTCAGTGCGGGGTCACACGATTGGTTTCACGCTGGGCCCGCGGCTCAATGCGGCCGGCCGGCTGGAGACCGCGCGTGCGGCCCTCGATCTGCTGCTGACCGATGCGATGGATCAGGCGTTCGACCTGGCGAAGCAACTCGACCTCTGGAATCGGGAGCGGCAGGAGCAAACGCGCGCCACGTACGAACAAGCGCGCGAGAAAGTGTTGCAGCAAGCTGCTGCGGACCTGCCGGCAGGCCTGCCCTTCTTTCTGCTTGCCATGGATTCCAGCTTCAGCGCAGGGATCATCGGCCTGGCGGCCTCACGCCTTACGGAGGAGTTCTACCGTCCGTCGGCCGTAGTGACGCTCGAGGGCGACGAGGCGCGCGGTTCGGCGCGCAGCATCCCGGAGTTCCACATCACTCAAGCTTTGGACAACTGCCGCGACCTGCTCGTCCGGCACGGCGGGCATGCTGCCGCTGCAGGATTCACCGTCGCCTCGCGGAATCTTCCCGAGCTAGGCCGCCGGCTTGAGGCGTTGGCGCGCGCCGAGTTGTCGGGAGTCGTACTCCAACCCAGCTTGCAAGTCGATGCCGAGGTAAGGCTGGCCGACCTGGTGGGTCTGAATGATGTGCTGCCGGCGCTTGAGCCGTGTGGAATGAGCAATCCGACTCCGGTCTTCGTGGCGCGCGGGCTGACCGTCCGCGACAAACGGCGGGTCGGCAGCGATGGCAGCCATCTCAAGCTATGGCTCGAGCAGGGCCGGGGGCGGATGAATGCAATTGCCTTTCGTTGGGGCGAGGCGGCCGACGCGCTACCTCCGCGAGTGGACGCGGCTTTTCAATTGACGGTCAATGAGTATAGGGGGGAGAAGCGCGACGAGCTGAACATCCTCGATCTCGCGCCGGCATGACAGCGCGGCGAGCACGGCAGCTAGTCGACGAAGCGATACTTGAGCAGGGCCCACACGGCCGCGAAGGCATCGCTTAGCTTGATTTTCTTGCCTTCGTTGTATTCGCGCGGGTTGAATGAGATCGGCACCTCGAAGATGCGCGCCCGGCGTTTGAGCAGCTTGGCCGTGATTTCCGGTTCGAAGTCGAAGCGGTTGGCGCGCAGCCGGATGCCTTGGATGAGAGGCGCGCGAAAGACCTTGTAACCGGTCTCCATATCCGAGAGGATGCTGTTGTAGAGCAGGTTGGTGGCCAGGGTGAGGAGTTGGTTGGCCAGCATGTGCCAGTACATCGTCACGCGCCGCGGTGCGCCCAGGAAGCGTGAGCCGTAGACGACATCTGCCACCCCGTCCTCGATCGGCTTGAGCAGCATCGGGTAGTCGCGGGGGTTGTATTCGAGGTCGGCGTCTTGGATTAAGATGATTTGGCCAGACGCGTTCTGGATCCCGGTGCGAACCGCGGACCCCTTGCCCGTGTTACGCGGGTGGAGGATCACCCGCAGGCCGGGTTGCGGGGGCAATTCCGCCAGAACCTGGCGCGTGCCGTCGGTCGATCCGTCGTCGACGATCAGGATCTCGCCGGCCAGCCCCGTGGCCTGGACCCGGCGCAGTATTTCGCGAAGCGTGTTCTTCTCGTTGTAGACGGGGATGACGACGCTGAGTTGCATGGGGCGAGTATACCCGGCCCCCACAACCCAGGCAAACGCCCCGTGCTATAATCTGCTCGCCAACGCAACCGGCGAACCGCAAACCGGACGCACGTTGGAGGTGCTTGGTGGCCGTATCCTCGAGTGCAATTGCCCGCCCCTCAGACGCTGCGATAACCGTCGGCCGCTTCGTCCCCGCTCCTATTACCCGAATCGAAGATACTGGGCTCTCGGCGCTGTGGCTCCAGGACCTGGCGCTGAAGATTCTCTATTTTCAGGGCTACCTGACAGGCTTCCGCGTGGCGGAGTTGATGTGCCTCCCATTTACCGGCGTGGGCGATCAAATCCTGGAGGCGCTCAAGCGCGAGAAGCTGATCGAGGTTAAGTCGCAAGTGGGTATCGGCGAAGGTGCTTATCAGTATGCGATCACGGGGATGGGCATGTTGCGGGCGCGCGAGGCGCTCGACCGCAGCCAGTACGCGGGACCGGCGCCGGTGCCCGTTGCCGACTACAACGCTGCGATCCGCAAGCAGGCGCGCGGACGGTCCACCTTCCACCCGCGGACCATGCGCCAGGCCCTGACCGCGCTGGTTCTTAGCGACCGCACGATGGCACGCATCGGGCCGGCGGTCAACTCGGGCACCTCAATATTCCTCTATGGCCCTCCGGGCAACGGCAAAACCACTATCGCGCGGGCGATCGGCGAGACCATCCTGCGCGAGGACATGTACATCCCCTACGCGCTCGATATCGAAGGGCACGTCGTTAAGTTATACGACTCGGTAAACCATTCACTCGCGCCGGATGAGGACTTGGTGTCCGGTGGTGCCGGCCAGCCGGCGCGCGGCCTGCGGCGCGACCCGCGCTGGATCCGCATCCGCCGTCCGTTTATCATGGTGGGCGGGGAGCTCACACTGGCCGGGCTGGATCTCGTATTCAACGACGTCTTGCGTTACTACGAGGCGCCCTTCCAGGCCAAGGCCAATGGTGGCATCCTGTTGATCGACGATTTCGGCCGCCAGCAAGTGCGCCCGCGCGACCTTCTCAACCGCTGGATTATCCCGCTCGAAAATCGCATCGACTATCTGACCCTGCATACCGGGCAGAAAATCGAAATCCCCTTCGATGTCATGGTCGTCTTCTCCACCAACCTGCCACCCAAGGACTTGGTCGACGAGGCGTTTCTGCGCAGGCTGCGGCACAAGATACACATTGGCGACCCGACCTTTGAAGAGTATCGCGAGATATTCCGCCGCGTCACCGCGGCCAAAGGGGTGGCGTACTCCGAGGACGACCTGGCCTACCTTCTGCAGGAGTACTACATCAAGAACAATCGCAAGCTGCGCGCCTCCCATCCGCGCGATTTGTGCGACCAGATTCTTGATATTGCCCGCTACATGAGCGTGGAACCCGCAATGACGCGCGACTTGCTCGATCGTGCGGCGTCGTCGTTCTTCGTGGATATCTAGAGCCCGGCGGATCTGGACGCACGGCCCACGGACCGCACGCCGGGTCCGTGGCTTTCTTTATCGCCCCGCCGATTGGATCGAACATGCCTACGGACGATCTCGCCCACCTGTTCCCTCAAGTTCCGGCGGTCATCGCTCACCGCGGGGCAAACCGTCGCGCACCGGAGAATACGCTGGAGGCCTTTCGCCTGGCGCTTGAGCTCGGGGCGCAGGCGATCGAGCTGGATGTGATGCTTTCCCGCGATCGAGTGCCGGTGGTCATCCACGACACACGCTTGGAGCGAACCACCGATGGGACCGGCCAGGTTCAAGACCGCAACTGGGCGGAGCTTCGCGACCTGGACGCCGGGTCCAAGTTCTCTCCCGCCTTTCGCGGCACTCGCATCCCGCAGCTGCAGAACGTTCTTGAGGAAATCGGGCGGCGGGCCTGGATCAACATCGAGCTGAAGAACTACGCGACCCGTGGCGACCGCCTCGAGCAGGTGGTCGTCGACATGGTGGTGGCAATGGGCCTGCAACGCAATGTGTTGTTGTCCTCCTTCAATCCGCTGTCGCTTGGCCGCGCCGCGCGCCTTGCTCCACGGGTGGCGCGCGGTTTGCTCACGATGCCGTCGATGCCGGTCTTCCTTCGAGAGGGATGGTTCGCGTTCGTCGCTAGACCACAATCATATAACCTTCACCTGGATCAAACGAACCTTCGGTCAGTGCGCGCGGCTCATGCGCGCGGCGCCCGGGTGTGTGCCTGGACGGTTAACGATCCATCTGACGCCATTCGTTTGGCCGCCCATGGAGTTGACGGAATCATCACCGACGAGCCGGATGTCATCCTGGCGGCTATTGGCCGGGAAAGACAACGTGGTTAGACTGGAATCGATACGCGAGGCCGCCGACCGAATCCGGCCGCATATTGTGCGGACCCCGCTGACCAAGGACGGCGCGTCGCCGCTTTGGATGAAATGGGAGAATCAGCAAGCGACGGGATCCTTCAAGCTGCGTGGGGCATTGAATAAAGTCCTTGCGCAATCCGTGGAGGCGCGAGCCCGTGGGCTGGTCGCGGCCTCAGCCGGAAACCACGGGCAGGGCGTTGCCTTCGCCGCTCGATTGGTCGCTGCGCAAGTCCGAGTGTTCACCTATTTGCACGCGGTGCCCGAGAAGGTCGCGGCCATGCGCGCGCTCGGTGCCGAGGTGGTGTTGGTCGGGGGTGGTTACGGCGAGGCCGAAGCGGCGGCGATCGAGGACGCTCGCACGTCGGGGCGATTGTGGGTCTCGCCGTACAACGACGACTGGGTAATCGCGGGGCAGGGGACCCTTGCGTTGGAGGTGGTGGAAGCAGCCGGGCATTTGCAGCAGGCGACTGTCTGGGTACCGGCCGGGGGTGGGGGTTTGGCCGCCGGAACGGGTTGCGTGGTTCGGGCGTTGCGCCCAGAGTGGAGAGTGGCCGCCGCGCAGTCGGATGCCTCAGCCTTCCTGCATGCACACTTCCACGGGCAGGGGATGAGCCGCGTGGTGGAACGCGAAAGCCTGGCCGATGGGCTGGCGGGGCCGGTTGAGGCCGGATCCCAGACGCTCGACCTCGTGCGCCAAGTTGTGGATGAGTTCGTGCTTGTCGACGAAGAATCGATCGCCAAGTCGATTGCGGAGGCATGGTGGCGCTTCGGCGAGCGCATCGAAGGCTCGGCCGCGGTTGCACTGGCTGCCGCTCGCCAAGCGGCTCTGACCCGCGGCGGAGAACACATTGTTCTCATTTCGGGAGGCAACATATCCCCTGATGTGCACGCGGACGTCTGCAAGCGATGGGCGGCGCCGGCCGCAGAAGGGCGAGCCGGTTGAGAGGCGAATCACGTGATGACCCGGCGTAGTCAGACGCTTCTCCTGGCATGGCGGCGCACCCTGCCGGTTGCGCTGATCCTCGTGCTGGCGATTCCAGCCCTAGGCGCAACGCCTTACCAGGGAACCACGCCGCAGGACCAAGCAGCGCGCCTGCTCGAATCGCTTTCACCCCAGGAACGCGTCGGCCAGTTGTTCATCGTCACATTCCAAGGGCAGGACGTTGGCCCCACGTCCACGATCTACGAACTCATCAGTGAGTATCACATCGGCGGCGTCTTGCTCCGCACAAGCAACGGCAACATTCTCCCCGGGGCGGGGGAGGCGTCCGGCCTAAACGGTTTGACGAACGCCCTGCAACAAGCCGGCGCCAGCGCCGTGCGAGCCGCGGCCGAGCCGGGCGATGCGGACACCTCTGCCGCATCCACCTTCGTGCCGCTGCTCGTCGCGCTGGCCCAGAGTGGGGATGGATATCCGGGATCGAACCTCGCCAACGACGTCACCCTCTTGCCATCCCAAATGGCGATCGGCGCCACGTGGGATTCGGCATTGGCTGAGGCGGCCGGGTTTGTGGCCGGGCGCGAGCTGGCCGCGCTCGGGGTGAACTTGTTGCTCGGTCCGAGCCTAGACGTTGTTGAGCGGCCGAATCCGGTGGCTGCTGGGGACCTCGGGTCGGGAGTGTTTGGCGGCGATCCGTTCTGGGTCGGCAACCTGGGGGCTGCATTCATACGCGGCGTTCATCGCGGGGGTGTAGGTCGAGTAGCGGTCGTGCCAACCCATTTCCCTGGTATCGGCGGGAGCGATCGGGATCCAGAGGAGGAAGTTGCCACCGTACGCAAGGCCCTTGAGCAATTGCGTCAAATCGATCTCGCTCCCTTCGCGGCCGTCACCCGCGGCGAATTGGGCGATGCCGGCACGGCCGATGGGCTGCTGGTCTCGCATATCCGTTACCAGGGCCTGCAGGGAAACATCCGCGTGACCACGCGCCCGTTGAGCCTCGACCCGCAGGCACTGGCTCAGGTGATGGGGCTGCCGGAATTCAGCAGCTGGCGGGAATCGGGCGGGCTGACCGTAAGTGATTCCCTCGGTTCCCAGTCGGTGCGCCGCTTTTACGATCCGAGCGGGGTGGCCTTCGCGGGCCGCTTGCTGGCCAAGGACGCTTTTCTGGCGGGCAATGATTTATTGCTGCTCGCGGATTTCCGCTCCTCGGGTGTAGGCGACGAGCGCCTCTCGATTGAGGAGACGATTGCATCCTTTGTTCAGAAGTACCAGGAGGATGCAGCCTTCGCACAGCGAGTCGACGAATCCGTCGTGAGGATTCTGGCACTCAAGTACCGCTTGTATCCATTCTTTGACAGCTTGAGCTCCACCACGTATCCGGGATCACGGATCGAGGTAGGCCAGGATGCGGCGGTGGCGTTTGAGATCGAGAGCCGCGGGTTGACTCGGCTTAGCCCCGCCTCCGCCGAGGTCGATGAGCGAGGCCTCGAGCCACCGACGACCGGCGATCGGATCCTGTTCCTGACTGACTCGCGTTCGTATCGACCGTGCACCGCCTGCGACTCGGTTGCGCTGGTGCCCTACGACGTGCTGCGCAAGGTGGTTGAACGCATGTACGGCCCGCAGGGCAGCGGGCAAATTTCCGCCGCTCGCCTCACGTCGTATTCGTTTGCAGATCTGGCGACCTATCTGCAAGGATCACCGAATGAGAACCTCGCCCGCGATCTCGATTCTGCGACGATCATCGTTGCCCTTACTCTCAACACCGATCCGGCGGTGGCGGGGTCGCATGCTCTCAGCGATTTGCTGAGCCAACGTGCGGATCTTGTACGGCGGCGGAAGGTAATCGTGTTCGCCTTGGGGGCGCCGTACTACCTCGATTCCACCGACATCAGCAAGATAACGGCCTATTACGCTCTCTATAGCAAGGTACCGGCGGCCATTGAGGTGGCAGCTCGCACACTCTTCGGCGAGCTCGCACCGCAGGGCGCCTCGCCCGTGGCGGTGGAGGGCGTAGGGTACAGCTTGGTTACTGCGTTGTCGGCTGCTCCGAATCAGATCATTCCGCTGGCCGTCGAATCCGTCGACACCGGACCCGGTACTCCGGCCCCCACGCCGAGCGGGTATCGAGTGGGCGACAGCTTGCATCTCAAGGCGGGGCCGGTCATCGACCAGAACGGTCACCTTGTGCCGGATGGGACCGTCGTCCGGTTTCGCATCGCTTACCCTGCCGAGAACATACCCACGCTGGTGCTCGAGGGGGCGACGCAGGCCGGACTGGCGACGGCCAGTCACGTCATCGATCGCATCGGTGCGATGGAAGTGTACGCCGTGAGCGAACCCGCGATGGTGTCCACGATCTTGCTGCTGCAAGTCGGTGAGACGCCCGGGTTTGTTACGGCGATCGCCCCAACGCCACCGCCGACGGCCACACTTGGAGCGGGTGTCTCTGAAGCCACACCGGCACTCGTTCCGGTCGAGGGAGATGGCGCGTCGGAAGGCCCCGCCGGAGGGACTGCGCTTGCCGCTTCGTTGCTGGTTCTTGGCGGGTTGGGAGCGTTGGTTGGGTTCATGTTGGGGCGCTTGGGGGCTCGCGGCTGGGAAGTCCGTGGAGGACTAGCGGTCGTGGTGGGCGGTCTTCTGGCGTACGACTACCTTGCCATGAACCTGCCGGGCACCGAATCCGTCACCAGTGGGGCGGGTCCTTTTGGCGGAGTGATCGTTGCGCTCGTTGGCGGGCTGGTGGGGGGAGCCGCCGTGTGGGCCCTTGCGCGATGGCGACGCGCGCGTAACTGAGTCACTGGGCGTGCCGCACCTGTCAGCGACCGGCCGAGGCGGCGAATGCGATGGCCAGGAGGGCCAACGCGGAGGCTGCCAAGAGAGCCTCGACGCGTCCGAGGGGCGGCAAAACTGAACCTGGGCGCCTCGCCCCCATCCGCGAAGAGGTTGAAGGGGACGGCATATTGCCCAGCAGCGATTCGCGCAGGGCGTTGACGTCCGGCGGCCGATCGGCCGGGTGCAAAGCCATGCCCCACAATATGGCCCGTTCGACCGCGGGGGATATGGCGGGATTGTGGTGTCTCGGAGGAATCAGGGCATCCGGCGAAAGGAAGCGGTGCTTGGCTTCAGCCGGCGGTTCATTGGTCAACAGGTGGTAGAGCGTCGCGCCCAGCGCGTACAGGTCGGTGCGAGGATCAGTGTGTCCTGTGTCGCCACCGTATTGCTCGAGGGGTGTATAGAGCGCGGTACCGCGGCCTTGCACCACCGTGACCGTCATTTCGTCGGGCTCAAGCACCTTCACCAGCCCGAAGTCCACCAGCTTGACGATACCGATGGGCGTGAGTTTGATGTTGCTGGGCTTGATGTCGCGGTGCAGGATGGGCGGGACTTGTCCGTGGAGGTATTCCAGCGCGTCCAGAAGCTGTCCCATCCATGCCAGGACCTCCGCCTCGCTGAGGAAGCGGTGTGCGGCCCGGGCCTGTTCGATGAGGGCGCGCAGATCGCTGCCTGCGACGTAATCCATCACCAGATAGTCTTTGGTTGTGGTTGAGAAGTAGTCGGAGACCTTGGGCAGGTTCGGATGATCGAGGCGGGCCAGGATGCTGGCTTCGCGGTAGAATTGTTCGCCTGCCTGCTGCTGCAGTTGGGCGGAGAGCGCCGTGTCGTGCACGACCTCTTTGAGAGCACACAGGCGCCCGGTCAACCGTTCGTCTTCGGCCAGGTAGATTGCGCCCATCCCGCCTTGGCCGATAATCGACCGGATGCGGTAGCGGCCGCGCAGGAATTCTCCGGGCGCAAGCGGCTTCGGCATAAACGGCTCCACACGCGGCCCCGATGGACCGTGGTCGTACGCCAAGCGATTTCGGATGATCGGGGAGGCGGGGCAGCGGCCTGATCCTTCGTCTCGGCGAGACCTCCCTCCCGTAGGTCCAGACATCAGGCCGATGAACTCACGGCGATTATACAGCATGCCGGGCGGCCCTTGGTTCGACCGACAACCAGCGAGCGACTCGCGCACTTCGGTGGTGTGAGGCATGGCGGGACCTGAAGAGTTGCCGGTACTGATCGTCCAATCCGGCCCGCTCAGCGGGCAACGGTGGACGATTCCCCAGGAAGGGTTGGTCCTCGGCCGCGGCGAAGACTGCGATGTTGCCATCCCAGATCGACAGATCTCGCGCCACCACCTTCGCGTTTATCGTCGCGAAGGTGCTCCCTACCTGAAAGACATGGGCAGCAAGAATGGCACTTGGGTCAATGGTCAGCCCGTGGATGGCGAGGTCGAATTGACCGACGGCGACATCATCCAGGTGGCTTTGGTGCTGCAGGTGGTGTTCGTTGCCTCCGATTCGACAGTGCCGCTCACGCTGGATGGCGGCCTGGCGCAAGCGGGACGGTTGCACATCGATCCGCGGGCGCACAAGGTGTGGATCGGCGAGGCGGAGATCGATCCGCCGCTTTCAGTGCATCAGTATCGACTGCTCGAGCTCCTCTATTTGCGAAGCGGCGCGGTGGTGTCGCGAGAAGAGGTGGTGGAGAGCGTCTGGCCAGGGGTTTCCACCGACGGGGTCTCGGAGCAGGCGATCGATGCGCTGGTGCGGCGCTTGCGCGACCGGCTGGCGGAGGTCGATACCGAATGGGACTACATTGTCACGGTGCGAGGACACGGATTCCGACTCAATAGCGGCGCGTGAGCGGAGTGGTGCTTGGCGGGGCACGATCTTACGCCCTGGGCAGCCTGAGGTGCATCGACTATAATGACGAAGTCGACGGGGCGTAGCGCAGTTCGGCTAGCGCACCTGCATGGGGTGCAGGGGGTCGGCGGTTCAAATCCGCCCGCCCCGACACGGAGCGGCCTGAAATCGGGCCGCTCCTTTATCTAATCTCAGCGGGGACGAGGCTTGATCTGCTGCCGAGTGCGGCACGACGGCAAGGACGCTGAGCCTGGCCGATGTCAGCGTGGTGGTGCGCGGCGTGCGGGCCGGGGACTTCTCCGTTCCGATTGCGGATGCCGGAAGCCGCGCGCTTGCATCTTGGGAGCGGCAAGCTGGAGACCGAATGAAGACCATCATCTCACCGGTTAAGGGCACACGCGATTTCTATCCGGAGGCCTTGGCGTTGCGCCAATGGCTTTACGGCGAACTCGCGCGCGTATCTCGCGCATTCGGCTATCAGGAGTACGACGGCCCCTTCCTCGAGCCGATGGCGCTTTATGCCGCTAAGTCGGGCGAAGAGTTGGTCCGGGAGCAGTCGTTTTGCTTCAACGACCGCGGCGGCGATGAGATCACGTTGCGCCCCGAGTTGACACCCTCCCTCGCGCGCATGGTCGCGGCGCGGCAACGGCAACTGCCGCTGCCCATTCGATGGTGGTCATTCGGTCCGTTTTGGCGATACGAGCGCCCGCAGAAGGGGCGCACGCGTGAGTTCTTCCAATGGAATATCGACCTACTGGGAGTCGAGTCACCCGAGGCGGATGCGGAACTGGCGGCCGTGGCGGCGACATTCCTGCGCAACGTCGGTCTGAAATCTTCTCAGGTGTACCTGCAAGTGAACAACCGGCGATTGCTGGAAGCCGAGTTGACCCGGCTGGGCATCGCACCGGAACTGCGCGGGATGGTGTTCCGTTTGATCGACCGGCGCGATAAGATGCGCGCTTCGGAGTGGGAAGCCTACGCGGCGGATCAAGGACTGAACACAACTTCGATTCGTGGAATCTCGCAGTTGCTCGAGAACAAGGACTTGTGGACGAAGAGCGAAGAGCTGCAGGCCTTCTTCCAGGCTGTCAAGGCGCTCGGCCTCGAGGAGTACGTTGAATACGATCCGACAATTGTGCGCGGACTCGACTACTACACGGGAACGGTATTCGAGGCGCGCGACCGGGATGGGGAGTTTCGCGCGGTGCTGGGCGGGGGACGCTACGACAACTTGGTCGGCGACGTGGGCGGGGACCGTTTGCCCGGCGTCGGATTCGCCATGGGTGATGTGGTCATTCAACTCGTACTTGAGAAGTTCGGTTGTCTGCCGTCGCTGCGTGCGGCGCCGGCCCAGGTGTTGGTGACTACTTTTGGCCAGGGCGAGGTCGGCGCCTCCCTCGATCTGGGACGCCGGCTCCGGGAGGTTGGCTTACTCGTTGAATGGTATCCAACGCCGGACCGACTTCCCAAGCAACTCAAGTACGCCGACCAGGCCGGCATTCGCTTCGCCGTCATTTGCGGACCGGATGAATCGGCACGGGGCAGTGTCAGCCTCAAGGACCTGGCAAAGCGAGAGCAGATTGAGGTGAAGGTCGAAGTTCTCGCGGAGGAAGTCCGCCGGCGCCTGCTCGAAGCGACCAACGCGTGAGCCCGCCACGGGCCACGCGGCATAGCGTGTGACATCCTCCGCGTAGGAAGCTTCTCGCGAGGCGTACCGGGGAAATTCTGGGATCCTCCTCCTTGGCGCTTGGCGTTTGAGCATGTTAGAATGGCGCGCCAATGGTGGCTGTAGCTCAATTGGCAGAGCACTGGACTGTGGATCCAGTCGTTGCGGGTTCAAGCCCCGTCAGCCACCCACATCACAATCGACGGTCACCGTGCTCGGGCTTCAACTGCCGAGCACGGTCTCTTTTGTCAGTCGGGCGTGTCACTGGCAAGTGCGTCATTACTGTAAATCTCCCGGAATTCAGACAATCGTGGTAGACTTGGGTTCGGGTGTCACTTGGAACGCACAATCGGTGCCGGGGCGACCCGGTACTCTCATGTCCGGCACAGATATCACTTGGAAACGCCCATGAACAGAGACGAGCTGCTTGGCCTGTATCGCCAGATGGTTCTCATCCGCCGTTTGGAAGAGCGCGCGGCGCAGCTATATCAAGAGGGGAAAATCGGCGGCTTCCTGCATCTATATATCGGGCAGGAGGCGGTCGGGACGGGCATCGTTTCGGCGCGGCAGCCGCACGACCGTGTCATCACCGCCTATCGCGACCACGGCATCGCCATCAACTGCGGGCTCGAGGCCAAGGTCGTGATGGCCGAATTGCTGGGCAAGGCCAGCGGATGCAGCGGCGGCAAGGGCGGGTCGATGCACCTGGCCGATGTGACCAAGAACTTCTGGGGAGGTCATGCCGTCGTTGGCGCGCACTTGCCGATTGCCGCAGGCCTGGCGTTGGGCGATGTGTACGCCAAGAAGGCCGGCGTGACGATCTGTTTCTTCGGGGAGGGGGCCACCAATATCGGTTTTTTCCACGAAGCTCTGAACCTCTCCAAGGTGTGGAACCTGCCCGTCCTGTGGGTCTGCGAAAACAACCAGTACGGGATGGGCACATCCGTCGCACGGGCCTCGGCCGTCTCAGAAATCAGCCAGAAGGCGTCCGGCTATGGCATGCCCGCCGCTCGGGTGGACGGTATGGACCTGATGGCGGTGCGCCAGGCGGCCGAGCAGGCGCTCGGAGAGGTGCGGAATGGAAAAGGTCCGTACTTGCTGGAAGCGGTCACCTACCGTTACCGCGGGCATTCGATGGGCGACCCCGAACGATACCGTAAGACCGACGAGGTGAAACACTGGCAGGAGCACGACCCGATAAGCATCTGCCGCGCGTATCTGGTGGGTAAGAAGATCGCCTCCGCCCGGGATCTGGACACACTTGAGGCCGGGGCACAACGCGAGATCGACGAAGCCGTAACATTCGCCGAGGCCAGCCCCGAACCGGCGGCCGAGGCGCTATTCGCAAACGTCTACGTCGATAACTAGCTCAGTCTCCAGGGCGGACCCACTGGGCTCGCCTCGGTTTGAGGGAAGTCCCCATGTCGAAGCTGACAATGCGCGAGGCCATCTCGCAGGCCCTGTGGGAGGAAATGGAACGCGACCCGCAGGTCTTCATTATGGGCGAAGAAGTTGGCCTGTGGGGTGGGACGTACGCGGTGACGAAAGGCTTCTACGACCACTTCGGGGCGGAGCGCGTGCGCGATACACCCATCGCGGAGGCGGCCATCATCGGCGGGGCGATCGGTGCGGCGCTGTCGGGCGCGCGCCCGGTAGCCGAGCTGATGACCATTAACTTCGCTTTCGCCGCGATGGATCACATCGTGAATCAGGCGGCAAAACTACACTACATGTTCAACGGCCAAATGAGGCTGCCGCTCGTCATCCGCGCCGTGGGCGGCGGCGGACGGCAATTGGGCGCCACCCATTCCCAAACCCCCGACGCCATCTTCGCCCATTTCCCGGGCCTCAAGGTCGTCTCCCCGGGCACCCCTGCCGACGCTAAGGGGCTGCTGAAATCG